>JAFDWZ010000032.1:2706-37192 GCA_018268195.1 Bacteroidota bacterium | reverse complement strand
AAAAATTTCTACTTCTGTAATTTTCTCAGGCTTAGACGATCGTTTTACGGTTGCTTTGGAAGAGTTGCCCGAGGTAATTTCTTCTACATACGTGTTCCATTCGCCACAGGAAGCACAGCGCCCAATCCACTTAGGTGATTGTGCTCCGCAACTCTGACATACGAATACGGATTTGACTTTAGCCATTAACGGACTTTCTCTCCTTGAAAAAAATTATTGTTTGACAAATTCTATCTGTGCCAGTCCGCCCAGTTCACTCTCGGTAGCTATTTCCAAAACTTTATTGTCTAATCGGATAATAGACCATTTATAGTTATATGTATCGCCACCGGGATTTTGATTGGTATAAACGGTATTCTGAATTTTCAGATACGGTGTGGAAAGTGTTGCATCAATAGTGTATTCACCTACATCGAGAGTGTCGCCATGGCGCGATGGCTGAGAGATTTTCAGATTACCATCTACAAAGGTCCACGATTCTTCCAGTTCATTTCCAAAAAGCACTCTGTTCCATGTACCTATGATATCACTTTTCAGTTTCTTTTCTGATTTCAGAAAGTGGTTGCTTTCGCAAGATGCAAAACATAAAAATATGCCCGCAAGCAACAAATAGCTTTTAAATACCTTATACATTGTTTCGTGAATTGAATGGTAAATGTACAAACATCCATTCAAAAACGCATGAAAGTGCCGAAAAATTATCAGTTTCTGAGTTTATTTATGAGCGATGTGGTCGAAAATCCTTCAGTAAGGCTGATGGTTACAACCTCACCACCACGAGCAGTAACAATATCGTATCCTACAATATCTTCTGCTTTATAATCAGATCCTTTAACCAACACATCGGGCTGAACGGTTTGTATAAGATGGTAAGGAGTGTCGTCAGAAAAAAGTACCACTGCATCAACAACATGCAACGAAGCCAGAATAAAAGCTCTGGACTGTTCGTTGTTCACCGGTCGTCCCGGCCCTTTGTTACACGATACGGACTTGTCGGAGTTTAAACCTACAATCAATACATCGCCCAGATTTTTGGCTGCTGCCAGATATGCTGCATGACCTTTGTGAAGTATATCAAAACATCCGTTGGTGAAAACAATTTTTTTACTCTGCAGTCGCCAGATGTTGAGTTGATTTCTCAGCGTATGGTCGTCCTGAATTTTTCGCTCAATGATTTGTTGATAGTCCATCTGTTTTACTTTTTCGGTTTGTTGACATCAATACAAAAAAGCCTATAGTACCCAAAACAATTATCAGCAGCGTTTGATAGCCATGTGATATGGTTGCATAAATAATTCCATCGGTTTCGGAAATGCCGTAGAGCATTAAGCCTCGTGATACGATATAATGAAAAGCTCCAATACCACCCTGCACAGGTGCCGACATTCCAAGTCCGCCCGCAACCAGAATAAACAAACCTGCTACGGCAGTGAGATGAGACGTTGCATCGAGCGTGAAAAAACAAAGCCACGTAGCCATAAAATACATAGCCCAGATAAATACCGTGTGAAAAAGAAACAGAGGAATGTTTTTCAGTTTAGAAACAGATTTTATTCCGTCCATTACACCTTTGACCAGTAAGGTAATTTTTTCGAGCAGTGGGTTGGTTTTTTCTCTTTTTTTGAAAAAAAGAAAATAAGCGGCAATCACAAACAACACCAATGCACCTGCAAGTACAAACAGCACCACAGGGTTTTGAAATTTTCCTGCCAGCGGCTGAATAATATTCTGATGCAGAAAATCACCAATAAGATGATACTGCAAAGCAGCAACAGCTACCAACAGAATAAAAAGCATAATCACATCCATAATGCGCTCCACAATCACGGTACCTATCAACTCATTGAAAGGAACTTTTTCGGCTTTGGTAAGCACGCCACAGCGTGTAATTTCGCCTATGCGCGGTATGGCAAGGTTTGCAAGATACCCTGCACACAATGCCCAGAAAGTGTTGCTGAGTTTGGGTTTGTAGCCGAGAGGTTCAATGAGCATAACCCACCGCGCTGCGCGGCTGAGGTGTGAAATTACTGCTGCAATAACGGCTGCAATAAGCCAGTTTATTTTTAGCGTTTTTATTTTTTCTCCCAGCTGCGAAAAATCCTGATTGCGGAAAGTAAGCCACAACATGCCTGCACCTAATGCCAGAAACAGCAGGTATTTTATGGCAGAAATAATTTTGCTTTTCATGCAGTGTGAAGCCGTTATTTTACAGGCTGATTGTTATCGTCAGGATAGACGAGTACAGGTTTGTAATTGCGTGCTTCATTTTTTTCCATCATCGCATAGGATGCTACAATGACAATGTCGCCAAGTTGCACTCTGCGTGCTGCAGGGCCATTGAGGCAAACCACTCCGCTGTTGCGCTCACCTTTGATGACATAGGTGACAAAGCGTTCGCCATTATTAATATTCAGTACCTGCACTTGCTCATTCTCCATCAGGTCGGCAGCGTCCATCAGGTTTTCGTCAAGCGTAATGCTTCCTACATAGTGCAATTCGGCCTGTGTTACACGGGCACGATGAATTTTCGACTTTAATACGGTAATCAACATAGGCGGCAAAGGTAATACCTTACAGTTTAATGCAGATATTTTTTTCTTCGGTAAAGAATTTTAACGCTTCAAAACCTCCTTCACGCCCTACTCCGCTGTGTTTCACACCACCAAAAGGTGTTCGCAAATCGCGAAGCAGCCAGCAGTTAATCCACACAATACCACTGTGTAGCGCTGCAGCTACCCTGTGTGCACGACCCAGGTTGGTAGTCCACACCGTAGCAGCAAGGCCATAGGAAGTGCTGTTGGCCATAGTCAGTACTTCTTCTTCCGTATCGAAAGGAGTGAGCGTAACCACGGGCCCAAAAATTTCTTCCTGATTGGTGCGGCAGGTGTAAGGAAGATTTTCAATGATGGTAGGGGCTATAAATAATCCATTGGCACACCGCCCTTGCGGGTGAATGGCATTTCCTCCGCAGAGTATATTGCCTCCTTCTTGTTTTGCAAGGTCAATGTATGAAAGGATTTTATCATAATGTTGCTTAGAAACGATTGCTCCCAGAAAATTTTCTTTGTCTTTAGGGTCGCCCGTTTTTAGCTGTTTGGTTTTTGCTACGAAAGCCTCTTTAAATTTTTCATAAATAGAACGTTCAATAAATATACGTGAGCCACATAAACATATTTCGCCCTGATTACTGAAAGAAGATTTGATGGTGGTGGAAAGTGCATGTTCAAAATCGCTGTCGGCAAAAATGATGTTGGGATTTTTTCCACCCAACTCCAATGAAAGTTTTTTAAACATAGGTGCTGCCACTCTCGAAATTTCAGCACCGGTTTTGGTGCCTCCCGTAAAACTTACTACCGGAATACGCGGATGCGATGCTATGGCGGCTCCCACTGCGGGGCCCGTACCATGAACAATATTCAGCACCCCTGCAGGCAAGCCCGCCTGATCACATAATTCGCTGAGCAAATAAGCTGTCATGGGAGTTATTTCGCTGGGCTTTGCAACCACGCAATTTCCCGAAGCAAGTGCAGGTGCTATTTTCCAGGTGAAAAGATACAGAGGAAGATTCCATGGTGAAATACATCCTGCCACTCCTATAGGTTGACGCAAGGTATAGTTGATGGCCGTGTTTTCCATGGCATGTGCTTCGCTGTTGAGATGCAGTGCTGCCGTTGCATAAAAATGAAAGTTGGCCGAGGCACGCGGAATATCTACCTGCCGTGCCAACCAAACAGGTTTTCCGTTATCGAGGCTTTCTGCTTCGGCAAGACGATCCAAATTGGCATCAATTAATTCCACTATACGAAGTAAAATGTCCGATCTTTTTTTCACAGGCATCACACTCCACGTTTTAAATGCTTTTTCGGCAGCAAGCACTGCCGCATCCACATCGCGTGAGTCACTGTCAGGAATATGTGAATACACGGTTTGTGTTGCGGGATCCACATTGTCAAACCATTTACCTGATTGGGGTTCTGAAAACTGCCCGTTGATATAGTTCAATATTTTCATGTTGCGAAGATAGTGCTGGCGCAATTAAGTAACTGTGTTTTTTATCTTACTAATGTTAATTTTATATAACGTTCTTTGGAGTTTGTTGTTCTGTATTAAATTATTGCAACATTTTAAAAGAATCCGCATTGTTCAAATTGCAAAACGAAGAAGAATGAATGGCATTGTAACTACTTAGTTATTCTGCTTTTTTCGCAAGCCTCCATTTTAAAAAGTATAATTATTTATCAATCCGTGATAGTTTTATTTCAAAAAGCTATTGTTTATTTCTTTCTCAGTGTCTATATTTTTTACAGGCAACATCCTTTATTTTTACTTTGAAAAAAATTGATAATGAAAAATTTTCTACTGCTCAACGCTCTGATTTTTTCGTTTTGTACAGGTAAGGCACAACTCATAAATTTAAAAAATATGAGTGCCGAATGGGTGCGCTGCGGTGCACGCAATGCCGCTGTAAGCGGAACTGACCTTGTTATTTACAATCCTGCCGCTTTAAGTTTTGTACAAGAAGGTTTTTATATCAATGTCGGCAATCAGGCATATCTTCCGGCCATCTCTCAAACCACAGAAACCGGTAATAAATATCAAAACTCCAAAGACATCAGCTATATTCATCCTGATTTATTGCTTGCCTATCATAAAAAAAACTGGGCTTTCTGGGGTGGCGCTTTTCTCTCTGCAGGTACTCCCGCTCTTGATTATTCCGAAGGAAATTATTTTTCGCATCAACTGGGTGAGTCATTGCTTGCAGGAAGCAACTATGATGAAATTAAAAATCATTCTGTAAAAACTAATTCTGATTATTACACTGCCGCTGCCGGTTTTTCACTTAGAGCTAACGACAACCTGAGTTTTGCTTTTGGCGGACGTTATGTTTACGCCATCCAAACTGAAAAAACCAAAGCACTGCTCACCGGAGGAACCAACAATGCAGATGCTGCCTTCGAATTAAATGATGATGACCGGGCATCAGGTTATGGCATTACCTTCGGTATTCATGCAAAACCTTACGAGCGATTTAATATATCGCTGCGATTGGAGTCTAACATAAAACTGAATTTTAAAAGAAAGAGTGAAATAAAAAACAACTCCGAGGTTTTGTCGAACGTGAGTGACTACCATTACCGTAATGATTTGCCCGGAATTGCAGCCGTAGGTTTTGGTTATGATTTGACTTCCGGATTCAGAATGACTGCCGAAGCGAATTATTATTTTCAGCAAATGGCACAATGGGGAGAAACCTCTGATGGAAAAAGACTCAGCACCCTTGCCGGTGATGCCATCAACTTTGGCGGTGGCCTAGAGTGGAAGTGGTGCAAATTAATTACCTGGAGTGCAGGTGCGACCTATTCCATGCCTTTGTTTAACGATATGAATGTGTATTACAGCAACAGTAACGCAATGGTATTTCCTTATTACGAAAACTTTACTGTCAATACCGGATTTGCACTGAATGTGCGTGATGTGCGTATCAATCTCGGTTTTGCAAAATCATTTTTCACTAAAGATAAAACTGTGCAGATGACAGAAAGTGATTTTGCAGGCGAAAAAATAAAACTTAACAACGATGTGATGTTGTTTGCTCTGGGATTTGATTTTCGGTTTTAACTATCAGAAGTGTTGCTTCACGGCTTTCATCCATCGGGAGGCAAACACAAAGTCATTCAACTCCTGATTGGTGGAGCGCATAATATCATCACTGGAACCTTCCCAGTATTTTTTGCCTTTATAGATAAAAATAATTTTTTCGCCAATGCTCATCACCGTATTCATATCATGGGTGTTGATAATGGTGGTGATGTTATACTCTTCAGTAATTTCTTTTATCAGTTCATCAATAAGAATAGAAGTTTTAGGGTCTAATCCCGAATTGGGCTCATCGCAGAAAAGATATTTGGGATTCATGGCTATGGCACGGGCAATAGCTACTCTCTTTTTCATTCCACCACTGATGGCGCTGGGCAGTAGTTTGTTTACATTTTCAAGATTTACACGTTGCAGACAAAAATTTGCTCTGTCGCGTTTTTCGGCAGCGCTCATGTTGGTAAACATGCTTAACGGAAAAGTTACATTCTGCTCAACAGTAAGCGAGTCAAACAATGCGCCTCCCTGAAACAACATTCCTATTTCCTGACGGATGGGCTTACGCTCACCGAATGACATTTCAGAAAAATTACGTCCGTCATAAAGTATGCGTCCTTTATCCACTTCAAACAATCCTACAACGCATTTCATCAACACGGTCTTTCCTTGTCCGCTGCCACCTATGATGAGATTAATTTTCCCCTGCTCAAAAACACAGGAAACCCCTTCGAGCACCTGCTTATCGCCAAACGTCTTCGATATGTTGTCCACTTCAATCATGCAAGAATCAGTTGTGTGAGGATGTAATCAAATATCAGAATCAAAATACTGCTGTTCACCACACCTTTGGTGCTCGACTGTCCTACTTCCAGTGCACCTCCATTGGTATAATAACCATGATAAGCCGGCACAGATGTAATGATAAAAGCAAACACCACTGTTTTTATCATGGCAAACGTAACGTTGAAAGGAAGAAACTGATTTTGTAAACCTTTGAGATAATCTGCAGAAGGAACTACGCCTGAAAGATCACCTGCAATCCATCCTCCGGTAATTCCGATTATCATACTCACAATAACCACTACGGGACAAATGATGATAGCAGCAATAATTTTAGGCAACACCAGATATCCTGACGAATTAATTCCCATAATTTCGAGTGCATCAATCTGCTCGGTAACGCGCATGGTGCCAATTTCAGAAGCAATATTGCTTCCTACTTTTCCTGCAAGCACCAGCATGATGATGGTGGGAGAAAATTCGATGATGATACTATCGCGCGCCACCACACCTACGGCCCACAGAGGCACCATAGGGTTTACCAGGTTGTAAGCACTCTGAATGGTAATTACCGCTCCCATAAATGCTGAAGTAAGTGCCACCAGCCACAACGAACCTATTCCGAGATTTACCATCTCACGAAATACCTGGCGCACATAAATGGAAAACTTTTCGGGCTTATAAAAAAGACTTTTTATAAACACGGAATATCTTCCTACTTCATACAATGTGTTTGACATCAGCCTGAAAAATGATTTGCTAAAATATCAAAAGTAATGCGATGGATTCCTTGCTGCATAACATAGTTATACACTGCAACGCTGATTTAATTTTTAATTTCTTTCAGAAAAACCAGATACGTTGGAAAGTGATCGCTGTATCCTCCCATATATCGGTCGAAATCATAAGTCCGCATGGGATAACCTTTGTAGCGTCCGGTTTTCTGTACCATAAATTCTCTTCTGAAAATATGAGCATCTTTAAAGAAAAATCCTGATTGTGATTTATTCATCCACCCTGATGAAATCATTATCTGGTCAAATAAATTCCATGCATCATTGTAAGCAAGTGTGCCGATGCCTTTGGTATAAAAGTCAGTAAACGGATTATACATTCCTCCGCGTGATACTTTTGACTTATCGCCTGTGGCTTTAAGTACCTTCGTCACACTCGGACTCAAAGGGTCGTCATTCGAATCGCCCATGACAACAATTTTGGCATCAGCATTAATTGCCGTGATGGAATCTATTTTATGTTTACACACCGATGCAGCTACGGCACGGCTGGGTGCTGATGCTTCTTCGCCCCCTCTGCGCGAAGGCCAGTGTCCCACCATAACATGTATAGGTTCTCCGAGGTACATTCCATAAACGTAGAGTATATCTCTCGTATAATAATTGGGATTTTCGGGTGTGCGCAAATCCACAAAAAGCGGCTCGCTGAACAGAGGTGTAAAATATTTAGGATTATAAATCAACCCTACATCTACGCCACGCTGGTCCGGTGAATCGTAATGAACAAATTTAAGATTGCGTTTTTTCAGCTTTGGCTGATTCAGAAGGTCTTGCAACACACTTCCGTTTTCAATTTCGGCACAACCTAAAATAGAAACTCCATCCGGTGACTCATCAGTACCAATGAGTGATATAACATCAGAAAGTTTTGAAATCTTATCCAAATACACCTTTCCGGTATAATTTTTACTTCCTGTGGGAGTAAACTCTTCATCATTTACTTCGGGTTGATTAATGGTATCAAATAAATTTTCGAGGTTATAAAAACCTATAATTCCTATCTGATAATTTTTCTTGTTCTGTGCGTGGACATTAAAAGCCAGCAACAATGCTACGGTTACGGCAAAATACTTTTTTATCATGTGGCAAATCTAATAATACGGCATTATCTGTTGATGAAAAAAAATCGAATTTTATTTTTTATAATTTTTTACACGCTCTTACCTTAAGGAATTTACATTATGCATAAAGCTGATTATATGCTTTTTGCTTCTATTAGGCTCATGAAAGTCACCGAAATGTTTATTTTTCTTTTTCTTCCAGATGAAAACGGTGCATAAACCGATGAATAACCGGTGCAAGAAAAACAGCAATTGTGGTAAGAAATGCCACCCCACTGTAGAGTGCATAAAAGCTGGCAAATAACTTGGATGCTGTGTTTGTCATTTCATGAACCGGCCCCATTCCGGTAAGTATCATGCTGGCATCAAGGAGTGAATCCACCCATGACAAGTTGTCAAGAAAATGATATCCTACCATTCCCATAAAGAGTGAAAACATGAGCATGATTAAAGCCATAAAAGTGTTTTTTATAACCCTTTTCTTAAAAACTTCATAACTGACCAACGGGGATGACTTGTGCTCGTACATATTCGGAAAATTTTTCAGCGAAGCTATAAATCTTATGCTCTTCTACATGTAAGATTTTAAGTTAATGCCAACAACAGCCGGGTTTTTTTTTCGTATTCTGTAAGCTTATGAGTTGCTATTGCCGCCAGCTTTTTATTTTAATCATTCTGTCACTGTTGAGCTTCAACATGAAGGGCCAGCAGGTATTGACCAACCAACCCGAGCAGGATTGCTTTGGTGCTATTCCCATCTGTTATACCACTTACAGCACCACCGCTTCTTATTCAGGTTCAGGGCTTCTTCCCAATGAAATCAACATCAATTACTCCTGTCTTTCTTCTGGCGAAAAAAATGATGTATGGTATCTTTTCCGTACACACAGCGCAGGAACTATCAGCTTCACCATCACACCGGTAAACCCGCAGGACGATTATGACTGGGCTGTTTTCAATACAACTCATACCTCCTGTGCCAACATTTACAACAACCCTTCAATGGAAGTGAGTTGTAATTACGATGCCAACATCGGGTGCAACGGTGTTACCGGCCCCAACGGCAATGTGAGTCCCTGTGGGCAAACAGAATCGGTTATTCATGTTCAGGCCGATGAAATTTACCTTATCAACATCAGCAATTATTCCTCATCGCAAAGCGGATATACCATTGATTTCAGTCAGTCAACAGCTACCATTTTTGACAATACACCCCCCCTTGCTTTCAACGACACGCTAAGTTGCACGCAAACTTCCGTTAAAGTAACTTTCAACGAGCCGGTGGCATGCAGCTCACTCACATTTTCGGGAAGTGATTTCGCTATGGGTGATAATGAAGGAAATAAAATTTTTCCGCAATCTATCATTTACACCGGTTGTGATTCACTCCATCCTTACATTACCGAAGCTGAATTATTTTTTAACGCTCCGTTAGGTAATTCTTCTGAGTATTATCTGCTCGCTGTTGCCGGAAGCGACCATAATACCCTTGCCGACCTCTGCGGAAACTATGTTGCCGTTGATGATACGCTGGCAACATTTTTTATGCTCAACAATCTTACTGCTAACCTTGGCAGCGATGTTTTTACCTGTCCTTCAGCAGAATTTCCATTGCTTTATTCCCCGGCCACATCGGCTACTGATTACAACTGGTATCACAATGGTTTGCTGATGGGAACCAACAATTACTATCAACCTAATGACACCGGCACTTATGTACTTCTTGCATCATCAGGAACCCGTTGTTTCGCTTCCGACACGATAGAATTTTTTTCGCTGCCTACTTTGCAGATTTCTCTCAGTGGCAATCTTGTGGCCTGCGAAGGCGAACCATTGCCAACACTATCGGCAACGGTCTCTGATTCATCGGCACAAGTCTTATGGTTTGAAAACGGATTACCGGCAGACAGCAACAGCATCACCTATCAGCCGCTGCACGCTGGAGTTATTGCAGCAATGGCTTCTTCAGCAGGATTCTGCAATGCTTCTGCTTCTGTGGTGATAAGCGTTTCCAATCCGGCCGCTCCTGTTATCTCATCGCAACCACTGTGTGAGGGAGGCAGTGCATTGCTGCAAGCCACTATTCCGGGTTCGGGAAATTTGGTGTGGTTGATGCAGAGCGACACACTGGCAATAAATCAGTCGTCTGTTACAGTTTTCGCCTCCGGAGATTATAAGACTATTTATACCGATAACTACGGATGCACTTCTTCTGACAGTATAAAGTTGCAATCTGAAAGTCTTCCTGCTGCACCACAGTTGGAATGTCCGATGTATAGCTTAAACGGAAATATTTTTTCATGGCAACCTGTAGTTGCCGATTCACTATTGCTAAGTACCGATGAAGGAAAAACATTCTCGTCATTGCCCGGAAGTATCACTTCCTACACTTCATCGTCCTCCGTTCACAGCATACAACTTGCTGCTGCCAACGGACAATGCCGCTCGGCAACAGTGGTATCACCAATATGCGATACATACATTACTCAGTTACTCTCGCCCACCTCTGCCGATTATTACTTCACCATCAACGGGTTGGAAACTCCCATAAGCCTTACCATTTATGATGCACGTGGCGGAGAGGTTTTTTTCAAATCAGATTATCAGAATGACTGGAGCGCTCCTCAACTTGGGCAAGGCATTTATTTTTATTCCATAAAAGCCGGCAAAGCACACTACATTTCAGGCAGGTTTCTCATTTTAAAGTAATTCGGTAACAGCCCATTAGCTACGTTTTAAAGCTGCGGAAGCGTTTTTTTAGGCTGTTTTTAGTAATCCTGTTAAAAAGCTATAAAAGTTGTTCAAAAATTTCATTAACAATTGTATCTTCGCCCCTCGTTTTTTTAAACCCATTTATTGAATTATGGCTATTATCGGAAAAATACGCAGCAAAGCCGGATTATTGATTGGATTCATCGGTTTAAGTATGGTAGCATTTATCCTTGGCGATCTGCTTACTTCTAATCGTGCATTTTTATCAGGCAACAGCACTACTGCAGGAATTATTGATGGTCAAAAAATCTCTATACAGGATTTTGAAGCCCGTGTGCAACAGAACATCGAAAACTACAAAATAAGTCAGGGAAAAGATCAGGTGGACAACCAAACTACCGACCAACTTCGCGACCAAACATGGGGACAACTGCTGAATGAGGAAATCATTGGTAAACAAATTGCCAAAACAGGTCTTGTAGTGAGCAGTGATGAATTGTTTGACATGGTGCAGGGAAATAATATTCACCCTCAAATTAAGCAGGCTTTCACAGATCCTAAAACAGGACAGTTTGATAAAAAGAATGTGTTACAGTTTTTGAAAAATATGGACAATGACCCTTCAGGACGTACACGTGCACAATGGGTAAATTTCGAAAACAGTATTAAAGACGAACGCCTTGATCAGAAATATTACGAGCTGATTAAAAAAGGATTGTACGTAACCAAGGAAGAAGCCAAACGCGATTTTGAAGCTAAGAGCACAACTCTTAACGGAAGATATGTGATGCTCAATTACAACACCATTGCCGACAGCAGCGTGGTGCTTACCGATGCCGACCTTAAAAAAGCCTATAACGAAAACATCAAACGTTATGAGCAACCAGAAGAAACACGCAAGTTGGACTATGTAGTGTTTGATGTAGCACCAAGCGATAACGACCGTGCTGAAATTGAAAAAAGCGTACAGGACCTCATTGCTCCTTTCAAAGAAACTACCGATGACTCCTTATTTGTTGCACAAAACTCTGATTATCCTGTTGACAATTCTTTTCACAAACAAGGAACTCTCTCTCCCGTTATCGAAACATTAATGTTTGCCGAGCAGCCCGGTTTTGTTTACGGACCGTATGTAGAAAACAATGCATTTAATATTTCAAAACTTAACAGCATTAAAATGCTTCCTGACTCAGTGCAGGCACGCCATATACTTTTCAAAACAGAAGGAAAAGATTCGCTTGTAGTGAAAGCCACTGCCGACAGCATTTACAAACTGATTAAAGGAGGAGCAAAGTTTGAAGAATTTGCACATCTGTCAGAAGATCCGGGATCAGCTATCAAAGGCGGAGACTTAGGATGGTTCAAACAGGGAATGATGGTTCCTGAGTTCAACGATTTTTGTTTCAACAATCACAAAGGCGATTTGGGAGTAGTAAAAACAACTTTCGGATATCATATCATTGATATCACCAATCAGGGTGGGCTTTCTAAAAATGTAAGAGTATATACCGTAAGCCGCAAACTGGAGCCAAGTTCAAAAACCTATCAGGCAATATTTTCAAAAGCTAATGATTTTGCTGCTAAAAATGCCACCGGTGATTCATTTGACAAAGCTGTTAAAGACGGTGCTTTAAATGTGCGCAATGTAGAAAGCCTCAAAGAAAATGACAAAACCATACCGGGATTAGAAAATTCGCGTGAGCTTATCCGCTGGGCATACAAAGCCAAAACAAATGATGTTTCACAACCTTTTGAGCTGGGCGATAAATTTGTGGTTGCACATCTTATTAAAATAAAACCTGAAGGAACATTATCTCTTGATGATGTAAAAGATCAGGTAGAGATTGAAGCACGTAAGAATAAAAAAGCTGAAATGCTTATTGAAAAAATCAATGCTACCGGTGCTGCACAAAGTCTGGATGGTTTAGCTTCAAAACTGGGTATGCCTGTTCAGAATCTGGAGGGTGCTACTTTTGCATCGCCCAACATTCCTAATGTAGGTCCTGAAATGAATGTGGTAGGAACCCTGTTCGGTCTTGATAAAGGGAAAGTTTCTAAACCTATAAAAGGTGAACAAGGCGTATTTGTGGTTCAGGTATCGGATATAAACAAACCTGCTGCACCTGCTAATTTTAATGATGCTCAAAAGCAAGCCGAAACACAGTTGCAGAACCGTGCTCAGTATGAAACCTTCAATGCGCTGAAAGAAAAAGCCAAGGTGAAAGATTTCAGAGGAAAGTTCTATTAAGAAATTACCGGTTATTTACAGAAAAGGCTTCGGACTAAAAACCTGAAGCCTTTTTTAATTATTTTTGTAGAATGAAAGAAGGTAAAACGAAAATGTGGTTTAAACGGATTGGCGTTGCCGGTTTTTTATTTTTCCTGATTAAAGGTTTGATATGGCTTGCCGTAATTTTTGGCGCTGCAGAGTGGCTAAAAAAATAAATGCCTTCAGGCATTCACAAAATTCAGCATTGATTTAAAAATTGCAAGCCCATCGGTGTTACCAAGTAAGGTATCGGCAGCACGCTCAGGGTGTGGCATCATTCCAAAAACATTTCTTTTTTCATTGCATACGCCTGCAATATTATTTACTGCACCATTGGGATTTGCTTCTTCGGTAACATAACCATTGCTGTCGCAATAGCGGAATATTACCTGGCTGTTATTTTCTATTGCAGCCAAAGTTTTTTCATCGGCATAAAAACGTCCTTCGCCATGTGCAACAGGAATTTGCAGCGGTGCTCCTATTTTCAGTGATGAGGTGATGATGGTTTCGTCCGTTTCAGCTTTTATAAAAACATTTTTACATACAAACTGATGGTTGGTGTTATGCAGCAATGCACCCGGCAGCAGTTGCGACTCACAAAGTATCTGAAATCCGTTGCAAACTCCAAATACAAATCCTCCTTTATCGGCAAACTCCATCACTTCCTGCATGATAGGTGAAAGACGTGCAACAGCTCCTGAACGCAAATGGTCGCCATAGGAAAAACCTCCGGGAAGAACTATAAAATCGCACTCTTTAAGTGAGTGTTCTTTATGCCATAGTTTTTCAACTTTTTGCTTCATGATATGCTGAAGTACATAAACCATGTCTTCATCACAGTTGGAGCCGGGAAATACAACTACACCAAATTTCATGTTGTAAAATTTTCTTTTACAAAATTAAATAAAAAAAATTCGTTACAGGTGTTTATTCAGGAGATTAAATTCTAAGACCTTGCGAAACGATTTCTCTTTTACTGTACGCTGCAAAGCCTGAATGTGTTTCATGGCATGAGTATCGGTGCCTATCAGGTCAACCCATTCTTTTTCTATCAGTTTTTCGGCAATGCGTTTGGCATCAGGGCCATAATATCCGCTTAGCGAGTTTACATTGAGTTGCAACAATACTCCCTGGTCGCGCAGGCTTCCGTAGAAATCGAAGTTGTTTCCCCAAAAAGGATATCGCTCAGGATGTGCCATGATGGGTTTATATCCCAGCACCTGCATACGGAAAATTACTTCCATCAGATTATCGGGAGCATTCACATAACTTATTTCAAAAAGCAGATGGTTGTTATCTCCCAATGTTAGCAATTTTTCTTCTTCCAGCTTGTGAATAAAACCATCGTCCAGATAATATTCGGCAGCAGCACTAATGGTTACTGGAATGTTTTCGGCTTTTATTGCCTGCCGCACTTGCTCCAATCCTTCAAGAATAATTTCAGGCGTGTTGCGATAAAAATCGCTCATGATGTGCGGTGTGGTAATAAACTTTTTATATCCTAAAGCATGCAATTCTTTAATCAGCGTCACCGAGTCTTCAAGGGTCTTGGCGCCATCATCAATTCCGGGAATAAGATGGCTGTGCATATCCGTTACAACGGTTGAGAAATCAACTTGCGGTACCGAACTATTTTTTCTGAAGAATGAAAACATACAATCTTATACTATCTGCAAAGTTACCTTAAAATTCAGGCATTCATAACAACAGCCTTCAGCAAAAAGTTTTTTTAAACCATGGCACGGTCAATGCTAATCCTTCCTTCACTTTCACCAGTGGGTTATAGCCAAGGTACTGCTGTGCGCGGCTGATGTCTGCCAAAGAATTTTTTACATCGCCAGGGCGTTCATCTTTGTAAACAGGCTCAATAGTTTTTCCTGTTATGTGCATGAGGTGTTTGAGCAGTTGATTCAAACTTATGCTTTCGCCAACGGCAACGTTGTAAACTTTATTGAAAGCATCTTTGTGTTCAGTGAACAGTGCGCGAATGTTTGCCTGCACTGCATTTTCAACAAACGTAAAATCGCGCGATTGTTCGCCATCGCCATAAATGTATGCCGTTTGATTTTTTAGCAATGCTTTCATGAATAGCGGAATGGCGGCAGCATACGGATTGTCGGGATTTTGTTTGGGCCCGAAAACATTGAAATAACGCAGCCCAATAATTTTCATTCCGTAGTGCATGGAAAAAGTGTAAGCGTACAATTCGTTTGACATTTTTGAAACCGCATAAGGCGAAAGCGGATTTCCTGTGATGTGTTCGCGCTTGGGCAGTTCAGGACTATCGCCATACACGGACGATGAGCTTGCATACACGATGCGTTCAATTCCTGTCTCTTTTGCCGCCCACAGCATATTCAGAAAACCTGTTGCATTGGCATGATGCGTGGCAAGCGGATTGGCAAGCGAGCGCGGCACTGAACCGAGGGCTGCCTGATGCGACACAAACTGTATTCCTTTCATGGCGTTTACGCACGTTTCCGGGTTGGTAATGTCGCCTTCCATAAATTCAAATGCGGGATGATTCAGGAAAGGAATAATATTTTCTTTGTAGCCGTTGGCAAGGTTGTCGAGCACGCGCACTTTTTTTGCGCCATGCACCAGCAGATATTCAACAATGTTGCTGCCTATGAATCCCGAACCGCCTGTAACAAGAAAAGCTGTATCGCTGATGGGTTTCTGATGGTATTGTCTCTGGTAAATGGTATCTAAATTCAATGTGCGAGTTATAAAAGGTTTATAAGGTTTGGTATTGCTGACGGTAGTAATTTTTGTATTCGCCTGATGTTACCTGCGCAAGCCATTCTTCGTTGGCAAGATACCAGTCAACGGTTTTTTCAAGTCCTTCTTCAAATTGCAATGAAGGTTTCCATCCGAGTTCACGTTGCAGTTTGGAAGAGTCAATAGCATAACGCAAATCATGCCCCGGGCGGTCGGTAACAAAGGTTATCAGCTTTGCAGAATTTCCTTCAGGGCGTTTCAGTTTTTTATCCATAATGCGGCAAAGCAGTTGTATGAGGTCAATGTTTTTCCATTCATTGTTTCCGCCCACATTATATTTTTCGCCCGTTTTTCCTTTGTGAAAAATCAAATCTATCGCTCGTGCATGGTCTTCTACATACAGCCAGTCGCGCACGTTTTCGCCTTTGCCGTAAACAGGAACTGGCTTGTTGTTTTTTATGTTGTTAATGGCAAGCGGAATCAATTTTTCGGGAAAATGATGAGAGCCGTAATTGTTGGAACAATTGGATAAAACAACGGGCAAATGATAGGTGTGATGATAAGCGAACACCAAATGGTCGGAACTTGCTTTGGATGCCGAGTAAGGACTGCGCGGGTCATAAGCGGTTGTTTCGGTAAACAAACCTGTTTCGCCAAGTGAGCCATAGACCTCATCGGTAGAGATGTGGTAAAAAAGCCCCTCCTCAGTCCTCCCCGAAGAGGAGGATGTTAATTTGTTTTTCCAAATATCTCTGGCGGCATTCAGTAAATTTACTGTGCCTACAATATTGGTCATAATAAAATCAAGCGGATTGGAAATACTTCTGTCCACGTGCGATTCGGCTGCAAGGTGTATCACCGCATCAAAACTGTAATCATGAAACAATTCATTGATAAATTTTGCATCGGTAATATCGCCTTTTATAAAATGATAATTGGAATGATGTTCAATATCTTTCAGGTTGGCAAGGTTCCCCGCATAGGTAAGCGCGTCAAGGTTGTAAATATCATAACCGGGATATTGCGTTACAAACCTTCTGACTACATGCGAACCTATGAACCCCGCTCCGCCTGTAATGAGTATTTTCTTTTTTGACATCAGGTAAAAATATAAAAAATAAAACAAATAAACAGAATATTTTTTGTGAAATAAAAAATCAGAGGAGGAAACTGATAGAAAGGATGCTATTTTTTAGTTACCATTGAGCATGCAAACCATAACAAGAATTGAAAGATGGAAATTTTTAAAGTGGAGGAGATATGATTGTTTTTACTCAGTCGAATGTTAGCCGGAAACGCTGGCAGAGGGCAATACCGGCAATGCAGCAGCCATAATGGCAACCATAACAGACAATAACCTGATGGAAGAAAACAAGCGGGCGGTAATGGAAATAATTATAAAAATTAACGACAGCATACCGCCAACTGCGGCTGACACCGCCCTGCTTGAATCCATTGCTTACACGCCTGCTATAGTGGGCGGAACGGCTGTTTATATGGCAAGAGCCATACTTGCCATTGAAGTGGATGATGAATGGCTGACATCTTCATTCAGAACAGCAAATGATAAACAAAAAGAAAATAAAAACGAGTTGTATATTTGCCCTAATCCGGCAAAGGATTTTGTTTTTATTAGAGGTAAAGGAATAACAAGTGTAGAAATAAGAAATATGGCAGGAGTGGTGCTTAAAAAACAAACATTCAATTATCAGGGCGATGCCATTGTATCAGTATCGTTATTAAATTACTCGCAAGGGGTATATCAGGTAAAAGCCTCTTCTGAAACGGAGGAGAAAACAGCTAAATTGATAATAATCCGGTAATGATAAAAAGATGCTTATTACCCGTTTTTTTCTGTATTGAGTTATTTTTTAGCCCAAATGCTATTGCTCAAAACCGCAACAGTATTTGGTGCTTTGGCGACAGCGCAAGGATAGATTTTGTTAACGGAGTGCCTGTTGCAGGGAGCAGCAATGTTGTGGCAAGAGGCTCCAGTACAAGCATAGCCGACTCTTCGGGCAATTTATTATTTTATACCTACATTAATTTTGCAAGCTCCCCACCTTTTTTTGCAACAACTATTGCAAACAAGCTCGGCTTGGTTATGGATGGCAGCGATTCCATAACCGGAATCGGACAGTATAATGAAAACTTAGTGATCCCTAATCCGTCCGGTCAAAGTAAGTTTTACTTGTTTAATGTATCTCATATCTCTGGTGCCCCCCCCCCCATGGTTTATTTTACAGCGAAATAGATTTGAGTTTTAATGGCGGCTTGGGAAAGGTGATAAGCAAAAACCATCTTTTGCAAAGCGGGTATTTTAATGATGCAACAGCGGCTGTCAGGCATGGAAATGGGCGCGACTGGTGGTTTATTTGCAAGCCGTTTTATGAGAATATAAGTATTGGTTTAGTCCCTTCAGACACATTTTATGTTTATTTAATAACTCCTGATAGTATTCACCCCCCAATAAAACAGCAGATAGGCAGTACAAAAGGGGGAGGGATAGGTAATCTGACCTTTTCATCAAAAGGAGATAAAATCAACTTTACCTGTGCAAGAGGTGGCGCTGAAGTTATAGACTTTGACCGATGTTCGGGTAATTTGTCAAATGCTGTTGTACTGGATTCTTTATTTGATGCTTTTGAACTTTTAACGGGTTCCGCTTTTTCACCTGATGACAGCCTGCTTTATGTTATCAAAGCAGAGTATCCATTCTATTTATATCAGATTGACTTGGCTACTCACAGCCTTGATACCATAGCCGAAATAACGGGAACGCAAACGGTAGTAAACAGGGGGAGAAGCCCTTGCAGCATCAGGCTTGCGCCCGATGGTAAAATTTACATGGCGGCAGCCTATACGGATACATTGGGTTATATTTATTATCCGTATAACGATAGCTGCTATTTTGCAGAAAATATGTATTTGGGTGTGGTAAATAATCCAAACGTAAAAGGGTTGGGATGTAACTTTGATAACTTTGGTTTTTATCTTGGCGGCAAGCGCACTTACTGGGGTTTGCCCAACAACCCCGATTATGAACTTGGAGTATTGGCAGGCAGCGGATGTGATACGCTAACAAGCCTCACCCCAGACCCCTCTCCATTTGAGAGGGAAGTGAGGATATATCCTAATCCGGTGAGTAGTGAATTGAAAATTGAAAATTCAAAATTTAAAATTCAAAAATTGGAGATGTATGATATAATTGGTAATATGGTTTGGGAAAAGAAAGTGAATAAACAGGAATCAACCATTAAAATAAACGTAAGCGCACTTTCAGGCGGAGCGTATTTTATAAAAGCGTTTGGGGAGAATGGTGTTGCTATTAGGAGGTTTGTGAAGGAATGAAATAGTACGAATTACGAATCAATACGAATTTACGAAATAAAAGGGGAAATACATGAATAAGAGCAGTTGTTGCTAAATAAAATCATTGCGCCCTGCCAGATGCAGTTCCCAGTTCCATGCGGTTTTAATCATGTTGTCAAGGTCGCGCTGCGTTTTCCATTTTAGTTCGGTGTTGGCAAGTGTGGTGTCGGCATACACGGCAACAGCATCGCCTTCTCTGCGTTTTACCACTTTGTAATTCAGTTTTAATCCCGTAACTTTTTCAAATGCGTTAATCAGTTCAAAAACGGAACTGCCTTTGCCTGTGCCGAGGTTAAAAACCTCATACTGTTTTTTGTTTTCTTTATTCAACAAACGCTTTACTGCCGTTACGTGGGCCTGTGCCACATCCGTTACGTGAATGTAATCGCGTATGCAACTGCCGTCAGGCGTGGGATAATCATTTCCGAACACGGTAAAAACTTCCTGTTTGCCTATGGCTACTTTTGTGATAATGGGCATTACGTTAAGCGGCATGGTGGTGGGCAGTTCGCCAATGAGCGCGCTGTCATGCGAACCCACCGGATTAAAATACCGCAATGAAACAGCATTCAGTTTTGATGAGCTTACTGTATCGGTAATAATTTCTTCGCCTGTTTTTTTGGTATTTCCGTAAGGCGATTTTGCTTTTTTTACAGGGGCGTTTTCATCAATGGGAAGTTTGTCGGGGTCGGCATACACAGAGCAGCTTGATGAAAAAACAAAATGATGCACGCCATTATTTAAACAGCTTTGCAAAACATTAATAAGCGAAAGCAGATTGTTGCGGTAAAATTCAAGCGGCTGCTCAACGGAAAGTCCTACGGCTTTATGCGCAGCAAAATGTATTGCAGCATCGGGCTTTTGTGTTTTAAAATAATTTTCAGTGGCGGCAGCATCGGTTAAGTCAATCTGAAAAAAAGCGGGGCGTTTTTTTACAATCTGTTCAATGGCGTCTATCACTTCGGGCTTTGAATTGTTGAAGTTGTCAATCACATCCACATCAAAACCGCTTTGCATTAATTCCACCACGGTGTGTGCACCAATGTAACCTGTTCCTCCTGTAACTAATATTTTCATTCGCGTTATGAGTGTTTATGCTCTCATAGGGTTAACCTATAAATGATTAAAAGCAATGCTGTGAACATTGCTTTTAATCAGATGGAGTTTACTTTACAAACTCCAGTATTGAAGTTGTTTTATTTTACCTCGTAAAAATCCTTTAATGTCAACTATGATGGCATCGGGCTTGCAGATGCTTTTGAAATAATTTTCATCAAGATTGACATACTCCTTGTGCGAAACGGCAACCACAACGGCATCATAATCTTTTCCGATTTTATCAATCAAACCAAAACCATATTCATGTTTCAGGTCTTCGGATGATGCGTAAGGGTCGGCAACTTCAATCTGCACGCCATAGGATTTAAACTCGTTTACCACATCGGTAACTTTGCTGTTGCGTATGTCTTCCACATCTTCTTTAAAAGTTGCGCCCATCACAAGCACTTTTGATTTGGCAATGTCCTTGCCCATGGCAATAAGTTTTTTCACCGTTTGTTTGGCTACATAAAAACCCATGCTATCGTTCACATAGCGTCCTGAATTGATAACCTGTGCATGATAACCGAGTTCCTGCGCTTTGTATGTGAGGTAATATGGGTCAACGCCTATGCAGTGCCCGCCAACAAGTCCCGGAAAAAACCGAAGGAAATTCCATTTGGTGCTGCTCGCTTCAATTACTTCATAGGTGTTTATTCCCATTTTGTTGAAGATGATTGAAAGTTCATTCATCAGCGCAATGTTCACATCGCGCTGCGTGTTTTCAATAATTTTTGCAGCTTCAGCCACTTTAATGGTTGATGCACGGTGTACACCTGCTTTTACAACTATCTCATATACTTTTGCAATCACGTCAAGCGATTCGGCATCGCATCCTGAAACCACTTTTTTAATTTTCGTGATGGTATGTTCTTTATCACCGGGATTGATTCGCTCAGGCGAATAACCTATTTTAAAATCAGTTACTGCTTTTAACCCTGATAACTCTTCGAGTACGGGCACACAATCTTCCTCAGTACAACCGGGATACACAGTGCTTTCATACACCACGTAATCACCTTTCTTAAGAACCTTACCTATGGAGGTAGAGGCGCCAATGAGAGGTTTTAAATCCGGTAGTTTATGTTCATCAATGGGCGTAGGCACGGCCACAATAAAAAACCTTGCTTCGCGTAACACATCCAATGAGTTGGTAAAAACAATATCGCAACCGTCAAAAGCTTCGGACGGAAGCTCACCGCTGGGGTCAATTTTGTTTTTCATTTTTTCAACTCTTTCAGCGTTGATGTCAAAACCAATCACTGAAACGTTACGTGCAAACTCAAGTGCAATGGGAAGTCCTACATATCCCAATCCTATGACAGCAACTTTTGCTTTCTTATCCAGTATTTCCTGATACATTATTATTGATGAAATTTGATTTCTGTTTTATTATTTTTACGGAGGGCATAAATTCGTTCAATGATTTCAACCACCTTTAACCCCTCCAGTGCATTGGTGGTAATGGAAGTACGACCTCGCAAAACGTCTGCCACATTTTCGAAAATGTAATGATGGTTGGCAGCAGAGCCTTTGTAAGCACCATAGTCGTTAGCCGGATTTACGGGATCCAGTTGAGGCATGGTGTAATCCTTGATATGACAATATTCAACTTCATTCATATACTGCCCACCAATTTTCAGCGAGCCGTTTTTTCCTATTACGGTAATGCTGCTTTCTAAGTTGGTATCCCACACAGCTGTGGTATATGATATATTGCCAATACCGCCATTTACAAAACGGAAGTTCACGCTGCCGCTGTCTTCAAAAGCGGTGGTGTGCTGATGGGTAAAATCTTCAAATTTGCCCTGTATGTCGGCAATGTCGCCAAACACCCAGTACATGATGTCAATGAAATGCGAAAACTGAGTAAAGAGTGTTCCGCCATCCATATCACTTGATCCTTTCCATCCACCTTTTTTGTAATAACGGTCATCACGGTTCCAGTAGCATTGCAACTGCACCATGAATATATCGCCAATAATTTTTTTGTCAACCACTTCTTTGAGCCATACCGATGGTGGTGAGTAACGGTTTTGCATAACACAAAACACCTGACGTGAAACCTGAAGTGCTTTGAAAATAATTCTTTCGCAGTCGGCTTTGGTAAGTGCCATAGGTTTTTCGCAAACCACGTGTTTACGCGCTTCCAGCGCTTTGAGCGAGTGTTCGGCATGCACACCATTGGGCGTACATACACATACCACATCTATATCAGGTACTTTTAAGAGCATTTCGTCCAGCGTACTGAAAAAAGGAACCTTAAACTCCGCTATTCCCAGTTCAGCTTCAGGACGTATATCACTCATGCCTACCAGCTCACACTCTTCATATCTTCTGATCATCTCGGCATGCCGCTTTCCAATGTGGCCGCAACCGATGACAGCAAATTTTATTTTATTCCTTTCACTCATTGAACCGCTGCTTACGAAATTTTACTCACCTTGTTACCTTTAAGCTCATATTTTTCACCACTTTCAGGGCAAATTGCTATGCCTTTATCATCAAACTTCAGGCGATGTCCAAATTCACTCATCCATCCTGCCTGTCTGGCGGGATTTCCTATCATCAGTGCATAGTCGGGCACATCCTTGGTAACCACTGCTCCCGCGCCTATAAAAGCAAACATGCCTATATCATGTCCGCAAACAATGGTGGCATTGGCACCTATGGAAGCACCCTTTTTTACGGTAGTTTTCTTATATTCATTTTTGCGGTTTACGGCACTTCGGGGGTTGGTAACATTGGTAAACACCATGCTGGGACCTAAAAACACATCGTCCTCGCAAACCACTCCGGTATAGATAGATACGTTATTCTGCACTTTTACATTGTTGCCGAGCACAACATCGGGGCTTATTACCACATTTTGTCCGATATTACATCTTTCCCCAATCCTGCAATGTGGCATGATATGAGTAAAGTGCCAAATTTTGGTGTCTTTGCCAATGACGCAGTCGGCATCCACATAGCTCGACTCATGTTTGAAATAATCCATCCCTTTAGCTTTTATCCATTTTCCAATGGGCTGCAAATTTAAGGGAAAAAATGTTGTAAGGTGGTTGTTTCTTTAGGCTTTTGTAAAATTTGAATTCACCCTATTTAATTCTTGATTCTTAATGCCTGGAATCTCTTTTCCCGCATTACCAATTTTGAATTCTTTTCAAGTGTAACACCTCTCCACATATCAATACACGCCTCTATAGTTGTGCCGTAAAGTGATAATACGCCTCCTCCAACCACTATAATCTGCGCAGCTGGGTAGCTGTAAACTTGGCAATTGATTAGTGTAAGGCTTTGGACCTTGCAAAAAAATTATTCTTCTTGTTTTTTATTTTGCAGCGCAAGCACTAAATCTTTTGGCGTGGTTCTGTCCTGCTCTCGCCCCGGTGCATGGCACCGCTCTACCGCAAAATCCTTGCTGGTCTCCATCAGGGCTAATTTTTATACGTTCTGTTTTCATTTTATTCAGCCAATAAAAAAACCTTCCGTTTTTTTCGGAAGGTTCTTTCAAGTCCCCCTTTTGCGGATGATTCAGGAGGAGATTACTCATTATAAATAACAAGTTTTTTATTTACCCTCTGATTATTGCTTGTGATAGAACAAACATAAACTCCATTACTCAACTTTGGCAATGAAATAAATTGCAGTGTACTCCATTGAGGCAGGTTTTGAGTATAAACAGCTTTGCCGTTTATATCAAATATTTCTAACTTGCCTTTTTGATTTTGAGGTAATAAATACATGATTTTGAAATTACCGTTTGTTGGATTTGGGAAAATTTTAAATTTAAAATCATGTTCTGGTTCATTAACGAAAGTTAAGCTATCACAAGCACTCCCTATTTTTCTGCCGAGATAATAATTGGGGTGATTTGGCGCAGTTTGAGCATTAGAATTATTAATAAATACGTTGTGTAGATTAACATTACAGGCTGTTCCTGCACTGTCAGGATAATCCATTTCATGTAAATGTAAAACGCCATTCCCCGATGTAATGTATATCTTGCCGTTAGCGGCAAGATACATTAGATAAAAATTTGTTTGAAAAGGAAAAGCAGGGGAATAAAAGGTGTCATTATTTGCGACCAACTGAAAAGTTGAACCAATATCAGAAGTATCAGTATTAATCTGATAAATATGTTCAATGGTTGAAAAATAAAAATATTTTGAATTGGGTGAAAAGGCTATACCTATTCCCGGGTTACCATCACTGTAATCAATTATAGAATCTAAAATAAAAGAACCATCGCACCTGTCAAAATCAAATAACTGAACTCGTGATGACCAATAACCTGTTATTCCATCGCCATTACCGCTTGCAAAGGCAAATTTTTCACCGTCAGGTGAAAATGTTGGCTGTGCTGCAAATCCCCAAAAGGGCTGAATAGACAAATTTTGCTGATTAACAAACATAATAGTATCAGGGGTTAATAAAAATTTGTATGCGGTATTTCCACTATCTGAAAGCGCAATTACCCACCAATCCCTTCCATTACCATGCTTGCAAGCTGAAAGCCCACCACCAAAAGAATTTGTTAAAGCAATATTATTTTTACTGATTACTTCTCCCAGTCCTCCGTTTAAAGACATATCAATAACGGAATAATATAATTCAGTTGGTGTTAAATATGTGCTGTTATAATTTCCTGTTTGATGAAACAAAACATATTTGTTAGTATCATCAGGCACAGGCAAAATAATGTTACCGTAAGGTATTGGCAACCCCCAATCACTAAAATCGTCCGTAAAGGAATTAGGGTTTAATCCACCACCATTCTGCATAGTATCACCTGTGGCATCAGCTATAAAAATACCATTGCTGCTCATTAAAATATTGCCGTTTTCATCGGAAATATTTCCTTCTGTTGCTCTAAATGGAATGGTGCGAATTTCCTGTGTTACAGAATAAGAAGTATCTGTAAATGTCATTCTGTTTTTTGATTGATACCCTAATAACCAATTATAAGTTCTCCCCTGTGCTAAACAATCAAAAGCGTTCAATAATAAAGCAAAGTGGAATATCCACTTTGCTTTATTATAATATTTCTTTTTCATCATCTTATAATTGCAACTTTATTAATTAAACTTATCTGATTATTGATATAAACTTTAATTGTATAAATGCCTTGCTGTAAATGTGAAACGTTAATTGATTTTAATGTTTCATTACAATTCATTTCCTCCATTAAAGATGTTTGACCGAAAGCATTTATAAATTCAACTTTACAAACTCCTTCAAATTTGCCAATTAAATTTACTTCAACTTTATCATTAGCAGGGTTTGGCTTTATTATTATTGAATTGGAATTGTTGGTTTTTTCCGAATCCACATTTGCCATTCTATAAATTCCACTCTGCAAGCATATATTCAAATCATCATAATAAACAGAATCATTAATTAAAGCTACATAACTTCTTGCTCGTTCAACAGCACTTCCACCTGCAAACGGACACTGGCTTGCTATGGCTAATATTCCTGAAAAGTTATCAATGATATATTGAATGTCCTTATCTTTCTCTAAATAATTTATTTCTATCTCATTCATGTAAGCTGTATTCCGTTCCGGTATTTCACCGTTTACAACATAATCGTTTTGAAGTTTAGCATCAGCAAGATTATCTTTCATGGATGCCTCTTGCTGCACTTTAAGGTTATTAATTGTTTGATTTAAAAAATTAACATAGTTTATCCATATTGCTTTTAATGAATCTGCCTTAATTGTGCCTAATCCTGCTCCACTGCTGTACATGGTTATGCTGTCCGTATAAATTCGTATCAGCGCATTTGCACTGTCAATTAAATTTATAAAAACAGAATCAAATTATTATGCGGCTTTCATATATGCTTCCGCATCATAAAGATAAGCCACAGGCTCACCCTGATTCTCTAACATGAACTGAATATATGTTGAATCACTTATCCATAATAAAGAATCATCGGCTAATTCTCTATACAAATATTCAACAGCCATTGCGCGGCTTTCATCTATGTACTCCTCTGATTCAAGCGTTCCGTTTGCAATCATTGCATTATACTCATCATTTGTTAAAGCAGGTGGCGGACTTGAACATACTGTTGAATAAGAACAGTAAAATGTATTTCCTGTTGTGTCAGGATTAAACCAACCGTTACTCGGATTTACCACAGGATTATAAACACTTCCCAATGTAGAATTAACCTTAAATTCAGATGCTGCAAGTCCAAATAGTGAAGCATTCAAATTAATTGCGCCAAAACCTCCAAAGGGTCCGCTCCATTCATTGCCATGATGAGGTTGAGTTCCCATAGTGGCAGTGCTGTTTAAATACAAACCGTTAAAATGCGTATTCATTTCATTGCCTCTGAAAACGGTATTAGGGTTAGCTCCGCCAAAGCTGAAACCTCTGTAAGTGCTGTCCACCGTGTTGCAATACAGGGTTACTTTATTGTTCATGTTGCCCGCGCTTATTCCATTTGAGTTTCCTGTAATGCCTGTTGAGTAAGTTCCCGTAACGCTGTTGCAGCTTACGGCTGAATTTTGGTTTGTCGAAACAGAAATACCGTTGCCGTTGCCATTCAGTTTAACAACATTGTATTTGATTTTAGCAGTGTTCAATGCTCCTGCATAAATGGCATGTAAGGCATTGGTAAGAGTTATGTTATTATTGCTTGCCGTGTAGCGCACAAACGTTGCAGCGTTGCCCTCGCTCATCCATAAGCCATAGTTTGCCAATGATAAACCCGAAGTTGCACCTCCGTTAATGGTAATGTCATTATTGGTTGCATACATGAACCGTGCAAAAGGATTGCCCGCCATTTTTATTCCTATATGGCTTGCCGTAATGGTACAGCTGCTTACGGTGTTTGTACTTAATAGCGGTGCATTCATTGCTTCAACCCCGGTTCTTACATTAAGCAAATGTACGTAGTTTGCAGTCAAAACAGAACGGTCAGCATAAACTCCCCTGTAACTGCTGTCAACCGTAATGTAGTTAAACGCCTCGGGCAGTACATTTAATTCGGTTGCATTGGCTGAATTATTTTTTACGCTTGTTATTGCCGTTCCCCTGTATGGTTCATTGTAAAAATTATCGTAATTTATATTTTTAAAACAACTTCTTTTTACAGTTAATATGCTTCCTATTCCAACTACTCCTGTATGCAGGTCGTTAAAATAATTCAGTTCAAAAGGCTGCGTACCGCCTCCAATAGTTCCAATCCAATCATTCAACAATATTCCGCATTGTGATTTTGAGCCGTGCGCGTTCTGCCCTGTGTAATCAGGTTTAAATGCAGTAAATTCAAAAGTAGCCCGCACTACTGAGAGCATTGTTCCGTTATAATACCCACCAACTTTTGGCGGTATGTAAACACCCAATACAAAATTTCTGATATTCGCATTGTATATGTTTACTTTGGCTTTGTTGTTTGCCAGTATAGTTGTGTCGGCATCGGCAATGATGCTGCCTTCCTGCACTTTCAGTTCTCCATAATCCTCAACCGTTATGCCGCGCCACATCGTAAGGCATCCCTCTACCGTACTGCTGTCTATGTCCAAATAACCGCCATTTTGTACAACTATCTGTGCTTTCTCATCCATATACACCATGCAGCGCATGAATTTAAGTGTGTCGTTAACATACAGCGTTCCTGCAATGTAAATATTCAGTTCATCATATCGGTAAGCTAATGTGGTGCTATATGTGTTGTGCGGTATTATAACAAAATAATTATTTTATAACCACCAATTTTTTAGAAACAAAATAATTATTGCTTCTAACAAGGCATTGATAAACTCCATTACCTAAAAAACTTAAATCAAGGTTTTGTAACGTTGACCATTGAGGCAAATGATAAGAAAATACTTTTTTACCTGTTACATCATACACTTCAAACACGCCCTTTTGATTCTGCGGCAGCAGGTAAACAATTTTAATACTACCGTTTGTTGGATTTGGTGAAAGAGAAAATTTAAAATCGTGCTCTGTTAAATCATTTACACTCGTAAGTGTATCACATGGGCTCCCCACCAAACGACCTAAATAATAATTGGGGTGATTGGGAACAGACCTTGCATGGACACCTATTAAATGTAAATCATGTAAATGAACATCACAGGCTGTATCTGCACTGTCAGGATAATTTATGTAATGCAAATCAACCACGCTGCTGCCTGACGTAATATAAATCTTGCCGTTTGCAGCAAGATACATTTCCCAAAAATCGGTATAAAAAGGTGGTGATGGTGAAGGAAAAGAATCATTGACAGCTACTATTTTTAATGATGCGGGAATATTAATAGTATCAACATTTAACTGGTAAATGGTTTGCCATGATGAAACATATAATTTTTTTGAATCAGGTGAAAAAGCTATTCCGAATCCCGCAATGCTGTCTGCCGTAAGTGGAACAAGCATTTCATTTGAAAACATTCCCGAACACCTGTCAAAATCAAAGATTCTCACATCATGATACCAGTTGCCAGAAGAAGAGTTGCCGTATCCTGTGGCAAAAGAAAATTTATTTCCGTCAGGCGAAAAGGTGGGTTGTCCTGCCCAACCCTGAGAGACTGTTAAATTCAGATATTGGCTTCCCATATAATAAATGGAATCGTGCGTTAATAAATATTTATAAACAGAATCAGCATTTATGCTTATGGAAAACACCCACCAATCTCTTCCGTTACCGTGCTTACACGCTGTTAATCCATAACCAAATGTTCCTGTTTTTATAATATTATTTTTACTGGTTACCTTTCCTAATCCACTGTTATAACTCATATCAATCATGCTGTAATATATTTCAGTTGAGGCAAGAACTACATCACTCCCTGTTTGATGAAACAAAACATATTTATTGGTATCATCAGGCATGGGGATTATAATATTTCCATACATTACAGTCAATCCATATTGTTTATGAGCATCCGTATATAAATTAGGGTTTAACCCACCACCCCCTTGCATGGTGTCGCCTGTGGCATTGGCTATAAAAATACCGTTGCTGCTCATTAACAAATTACCATTTTCATCAGAAATATTTCCCTGTGTGTCAGTAAAAGGGATTTTCCTTATTTCGGTAACGTAGTTATAGGAAGTGTCCGTAAATGTTATTCTTCCTCTGTTATTAAAATAACCAAGTAACCATGTTGTATTTAATCCCTGACCGCAAAGTGTAAATGCTTCTAATATAAAAAATATTAGAAACATTTGCACTTTATAAGCGCAAATGCTTCTAATAATTCTCATCGTGAAATAATTAATTTATTTATGATTGATTTTTTACCAACGGCATTTACTGATATGGAATAAACACCTTGTCTTAAATTTGAAACATTAACAGTATGTTTTTTCTTTTTGCAATCAAAAACATTATCATAAACAATTTCATTCAGCGTGTTTCTGATTTGAACTTTGCATATTCCATCATCTATTCCTGATAATTCAATGGTTACTTTATCACTTGCAGGGTTTGGAATAATTTTAATATCATCTGATTTAATAGTTTCAGAAGTAGTATCATTTGCTATTCTGTAAATACCGCTCTGCAAGCAAACGGCATTGTCATTATAATCAATGCTGTCATTAATCATACTTACCCAAACTCTTGCACGTATTACGGCATTGCCGCCCGCGTAAGGGCATTGCTGCGCAACAGATAGTATTGCAGAGAAATTATCTATCAGATATTGAATGTCATTATCTCTTTCAGCATAATTTATTTCAATATTATTGATTAACCTGCTGTTCATTTCGGGAACTTCTGCATTTATAACATAATCATTTTGAAGTTTTGCATCAGCAAGATTATCCTTTAATGAGGCTTCTCTTATTATGTCTAAATTATTTATGGTTTGATTTAAAAAATTAACATGGTTTATCCATATTACCCTTAATGAATCTGCATTTATAGTGCCTGCTACTGTGCCGCTGCTGTACGTATTTATGCTGTCCGTATAAATCTTTATCAGCGCATTTGCGCTGTCTGTTAAATTTGAAAAAGTAGAATTATTACTCATGATAAATAACAAGTTTTTTATTTACTCTCTGACTGTTGCTTGTAATGGAACAAAGATAAACTCCATTACTCAACTTTGGCAATGAAACACTTTGCAATGTACTCCACGGAGGCAAGTTTTGAGAATAAACGGCTCTGCCGTTTATATCAAAAATTTCTAACTTGCCTTTTTGATTTTGCGGCAACAGATACATGATTTTAAAATTCCCATTATTGGGATTAGGACTTATAGTTATTCCCCTCTCTAATGGAGAGGGGCTGGGGGTGAGGCTTGTTAAACTATCACAAACACTTCCTATTTTTCTGCCGAGATAATAATTGGGGTGATTTGGAACAGTACCCACATTAAAACAAGGTAAATGAATGTTGTGTAAGTTAACTGTACAGGCTATGCCTGCACTATCAGGATAATCCATTTCATGCAAATCTAAAACGCCACTTGTTGAAGTAATGTAAATCTTGCCGTTTGCGGCAAGATACATTAAATAAAAATTGGTATAAAATACAGGTGGGGCGGAAAGAAAAATATCATTGGTAGCAACTGTTTGAAAAGTAGCTGCAATATTCGGGGCATCGGTATCAACCTGATAAATATGTTCGGAAGTGGAAAAATATAAATAGCGTGAATCAGGTGAAAACATTGTACCATAACCTATCGTACTGTCTGAATAATTTATAACTGTATCTAAAACAAAATCTCCTGTACACCTGTCAAAGTGCATTAAATTCATATACATATACCAACTCATCCCTGAAACATAACCATTTCTAAAAGCAAATTTTTCACCGTCAGGTGAAAAAACAGGCTGACCTCCCCACCCCCAAGTGGGTTGTAATGATAAATTTTGAACTCCAATATAATTAACGCCATTGGGCGTTAATAAAAACTCATGCAATAAGCTACCATCGTAGGAAACCGCTATCACCCACCAATCCCTACCATTGCCATGCTTACAAGCGGTAATTCCTCCGCCAAAAGAACCGCTTAATGCAATATTATTTTTACTGATTACCTGACCTAAACCACCGTTTAATGAAATATCAACTATTGAATAATAAATATTGGGAACATTATTTGTCGTATAATCCAAAACCTGATGAAACAAAATATATTTATTACTATCGTTTGGCATTGGTAAAAATAAATTTGCATAAGGCATGGGCAAGCCATTATCTTTAAAATCATCTACCACTTGCCCGGGGTTTAAGCCCCCCCCCCCCAGCATGGTATCACCTGTGGCATCAGCTATAAAAATACCATTGCTACTCATTAATATATTTCCGTTTTCATCAGAAATATTCCCCTCTGTATCCATGAAAGGGATTACCCTTTGTTCACTCAATATATTGTAAGAGTTTTGAGTAAAATTTATTCTACCTTCTGCTGACGTGGAACTATAATGGTGTCCTAACAGCCAAACATAGTTCCTTCCTTGCGAGAAACAAAAATTATAATTCAATATTAAAGCAAGGTAGAGCAACCACCTTGCTTTATAGTAATGTCTGTCTTTCATTATCTTATAATTGCAACTTTATTAATCAAACTTACTTGATTATTAATATAAACTTTAATTGTATAAATGCTTTGCGGCAAGAATGAAACATTAATGGATTTTAATGTTTCATTACAATTCATTTCATCTGAAAGAACTATTTCCCCTAAAACATTTATAAATTCAATTTTACATATACCTTTAAATTTACCGACTAATTTTACTTCAACTTTATCACTTGCAGGATTGGGTTTTACAATAATACTATTGGCATTTTCAATCAAAGAATCAGTTGTTGAAATTCTATACACCCCGCTTTGCAAGCAAACATAGTCATCGTTATAAACAACACTATCATTTAACATTGCTACAAAACTTCGCGCTCGCTCAACAGCAGCACCACCGACAAAAGGACACTGATTAGCTATTGACAACAACTCATTATAATTATCAATTAAAACCTGTTTGTCTTGCTCTGTTTCTAAATAATGTATTTCAATATTATTAATCGTAACAGTATTTTGTTCAGGAATTTTATCACTTATAACAATATCATTAATATATTGTGCGCTATCTAATTTGTCTTTGATAAGAGCATCACTCTGAATCTTAATATTATTAATAGTCTGATTCAGGAAATCTATATGCCCTCTCCATACTAATTTTAATGAATCTGCCTTAATAGTGCCTACTCCTGTTCCACTACTGTACATAGTTACACTGTCAGTAAATAAACGGATTTGTAAATTACAACTGTCAATTAATGCCATTAATGTAGAATCATACATATAAGCAGCCTTTAAATATTCGTCTGCATTATAAAGGTATGCAACAGGCTTCTCCTGATTATCTAACATAAACTGAATGTATGTTGAATCACTTATCCATAATGCCGAATCATCGGCAAGTTCACGATATATGTACTCTTGTGCTATTGCTTTTGCTTCCTCTGATATTTCTTCTGAATCAAAAATTCCTAACTCAATTAAATCACGAATGGTAGTGTCTGATAATGCAGGCGGTGGACTTGAACATACAGTAGAACTATAACAATAGAAGGTATTACCGCCATTGGTAGGATTAAACCATGAACTTGGCGTTACCATTGGATTGTAAACTGAACCTAATAAAGAATCCACATCAAAACGAGATAAAGGAACCCATCCTGTTTGGCTTAAATTAATTCCACCAAAACCGCTTACGGTTGGCAAGTTCCATTTATTGCCATTATGCGGCTGCGTTCCCATGTAAGTAGGGTTGGCAGGGCTTCCTGTGTTCAGGTACAAACCCACGTAATGCGTATTCATTTCATTACCTCTGAAAACGGTATTAGGGTTAGCTCCGCCAAAGCTGAAACCTCTGTAAGTGCTGTCCACCGTGTTGCAATACATGGTTACTTTATTGTTCATGTTGCCCGCGCTTATTCCGCTTGTGCTTCCTGTAATGCCTGTTGCATAAGTTCCCGTAACGCTGTTGCAGCTTACGGCTGAATTTTGGTTTGCCGAAACAGAAATACCGTTGCCGTTGCCATTCAGTTTAACAACATTGTATTTTATTTTAGCCGTGTTCAATGCTCCTGCATAAATAGCATGTAAGGCATTATTTAGGGTTATGTGATTATTACTTGCCGTGTAGCGCACAAAGGTGGCAGGGTTGCCCTCGCTCATCCATAAGCCATAGTTTGCCAATGATAAACCCGAAGTTGCACCTCCGTTTACGATAATGTCATTGTCCGTTACATACATGAACCGTGCAAAAGGATTGGTTGCCATTTTTATTCCTATGTGAGTGGCTGTAATGGTACAGTTGCTTACGGTGTTTGTACTTAATAACGGTGCATTCATTGCTTCAACCCCGGTTCTTACATTAAGCAAATGTACGTAGTTTGCAGTCAATTTACTCTTGTCTGTATATATCCCCCTGTAACAATTATCAACTGTGTTGTAAGCTATTGCTTCGGGCAGTACGGTAAGGCTTCCTGTGTGTATATCACCCACAGGCATTCCCACGCTTACTATTGCCGTGCCTCTGTAAGGCTCATTGTAAAAAGTATCATAGCCAATGTTTGTAAACTTACTTCTTTTAACTGTAACAATGCTGCTTATTGCCGTTATGCCTGTGTTCAGTTTTTCAAACTCATTCAGGTTTACATCGCCTATGGTTGTTATCATATTGGTCATATCTATTCCCGCTTTGGGCAGTGTGCCATGTGGCGTTTGTCCTGCATAGTCAGGTTTAAAACTTGGGCTTTGCATTTTAAATCTGCTGCCGTCCACTTTCAAAGCAATGGAATTATAACCACCGCTTGGGCGCGGTGGTATTTTCAATCCCGTTACACAATCGTAAATTTCGCTTTGCAAAATTTCAACCTGTGATTGATGCACGGCATAAATTCCCGTGTTTGCATTTCTTAATGTGCTTCCGTTCAGTTTTAGTTTTCCGCTTGCAAGCACATTTATTCCTCTCCACATAGTATCGCAACTTTGAATGGTGGTGCTGTTTAAAATCAAATTACCGTTGCTTTGCACAATTATTTGTCCGCCTGCATTCACATACACCATGCAGTTGTTCAGCACAAGTGTTCCGTTTACA
>JAFDWZ010000032.1:0-2688 GCA_018268195.1 Bacteroidota bacterium | reverse complement strand
GCAAACGTAGTGTCCGTATTTGAACAGGTATTTATCACATTCACACAAACAGCATTTCTTTCAAAAAATATATGTTTGGCTGCTAGCTTATAAGGCATGAATACCACCGCACATACTGCCACCGTTTTAAGTATCCGTGCCAAATGTTTCATTGGGTAAAGTTAACGAATCACCACCAATTTTCTGTTTACTTTTTGATTATTACTTGTAACAGTACAATTATAAACTCCATTACCTAAAAAACTCAAATCAAAGTTTTGTAACGTTGACCATTGAGGCAAATGATAAGAAAATACTTTTTTACCTGTTACATCATATACCTCAAACACGCCCTTTTGATTCTGCGGCAGCAGGTAAACAATTTTAATACTACCATTTGTTGGATTTGGTGAAAGAGAAAATTTAAAATCGTGCACATTGATTTCGTTTATTCCTGTTGTTGGAACAAGACACGGACAACCACTTGTAGTATCACATCCTAAATAATAGTTTGGGTGATTTGGAACAGAACTTCTATACCAACAACCATTAAGATAAATGGAATGCTGCTGAAAATCACAAGACGCTCCTATATTATCAGGATAATTCATTTCGTGAATATGTTGTACGCTATTACCTGATGTAATATAAATCTTACCGTTTGCTGCTAAATACATATAGCCAAACGTAGTATATCCTCCGTAGTTAAAAAAATCATACCAGGCAACAAACTGACGCGAAGCAAGAATATTTGATGATTGTAAATCAAATTGTGAAATCTGATATGCTTTGGAAGTATATAAATATCTTGAGTTGGAAGAAAAAGCTAATCCTACTCCAAAATTAGTATCATTCAGGTTTATCACATAAGGATTGGAAAATACTCCTGAGCATCTGTCGAAATCCAGTATTCTCAAATCACGCAAATACGGATAATTCATATTTCCGGTAGCACTTGAAACAGTATATGCATACTTATTTCCATCAGGCGAGAATGCTTGAATGGAACTAAAATTGACGTGCATAGGCACATTCAAATGCTGCTGCTGAACGTTGGTGATTCCATGAGGTGTAAGCAGGAGAGTATAAATAATATCGCTGCTGTCTTTGAGTACTGCCACCCACCAGTCTCTGCCATTGGCATGGCGGCAGGCAGATATACCCAATATCAAAGAATCGCTGAATGCAATTTGATTTTTTTGTGTAACAGCACCCCGACCGCTGTCCAATGCCATATCAATAACGGAATAATATAATTTGCGCGAATACACACTTACATCTCCCGTTTGATGGAATAATATATATTTATGGCTGCTGTCAGGGAAAGGCAACGCCATCTGCATGCAGGCTATGGGGTAGCCATAACTGCAATAACCATTTGAAAAATTTCCCGGATTCAAGCCGCTGCCATTCATCATGGTGTCGCCTGTGACATTGGCAATCCAGCAGCCATTGGTATAGAACAATATATTACCCAAACTGTCGGAAATGTTTGCCTGTGAACTTGAAAATTTCATTTTCCTGACCTGAGCAAACACATTGAAATTTACGGAATCTATTTCTGCCTTTCCATTTATAACCGGATAGTATCCTAACAACCAATTATGATTATATCCCTGAGCAAACACTGTATGAGCTTGGAACCAAATCATTGCCAGAAGCACCCACTTTTTCATCTCTGTATAACTAATTTTTTATATCTGTTGCTGCCTGTTTCATCCTTCAGTTCAACTATATATATTCCCTGCAGGTATTTATTGGTGTAAATAGTAAACTGTTTTTCTTTATTAACCTCCCACTCATCAAGCATCTGCCCCAACATGGTGCGCAATGCCAACTTCGTCAATCCGTCAACCGGTGTGAGTATCCGAACTTCTGTTTTACCATCGGCAGGGTTGGGCACCAAATCAAAATCTATGGCTGTGTAATTGGCTGCTGCCGGCTCTTTGCCCGCAATCCGGTAAATGCCTTCCTGCAAACAACTCAGCATATCATCATAGTCCATGCTGTCGTTCATCTGTCTGAGCAGGTTTCTTGCCTGATAAACTGACACTCCTCCACTATAGGGGCATTGTTCGGCAATCTGCTCTATCTCTGGCCTGCGGATATCAATGCTGTCTTCGTCTTGTTCCTGCAACCATGCCAATATATCGTTCATGCTTTTCTTGTTCTGTTCCGGTGCGCCTGACGGCTGTATGATATTGTTTATTGTTTTTCCATTCACCCAATCTGCCGATTGGATGTTTTCTATCTGTTGCATCAGGTTTTTCCGATTCGACTGTAGCGTGTTCATTTGCCCTATCATCCTTTGTGTAATGTCAGTGTAATACACACTGTCTGTCGTCATCATGCTGTCAGCATAGCTTATGCTGTCTTTCCTTTGCAGGATAAGGCTGTCGTTGAGCTGCAACAACTGAATGAAATAGGATGATATAGACGATGCCGACTGCACATAATCTTTTACATCCTTGAACCTGCCAAGCGATGTGGATTGATTGTTTATGTAAAACACCGTCAGCAAGCTGTCGCTGTTGCGAAGGGTATCGCTGGAATCGAGCATATCATACAGGCTTTGCTGCGCAATGCTTTTTGTTTCGTCCACAAAACCCGTTGACAGGCTGTCGCCTCTGGCTATGTTGTGCAGCAGCAGTGTGTCTTCGCTGTTTGTAAATGCTGCATAACAATCCGTTCCGCAAACGTCCGGTGTGC
>JAFDWZ010000031.1 GCA_018268195.1 Bacteroidota bacterium | reverse complement strand
CGGCAACGCGACATACTGGATTTTTACAAAAATACCGTCAAGAAAAATCCGAATGTAGAATTAAAACTGCTACACTTTTTCATCAATACAGGCATTCGCGATACGGCCTATTATTGGAATGAATTGCAGCGTAACATCAGCCTTTATGCCGACCTGAAAAAAATATGTCCTGAACTTACAGCACTTGATATTGGTGGAGGAATGCCCATTAAAACCAAGCTCGACTTTAATTTCGATTATCAATATATGGCTGATGAAATTGTGTTGCAGATAAAATCAGCCTGCGACCAGCGAAAGGTTCCTGTACCACATTTGTTTACTGAGTTTGGCAGTTTTACCGTGGGCGAAAGTGGTGCCATCTTATATTCGGTGTCAGGCGAAAAGCAACAAAATGACAAAGAGCTTTGGTATATGATAGACAGCAGCTTTATCACTACCTTGCCCGACACCTGGGGTATCAAACAAAAATTCATATTATTGGCCATAAACCATTGGGACAAAGAACAATCTCGTGTGAATCTTGGAGGCATGACCTGCGATGGTGAAGATTATTACATCATGGAATCGGTGAAGAACAGGGTGTTTATGCCACGTTTTGAAAATGATGATCCTTTATACCTCGGCTTTTTTCATACCGGAGCATATCAGGATACTTTAGGAGGTTATGGCGGGCTTCAGCATTGCTTGTTGCCGGCACCCAAACATGTGTTGATAGATAAAAACGAAGAAGGAGAACTCAGCATGCGACTGTTTGCCAAAGAGCAAACATCCAAGTCAATGATGAAAATTCTTGGTTATTAAAAAAATCTTTTATCGCGTATAGTTAGGAGCTTCCTTAACGATAGTCACATCATGAGGATGGCTTTCGCGCATTCCACTCTGTGTGATGCGAATAAATTTTGCCTGTTGTAACTCACTGATGTTATTGGCACCACAATAACCCATACCAGCTCTCAAACCACCGACTAACTGATAAACGGTTTCGGCAAGTGTACCTTTATATGGCACACGTCCAACAATACCTTCGGGCACCAATTTCTTAATATCATCTTCGGCATCCTGAAAATAGCGATCCTTAGAACCTTCGCGCATGGCTTCAATGGATCCCATACCACGATAAGATTTAAACTTTCTTCCCTCGTAAATAATAGTTTCTCCCGGTGACTCTTCAACACCGGCAAACAGTGATCCTGCCATAATGCTATGTGCACCAGCAGCAATTGCTTTGGGAATATCGCCTGTAAACCTGATACCTCCATCGGCAATAACAGGTACACCCGCCCCTTTTATAGCCTGAGCCACATCAGCAATAGCTGTAAGCTGCGGCACCCCTACTCCGGCAACAATACGTGTTGTACAAATAGAACCCGGACCAATACCAACTTTCACTGCATCGGCTCCATTTTTCACCAGCATTTTTGCACCTTCAGCAGTACCTACATTTCCAACAACGACATCCAATTCAGGGAATTTCTTTTTAACGGTCTTCAATGCATTTATCACTCCTTTTGAATGACCATGTGCAGTATCAATACTTATTGCATCAACGCCTGCCTTTACCAATGATTCTACCCTATCCAACATATCGGAAGTTACTCCTATGGCAGCTGCAACACGCAATCTTCCCAGTTCATCTTTGCAGGAGTTTGGTCGCGATTTAAACTTCAATATATCTTTATAGGTAACCAAGCCGATTAATTTCCCTGCTTTGTCAACTACTGGAAGTTTTTCGATTTTATACTGACGAAGTATCACTTCAGCTTTCTGCAGAGATACTACTCCGGTAACTGTTATCAGCTTCTCTTTGGTCATTAACTCACTTACCTTTTTTGACTCGTCTGTTTCGAAACGAAGATCGCGGTTGGTGAGAATACCCACTAGTTTTCCCATATTATTAATAATAGGAATACCACCAATATGCTGCTCACGCATAATCACAAGAGCCTCAGCGATGGTGGCATTTTCATGCAGGGTTATGGGGTCATGAATCATGCCGCTTTCTGAGCGTTTCACCTTGCGTACTTCATTGGTCTGCCTTTCTATGGTCATGTTTTTATGCAACACACCAATGCCACCTTCCTGAGCTAAAGCAATTGCCAAAGCAGCTTCGGTAACAGTATCCATAGCAGCTGACACTATAGGAATGTTCAGTTTAATATTTCTCGAAAATAAAGTGCTTGTATCTACATCGCGTGGCAGTACTTCGGAATATGCAGGAACCAGAAGTACGTCATCATAGGTAAGGCCTTCAGGCAGATTTGATTTGGTAGCAAGAGCCATATTGTTTGCTTTTGCCGGACAAAGTTAGAGAAATTTATAATTGACTTCCCCGGTAATGTAAATAGTTATTAAAAATTCAGAAAAAAACAACTAAGCAAAACTAATTCGCTACTGATAATTAAAAATAAAACGAGACTGCCTGAAATTATTTTCATGACAGAAAAAAGCATCTGCTATTTTCTGAATGGTCGAGGAAGAAGTGTGCCAGACAGCCTCGCTGTTTGTAATGTTTTTATTTTGGACTAAAAATCATCGTCATCATCGGATGAACCGCTGAATAAGTCATCATTGAATGTCATATTATCATCCATGATATCTTTTTCATCCGGCATTTTATCATCATCCATATTCATCGGTATCGGACGAATAATTTCAACTATTTCTGTTTCATAAATCACATTATCCGGTTTGCTTTGAGGAGCTGCAGGTGCAGGCTTTGGAGCTGCCGGCTTCTTTGCTGCAGGTTTTTTAACTGCAGGCTTTGGAGCTACAGGCTTCTTTGTTGCTACTTTCTTTTTAGTAGCTGCTTTTTTCTTTGGAGCTGCTTTCTTTTTAGTAGCTGCCTTTTTCTTTGGAGCTGCTTTCTTTTTAGTAGCTGCTTTTTTCTTTGGAGCTGCTTTCTTTTTAGTAGCTGCCTTTTTCTTTGGCGCTGCTTTCTTCTTAGTAGCTGCTTTTTTCTTTGGAGCTGCTTTCTTTTTAGTGGCAGATTTTTTCTTTACCACTTTTTTTGCAGAGGCTTTGCGTGCCGGCTTTGATGCCTTTTTTTTGGCAGTTGCTTTTTTTGCTTTTTTTGCTTTTGCCATAGGTAAATAAGATTGATGGTGTGAGTTATTACTTATTTTTTGTGTAAATATACAGCAGGTTTGATATCATGCAACAATTAAATAAAAAAAAATTTTTAACCATCCTTTGTGATTATTACAAAATCCATTTATCCCTCTATTTAAAAAATCAGATATTTGACCTTCACTCTTTACAAACATAATGAGCAAACTTATAAATAAGGCTATAGGTGCAATACTGATGCTTACCCTATTGGCGTGTACCAAAAAACCGGTTGCCGACCTATTATTATTTAACGGAACCATATACATAGCCGACAGCGCCTTCAGCACATGCACTGCCATGGCAATTAAAGATGGTAAAGTTATAGCTACAGGTGGTGATGAATTACGCAACATGTATGAATACAAAAAACAGACCGACCTTAAAAGGCAATTTGTATATCCCGGTTTTATTGATGGACACTGTCATTTCTATGGTTACGGCACCGACCTTCCTAAGTGTGCTTTATTTGGCACTTCTTCCTTTAAGGATGTAATTGACAAGGTGGTTGAGTACGAAAAAAACAACCATTTTCACTGGTTGCTGGGCAGAGGTTGGGATCAGAATGACTGGCAGGTAAAGGAGTTTCCTGACAAATCAAAACTAGACAGTTTGTTCCCCGACAAACCTGTTTTCTTACTCCGAATTGACGGTCATGCGGCATTGGTAAATCAGAAAGCTCTTGACCTAGCAGGCATCACCGCACAAACAAAAATAGACGGAGGTGAAGTGGTTATATCCAATGCAAAACCCACCGGCATACTTATAGATAATGCTGTGGATCTGGTAAAAAAAATTATACCCGGGTTTACACCTGAGATAAAAAAGAATGGGCTTCTTAAAGGACAACAAAATTGTTTCGCAGTAGGACTTACATCGGTTATGGATGCAGGTTTAAAAGTTTCAGAAATTGAATTCATAGACTCATTGCAAAAAGCGGGTTTGCTGAAGATGAAAATTTATGCCCTGGCAGAACTCACCCCTGAGAGTATGGATTATTGGTTTGCAAAAGGTATTTATAAGACTGACCGATTGCATGTGCGAGGTTTTAAACTTTATGCCGATGGCGCACTTGGCTCACGTGGTGCATGCCTCTTGCAACCTTACTCCGACAGTCCGGGGCGTTATGGTTTTTTGCTTACCTCTATCAAAGAAATTGAAGCAAGAGCAAAAGCTGCCTATGACCATGGATTCCAACTGTGCACACATTGCATTGGCGACTCTGCAAACCGTCTTATGCTGAATATTTATGCAGGATTACTCCAAACCAAAAACGACAGAAGATGGAGAATTGAACATTGCCAGGTGGTGAACCACAACGACCAGCATTTATTTGGTGATTTCAGTATTATTCCAAGTGTGCAACCCACCCATGCCACAAGTGATATGTATTGGGCTGAAAACAGACTAGGCTCTGCTCGCATAAAAGATGCTTATGCTTATAATGATTTGCTGAAAACTGCAGGTTTGTTAGTTAACGGCAGCGACTTTCCTGTGGAAAACATCAACCCGATTTACGGCTTTTATGCTGCTGTAGTTCGTAAAGATCAGAAAGGGTTTCCGGAAGGAGGTTTTGAAATGAATAATGCTATAACCAAAAAAGAAGCATTGCTTGCCATGACACGTTGGGCGGCATTTGGAATGTTTGAGGAAAAGGAAAAAGGTTCGTTGGAAGCGGGCAAGGATGCGGATTTTGTGATACTAAATTCGGACCTGATGACGGCACCGGAAAATAGCCTTTATGCTATCAAGGTACAAGAAACCTACATCAACGGCACCAAAGTTTTTGACATAAAAGACTGATAAAGCTTCGGCTGCTGCAACAATTCAAATTCCACGAGAGAATAATTTAAAGTTAATGAAAAAACCGCCTCCTGAAGTGGAAGCGGTTTTTAACTCAGTTAAATCATTCAGCGCAGATTTTAATAAAAATCTAAGCCGTCAGTAAGAATTCAAAAAAAATTATTTGCTGGAATCTTCGGGCTTAGCTTCCGCCTTTTTATTTGCACAGCATCCGCCTTTTTTACCTTCTGATTTTTCCATTTCGGCACAATGTGGTTTAGCTGATGATGCTTCTGCCTTTCCTGCACAGCAATCTTTACCTTTCATGGCTTTACCATGTTTTTTGCATTCCTTTTTACATTCCTTCTTGCTCATGTCGCATTTTCCATCATGCTTATCTGATTTCATTGCAGCATTATTATCGGCTGCAGGAGCAGCAGATATAGTAGTTGCTGATTGGGTTTCAGAAGCAGGTTTAGCTTCCTGAGCGGTTGTCGTTTGAATAGCAATAAAACTGAATACTGCTATTGCGGCAATTAATTTTTTCATATCAATTCTTATATTTTTATTTTGCGCTAAAATAGACTTTTTAAAATAGATGTCAACTGACAAAAGTCTGCTTCAGCATACTTTCACATTACAGGAGAGTTACAAATCCCTATGATTATATAGTACTCCGTTTCTTAAAACGGGAACCACCTGCGTCTGATCAGGTGTGAGGCAGTAAATTACGTCTTCATCCACCTTTAATCTTTCCAAACGGGTACGATGTGATGACTGGGCAAGAAATTCATACATATCATTGCGGGCTATGTTATAAAGTCTCATAGCAGCAAGAGCAGAATCGCGATGTGGAGTAAGCTCAAAATGTGGCAGTAATTTTTCGGCAAGTGCTCCTGCAAAAATTGCATCCTCGAGATTGAAAGTATCCTTCCATCCTGCGCAGAGGCATAGCACATTCTGATTTTGCTTAATAAGCCAATCAGCAAGGGTCTGAAGATTGAGGAAAGAGCCTGCTACCACCATGGCTGCACTGCGTGCAAGATGCATTGCTCGAGTACCATTGGTTGTAGTAAGTGCAATATCTCGCCCACGAATTTTATCATCCATATAACTGAATGGAGAATTACCAAAGTCGAAACCTTCGACCATAGAACCTTGCCGTTCGGCACCAACAAGAAATCCTTTCTCACGATAAGCAAGACTTTCCTCAGTGGTGGTTACAGGCACAATGGAATGTGCTCCATATTGAAATGCCACACAAATGCTGCTGGTGGCTCTGAGAATATCAATAACTACTACAATGCTTTGCGATACATCATACTGATAAAACAAAGCCGGTGTGAGACATACCTCGACCACAGGTTTAGCAGTTGCCATAATTACTTTTTAAGAAACGGCAGTTTTACGATGGATGCTTTCAGTAATTTTTCTCTGATTCGTATATAAACTTCAGCACCTTCGGCACTAAATTCTTTTGTAACATATCCTAGGCCTATAGCTTTACCGAGAGTTGGCGATTGTGTGCCGGAGGTTACTCTGCCTATGACATTGCCCTGCGCTGTACATATCTCATAATCCTTGCGGGGTATGCCTCGGTCAATCATTTCAAAACCTGACAGTTTTCGTTCAATCCCTTTTTCCTTCTGCTCTTTGAGTGCTGCTGAGTTGACAAACTCTTTAGTGAATTTTGTAATCCACCCAAGTCCGGCTTCTAGTGGTGAAGTAGTGTCGTCAATATCATTGCCATAGAGGCAGAAACCCATTTCAAGTCGAAGGGTGTCACGAGCACCAAGCCCAATCGGTTTTATTCCAAACTCTTCTCCGGCCTTTAAAATATCGTTCCAAATTTTTGTGGCATATTTATTATCGAAATAAATTTCAAACCCTCCTGCTCCTGTATAACCTGTATTGGAAATAATTACATCTGCACATCCGTCAAATTCTGATTTTACAAAATTGTAATAGGGAATCTCGGTAAGGTTTACCTTGGTAAGTTTTTGAAGCGTGTTCAAAGCTTGTGGCCCTTGAATAGCAAGTAATGACATCTGATCTGACAAATTCTGCATTGTGGCACCAAAATTATTGTGCTTTTGAATCCAGTTCCAGTCTTTATCAATATTGGAAGCATTCACCACCAGCATATAGGTTTGCTCTGCAAGGCAATAGACAATGAGGTCGTCAACAATTCCTCCCTGCTCATTGGGCAGATAACTGTATTGTGCTTTTCCGGGTGAAAGTTTAGACACATCATTGCTGGTAACTTTTTGCAACAGATTTAATGCATGTTCGCCTTTAACGATAAACTCGCCCATGTGCGAAACGTCAAACATGCCAACGCCATTGCGTACGGTTTCATGTTCGGCATTAATACCGGTGTATTGAACAGGCATCAGGTAACCTGCAAATGGTACCATTTTAGCTCCAAGTTGCTGATGAACTTCTGTTAGAGCGGTATTTTTCAAAGTCGTAGATTGATCCATTTTTAATGTAAAAAATTGCGCGGCAAAGCTAAGATATATTTGGAAGATTACACAAAGCCGATATAAAATGAAAACGACTTCTATAATCGGGCTTGAGAACGATTAGTACAGCAATCACTCCGCTCCTGCGAAAAGATTTTTTACCTAATCCTAACTTTTTATTGTTTTATTAATTTTGAGTAATATTCATTCATCATTAAAAATCACCCATCCGGAATAATAACATTACATATCTTAACCTGATGAGTTAAAAAACATTTAAAGAAAATAGTAACTCCTCAACATACAGAATAAAGGAAATGATAACCATCAAAAGAACTGATTCGACTGACAAGGATTTTCTTAGCCTGGTTAGTAAACTTGACAAAGATTTGGCAATACGAAATGGAATAACCAATGATTTTTATGCACAGTTTAATAAGGTTGATAAAATTAAACATGCTATAGTAGCTTTTATAAATGATGCGGCAGTTGGATGTGGGGCAATAAAAGAGTATGACTCATCTACAATGGAAATTAAGCGAATGTTTGTACCTGAAAAATTACGGAGACAAGGAATTGCTTCAATGATACTTAAGGAATTGGAGACTTGGTCGAAAGAATGTGGATATCGTAAATGCATATTAGAAACAGGAGACAAAATGCCTGAAGCACTTAGGTTGTATTATAAAAACGGATTTGTGCAAATTCCAAATTTCGGACCATACACTAACGTTCAAAACAGCATTTGCTTTGAAAAAATATTATAACAATTTTCAATTGAGTTAATAATTCGTTTTCTGTTGAGTTTATGAATTAACTCAAGGAATATTTAAACAATAAATATTCGATTGAAAATATAAATTTCTTGTTTACTATCTTTGAATGGACAATTCTAACAACAAAGTATTATGGCAAGTATCAATCCTTACATTCACTTCAACGGCAATGCCGAAGAAGCATTTAATTTTTACAAATCAGTTTTTGGAGGAGAATTTCAGACCGTAGCAAGGTTTAAAGATTTATCCATTCCGGGGCAGCCCATTTCAGAAAGTGAAGCCAATAAGATAATGCATATATCTTTACCTATAGGTAAAAGCAGTATGCTCATGGCAAGTGATACTCCTGAATTTATGGGCCGACATAATGAAAGAGAAAACAGAAGCAAAATTTCAATAAGTGCCGAAAGTAAAGAAGAAGCTGACAAACTTTTTCACGGACTTTCTGCCGGAGGTGAAATTGAAATGCCGATAGAAGAAAGCCCTTGGGGTTCGTATTTTGGAATGTTCAGAGATAAATACGGCATAGAATGGATGGTAGATTTTGACAAAAGGAATGGAGGATAACATCCTCATGATTTACCTTATTGATTAATTTCGTGGTTTAAATAATTTAACAATATTGAAACTGTTAACGGCACAACAAATCAGGATGGCTGACTCCTACACCATCGCCAATGAGCCTGTTAAATCTGTTAATCTGATGGAACGTGCTGCCGAAAAATGTTTTCACGAAATAAAAGATTTACTAGAAAAAGATCAGCAGGTTTATGTTTTTGCAGGCACCGGAAATAATGGAGGTGACGGACTTGCAATTGCAAGAATGCTGCATAAGGCAACAGTGGTGCATGTCTTTATCTGCGGCAAAGAAGATGCAATGAGTGCCGATTGTAAAATAAATTTTCAACGGCTAAAAAGGCTTAAAGTCAAAATCAAATTCATTAAAACAGAAAAAGAAATACCTGTCATAAAACCTGCAGCTTTGGTGATTGATGCAATGTTCGGTATTGGCTTGAACAAACCTTTAGACGGAATTCCCGCTGCTGTTGCAGCAAATATCAATAAAAGTAATTGCAAGGTGGTTTCTGTTGATATACCGTCAGGATTATTTGCTGATGAACATACTCCATCGTCTGTTGTTACAGTAAAAGCAGATTACACGCTCACATTTCAGCAGGTGAAACGCTGCATGTTGTTTTCCGAAAACGAATCGCGCACAGGCCGGGTAAAAGTTCTGGATATAGGCCTTGACAAAAATTATATGAATAGTCTGCCATCTAAATTCTTCTTGGCAGAAAAAAATGATATCAGCAATATTCTATTACCTCGAAAAAAATTCTCACATAAAGGAACCTATGGTCGTGCTCTTCTGCTTATCGGTAGCAAAGGGAAGGCAGGAGCTTCCGTGCTGGCTGCCAAAGGTTGTATAAGAGCAGGTGCAGGACTAACAACTGCGTATATTCCTGATACGTTGCTAAACATTTTGCAAACTGCAGTCCCGGAGGCAATGTGCATTTGTGATAATGAACCCAATCATATCTCTACCCTGCCAGATATGTCAGGTTACACTGCTATAGGAGCAGGTCCGGGATTAGGAACCCACCTACAAACAGCGGATGCAATAGCAACTCTTTTAAAACAAGCTCCATGCCCGCTCATTTTGGACGCTGATGCTTTGAATTGTATCAGCCAAAATAAAAAATTACTGAAGCAAATTCCAGAAGACACCATTCTTACACCTCACCTTAAAGAATTTGAACGCATTTTCGGAAAAAGTAAAAACGACTTTGAACGAAATGACAGACAATTAGAAGCCTCAGTAAAATATAAAGTGGTGATTATACTTAAAGGTGCCTATACTTCTATTAGCACTGCTGATGGAAAATGCTATTATAATACAACCGGAAATCCGGGACTTGCCAAAGGTGGCAGCGGTGATGTGCTTACAGGAGTCATTACAGCTTTACGTGCACAAGGCTACAACGCAACAGATGCCGCAATTACCGGAGTATATATACATGGTATGGCGGCAGACCTCGCTGTAGAACAACAAAGCGATTATAGCCTCACCGCAACTGAACTTACTGATTATTTAGGTAAGACTATCAGAATGCTCATGGGCAGGTGAAGGGTCCACCCAGTCGCCATTATCTTTGATAAGTTGAATCAATGCATCTACTGCATCAACTGCATCAACGTTTCGTTGCACTACATTTTTACCTTTGTAAAGTGTAATCTTGCCTGCTCCAGCTCCTACATAACCGTAATCGGCATCAGCCATTTCTCCGGGCCCGTTTACAATACATCCCATCACTCCTATCTTCACTCCTTTCAGATGACTTGTGCGCTCTCTGATTCGAGCTGTTGTTTCCTGAAGATTAAAAAGTGTACGACCACAGGAAGGGCAGCTGATGTACTCAGTTTTGGAAATACGCATTCGCGCTGCCTGCAATATCCCGAATGATGTTTTATTTACATCTGACGTATTGGCCATTTGCGCAGTTAACATAAGTCCGTCACCCATACCATCGAGCATGAGGGCACCACCGTCAGTAGCGCTATACAACCTGAAAAAATCAATATCTTCGGTGGGATAATCTCTGCTAATAATCACCGGATGATGAATATTGGCATGCAGCAGTTCTATGAACAATCTTCTCAGTTCAGGCATTGCATGTATATTGGAAGTATCAGCTATCAATACCAAATTCTTTTGTGTTGCAAGCTCCTCTTTATGCCGTAAAATATCTTTGAGATTAACCTTTATAAAATTCAACTCTTCGGACCTAACCGATGATTCTTGAAATTCATTCCATGAGAAAAGTGGAAATCTTCTTGTTTTGTCGCTACATTTTTTCCATGCCGCATAATCCATAATCAAAGCAAGAGTTCCCGGTAATTCAAAATCAGTATCCATGTAGCCGCTATAAACAAAATCGGCTGCCTGATCGTTTATCGTCCATTTTCGGTTAGGAACTGAATATGCATAACCTGCAGAGAACAAGGAAGCCTGAGTAATTTTTTGGTAACCTGACAAATCAAGAATGACTACAGGAACCTGATGCCCACCAATATTTCTTACTGCATGTGTATCTCTTCTGTTATACTCAAATGGAGTGTAACCAAGTGTTGAATAATTCAAAGGTGTGATAGGTGCATGTTGAGGTCTCAAGTTGTAACGGTCAACAAGGGCACGTGCTACAGGAATTTCAAATTCAGGGTCTTCTGTTAATGATACTCTGATGGTATCGCCAATACCATCTTCGAGCAATGCCCCAATACCCATTGCTGATTTTATTCTTCCATCTTCGCCCTCACCGGCTTCGGTTACACCAAGGTGCAAAGGAAACAATGCCTCAATTTTACGTTTGGAAATTTCAGATAAAAACTCCTCTCGCATTTTTGCTATTAACAACCGGTAGGCCTGCACCATGATTTGTGGGTTGCTGGCTTTCATGGACAATACTATGTTCAGAAAATTTTCGTCAATACAGATACGCAGAAATTCCAAAGCAGATTCAACCATTCCCAGTGGCGTATCGCCATAACGGCTCATAATTCTGTCGCTTAACGAACCATGATTGGTACCTATGCGCATAGCTGTGCCATACTCTTTACAAATTTTCACCAGAGGAGTAAACCGTTGTCGGATACGCTCTACTTCTTCCTTATAAGTTGCTTCGGTATAATCAATATTTTCAAATTTCTTTTTGTCGGCATAGTTCCCGGGATTAACTCTCACTTTCTCAACAATACGGGCAGCCGTTTCGGCTGCATTAGGCGTAAAATGAATATCGGCAACAAGCGGAGTGCGTAATCCCCGTGCCCGTAATTCTTTTTTAATGTTAGCAAGATTTTTGGCTTCATTAATACTGGGTGCTGTAATTCTCACATATTCACATCCGGCTTCAATCATGCGCACACTCTGCTCTACGGTAGCCATGGTATCCATGGTATCGGTAGTGGTCATGCTTTGCACACGAATTGGGTGGTTGGCGCCCATTGGCACATCACCTATTTTTACTTCGAGAGTTTTAAGTCGTTGGTAAGCTGTTAAGCTGTTGCAGTATAGCTGAAAATCTTGTTGAATTGCGCTGATGTTTTCCATTTCTGGTAAATTAAAAACCGGATGCTAACGATAACACCGTCATTACTTTAAAGTTTAATCAATCGTTTTTGTAATATTTTTTTGTCAGACTCAAGAGTCAGAAAATACACCCCTTTTGGCAAGAAGCTCCAGTCATAAGTAATCTGATTAAGTGCTTGGCGTTGCATGCTCTTATAGACTATTTCGCCATAAGTGTTAGTTAGAACTAACTTGTAAGTCCTGTATAAAAAGTCATCGGAATAGATGCACACTTTATCTTCAAACGGGTTGGGATATACCATCACCCTATCGCCTTTTATGATTTCACTTTCACCTACTGTAATTACAGAATCGCAATCAATGAGATTGTTGAGTTGATATATTCCCAATGATGAATCCCTATAACATCTGAATGCTGTAGCCTGCGGGCTGCAACTTACAAACTGCGGAAACATAAAGTTCAGACTTCCTATGCCTTCAATTACAGGTCCCTCAAAAACGAATGGGATATGAGTTGAATCGGCATAAGAGATATAAAATATTTTGCGTTGCTGATTGTTGATGGTAATGTAACTTACGGAGTCCACACGCACAAGAACACTATCAAGCAGCGGTGCAGGTGGTGGCTGATACATGTTGTTTGAAACAATATTCCAGGTATCACCGGCATGTGCATTAAAATCATAAAGCATGGTGAACTTGTTTACATTATAAAGAAATCGGTAAACGGTATCATTACTCTGATAAACGGGAATATAATTAACCCCCACACAGGTGAATGGTGCTATCTGAAGATTGGTACATGTGATGCCATTTACAACTACCTGTCCTGTTGCGTTAACCTGAACCGGGCCGCAGGTGTATGGAAAACTCAGTGTACACTGCGTATAATGCCACTGTGCTCCTAAAGGGGCAAACTGTGCTGAAGCTACAGATGAAAATAATACGGCAAGGGTGAAGATTAATCCTCTCATTGTACTGCTAAAGTAGTAAAAACATCAGCCCATTACCTTCTTAAAAATATCAAGATAATGTTGTTTATTAACATGTAGTGAGTATTCTTTTTCGACCTTAAGGCGGCCTGCCTCTCCAATGCGTTTTCGCTCTTCCGGATGCTGTAAAAGGTATTCAATCTTTTCAACCCAATCATTCATGGATTCTACCAGATATCCTGAAACACCGTCATCAATAATTCGGAAATTGGTGCCCAAAGCTGTAGCTATGGTAGGGATGCCCAGCGCCATATACTGCAATGCTTTTCCACCACTTTTTCCATATACCCAAGGCTCATCAAACGGTAATGGATAAAGGCCAATATCTATTTTCTGAAGATCGGGAACTTCGGTGGCCGAAACCCATGGTATGGTATCACAATCAAAGTCCTTGAATTTAAAAGAGGTATCGCCTATTGCTAATATGCGTACGCCTTCGCGATTAGAAAATTTTCGTAAAACATCTTCCAGCAAACGAAGATAACGACTGGTACTGTGACTACCACTCCATCCTATAGTTACCACTCCTTGATTGGAGTATTTATTTGAAGGCAAATAGACATCGGTATTTATTGCTACTGAAATATCAGTGATATTGCTATTAAACTGTGCGGCAAACTCTCCGTTTTTAGGTGTAGAAACCACAATATGTTTTGCATGTTTCATCAGATAAGATATTTTTCCCTTCCCCTTCAGAATCGCTACAAATCCGTTAGCACTGCTGGAGTGCCCGAGAAATATCATGTCATCAATATCATAAATAACTCTCGGATGAATCAAACATACAAGCCACTCAAACAGAGGAAAACCAAAGGGTGTAACCCATAAGAACACATACACGGCATCATACCTTCTCAGACGAAACAAATCTCTTATGCGGATAAAATATCCCATAAGCGTCCAGAATATTTTAGGAAGCATATTGCCCTTTTTATAAACCAGCTTCCAGAATGGTTTGGTGATGAAGGATGAGATTTCAAAATCATATCCATGTTGCCTGAAAATATTCAGATACTGCTCATAGCGTAGTCGTTGTCCCGGGGCAGTGTCTTCCGGATAAGGGCACAACAAAAGTATTTTCTTCTTTTCACTCATTAGTTATCGGGGTGCATTTGGGTTTTTATGTGTGGTCATGTTTTCAAGTTTGCGATAAACATCAGCATACAACTCCACACCATGTTCAAGATTGAAAATTTGGTAAGCTCTGTTTCGTACTTCCTCTTTTGATATATTTAAAACAGAAAGTTTCTCAACAGTACGTTTCATTTCATTCTCCGAAAAATCTTTCAGCAAAATACCTGCGCCTGATTGTTTGATGTATTCATCCACATCGCCTACTCCATCATTGCAAATTACAGGCAAACCGCTCGCCATCATCTCTCCCATTTTTGTGGGTGAGCTACTCTGCTTTGAAAAACAAGGTTTTATGAACGATATTCCTGCATGCGCAAGCGAAAGATATTCAGGTACCATTTTTCTGGAAGCAAAAACAACTCTAATAGCCTCTGGAGGAATCTGAAAACGTGCTGCACTATTTAAGACAAACTGTTCGGATTCCGGAGTTACAAGCAGAAAACAATATGTAGGATCGGATTTTCTGAGTAAAGCAAAAAACTGCAACATCTCATCAAACATATACCATGTTCCAATAGAGCCAAGGTAGCACAACACTTTATTGCTATCGCTGATGTTGAGTTGCTTTTTTAATTCTTTATTTTCAGGTATAACACGAAATAATTCAAAGTCGGCACAACAAGGAATGATGCTGAAATTTTCAAGTTGCTGCGGTGAAATTTTCCATTTACATATTTCTTTATATCCTGCTCTGGTAAGACTTATGGAATAATCCGCTTCATTGAAAAACTGCAATTCTTTCTTTTTGAAAAAATTGTAAATCCACTTATAAACCGGGTTTTTGATATTCCAAATATTACCATCAATGCGTTCATCAGGCCAGAAACCACGCATATCAAAAATAAAACGGCAACCGAATTTATGTTTAAGCATCTGCCCTGCCATTGCAGGCATATAACTCCTGCAATGCGTTGCATCGTAATTGTTGGAAAGATAAAGTTGTTTGGCTTTGCGATGCATACGAATGGTATCATACACCGATGCCAGTATAGGAGGTCGCTTGGTGTAGGTCATCGGATACCATCCTATGCCAGCGTCCTTTAGCATACTACTGACTATTTTTTCGCGCTCAGTATAATTTGCAGGTTTTTCAAAACTTAATATATCAAAAGTATGGCCATGTTTAATCAAGCCTTTAAGATATGGGATTACCTGCGACTGACCTAAATTATCAGTCATACCATCATACGAAATATATAGCACCTTCATCTGGCGCGCAAAACTATTGCTTTTATTAGAAAAACAGAAGTTTACACTATAACAGATTATTACATACCTATATCGGGCATCGAGTCGGTATTCATCTGCAGGTTTTTCCTCTTGAAAAGTGAGGTGTCAAATTTTCCAAAACGATAACTGAAGTTAAGCCTGAATATTTGAGCATCTCGTTTGCGCCAGCTATCCTGCGTATAAAAAGTTGACTCTGAGTGTACATCATTAATTCTTGTCTTGAAAATGTCTGAAACATTCAGTGTGAGGGATGCCGATTTATCTTTCAGGAATACGTATTTAATTCCTGCATCCACTCCATAGTTAGGACGCACATACCCTTGTGCGGTATTCTGTGTTCCTCCCATGTAACCGCCACCCCAGCCGCCACTATTTGTAATCTGAAGTGCCATTTTCGACTGATAACTTCCCGAAACATTAAGTGAAAAGTTCTTAGGCAATTTGAAATCGAGATTCAACTTGGCAAACCAGCTGAATTGTTCGTTGGTAAGATTATTTTCAATGTTTTTACCGTCAATTACTGATTGATAAGCATTAAAATTCGAAGTAATATCAAGCCAACCTTGAATATTATTCTGTGCAGTAAGCTCAAGCCCGTATGCATAACTGGATGTTGCATTTCTGAACGTACTCGCCAACACGCTTTTATCCAGAATAGTGTCGAAATCATATTCGAGATAACGGGTTATCACATTTTCGGTACGTTTGTAATATACTGAGCCAAGAAGGGTATTTTTACGACTGAAAGTATGCATCATTGACAATTCAACAGAGTGCGTAAATTCAGGTTTCAGCCCCGGATTTCCTTTGCTGATGTTTAATGAATCGGAATAATCGGTATAAGGAATTATCTGGAAAAAATTAGGACGATTAATTCTACGGCTATAGTTAATTTGTAAATCATTTTTATCATTTAATTTGTATGATGCCGATGCACTCGGGAACAAACTTACCGGATAATCTGTCTTAAATTTTTGTTTGGTTTGTGTAAGCTCTCCTTCATAGAACGAGCTTTCAGCGCGCAAGCCCGCCTGATAGTTGAATTTTTTAATCTGTTGGGAGTAGGTCACATAAGCAGCATATACCTGATCTATATACTTGTAATTAGCAGTCAGGTTAGGTATAAGCATGAACTCCTGACTGATATTATTGAAAATAAAATTCTGGTTTACACTGGTATAATCACGCATGGCGCCCCGCACACCTGTTTCAATTTTTGACTTATTACGCATTGGGATAACCATATCAGATTGAGCTGTAAGCATAGTGTTATCCCCTTCAATTTGTTGATTTTGTTGCACGGGGAGTCCACTCTCCGTCATATCACTGAAGTAGTTCTGCGTTTTATAATTGCCGCTCATATTGCTGGTCATGGAGTTAAAATTGATATCTGCTGTCCACTCCTGTCCTTCCTTTGGAAACAAATGTTTGTAAGCAACCGATGCTCCTCTGTTTTTGAAATTTCTCTTGCTATCAGAGTTTCGGATGGAAAGTCCAGAATTGACAGCTGAATTGTCAAACAAAGTATCGGTTTGTGTTTGCAGATAATCTGTCGGTTTCATTTGACCATTCATATACATTCCTGAAACGGTAATGGTATTGCGATTATCCAGAAATATATCAACTCCGGAACGTAAGAATCCGAAAAATCCATTGGATGTATTCTTATTGTTCTGTGTGATCATGAGAGGCTCAACTCCTTCATTCCTTGTATATCGTTCAGTAAGTCCTGTACCTTTTGATTTTCGCTGATTGAGGTTACCACTCACAAAAACATTCACCTTCCCCTCCCTTACATTAAAGTCAGCTCCAAGATTAGCTCTTCCACGCGAATCTACTCCTGCACGAAGCATACCATTGTAACCTATGCGTCTGTTTTTCTTAAGCACAATATTTAATATTCCTGCCATACCACCACTTGCATCATATTTGGCTGATGGGTTTGTGATGATTTCAATATCCTGAATGGCATCTGCAGGTATCTGGTCCACTGTGAGTGTTGTAGGTCTGCCATCAACAAAAATCTGAGGAGCAGCATTACGCAGAGTCACATTGCCGTCAATATCTACATTTACTGAAGGAACATTTTTAAGCACATCTTCTGCAGTACCCCCGGTAACGGTAGGATTTTTATCCACGTTATATACTTTTTTATCCGGTCTTAACTCCAGTACAGGCAACGAACCATCTATCTGCACTTCCTTCAACGCGACTGCATTGGACTCAAGTTTTATATTCCCCAAGTCTTTGTCAATTGAATTGAGCGCCTGTTGCCAGCTACTCATCTGATTTTGGCCGCTGCTCTGAGGCATCTTAATGTCAAATTTTACTTTCTGCTCGTACATTTTATATCCCATTGCCGATACTTTAAATGTAAGTTCGCCAAATACCGGTAACTGATCGAGGCTAAAATCGCCATTGGCTTGTGTGAGCTGGCCATTAATAATATTCTCTCTCATGGCACCGGTGCTGTCTTTCTTAAAATTTGAAATTTGCACTGCAGCAAATTCTACAGGCTTATTAGTTTTAGCATCAAGTACCTTTCCATACACTCGGCCGGCCGTCATTCCCTTTTGCATCATCTGTTGCATCTGAGAGAATGCGCTAATATTGATGCTTAAGAAAAAAGTGGTAAAAAAAACTATCAGTCGTTGTTTCATGAAAATAATTTAAACCGTAAAGAACGTAAACAATACTTTTTGTCAGAATGTTTTGAAAACCAAATTTTCACAGTAGCTTTTATTTAAGAATATTTTAACAAACTTCTTCCGGAAATTTTCACCCAAACAGAACCCGACTGAATGTGAGCCAAAGAATTTTTATATCAGTAATAACTCCTGCATTGTTGATGTATTGCTGATTTAATTCCAGCTTATGGGGCATAATCTCGGTAATATATGCTTGTTCTGGGTTTTCCGCAGTGGCAAGCAACTCATTTTCCTTGCGATAATAAATACTTGCATAGTCAGTAATTCCCGGTTTTACATTCAGTACTTTTTTCTGCTCCGGGTTGTACATGTCCACATATTTACGCACTTCAGGTCGTGGCCCCACAAGGCTCATATCACCATTAATTACGTTAAACAACTGAGGTAATTCATCAAGCTTAAACTTACGGAGATAATATCCTATGCGAGTAACTCTCGGATCGCGTCCGCCAACAGTAAGGAGTCCCTTCTTATCAGCATTAGGATACATGGTTCGAAATTTAAAAATCTCGAAATCTTTACCATGTAAACCTACTCTTTTCTGTCGGTAAATGATTTTGCCGCGGCTATCCAACTTAATCCAAATTGCCAATATGAAAACTAATGGCAAAAGTATGATTACTAATACGACCGAAATTAACAAATCAAATATCCTTTTCATCAACCAATACTTGAAATTCTAATGGAAATATTTGCATAGCATCTTTCAAATTTCCTAAAAAGTCTGCTCCAAAATTTGCAAGAAACGGGAGTACATTTTCAACCCTTTCCTGCAATTGACCTCCCGGAAACAAACTGTTTTTCAGGTTCTGAATTTCATGCACTTCAGATTCATGCCGGTTTTTTAAAGCACGCAACATACGTTTCTCTGTTGCTGTTATCCGCTTTTTCAATCTTGCCAACTCGCCATCAACATGTTTTTTGAGAGTAATATCAATTGCTGCTGCCTTCTCCTTAATCTCCTGGTAAACATTTTCTAATTGTAGTCGCTCGTCATCAAGGTTTAATTGTGTTGTATATTTTTTGCTGAAATAATTATTTGCAATATTATTTGCATCAGAGAAAAGTTCATTCCAGTTCAAGTCCATTGCAGCCTTTTGTTGATACAAGTTTTTGTTGACTACCATAAGGCAATTGCGCAAAGCTACGACCGGAAAAAAAATATTATTCTTTTCAAACAAGCTTTTCAATTGCAGCCAGTAATGCACTTCAGCAGGTCCGCCAATATAACACAAGTTAGGAAGAATAGCTTCCTGATACAGAGGGCGCAAAACTACATTGGGGCTGAATTTTTCAGGTTTAACTTCAAGTTCCTTCAGTAATTCCGTTTTACTGAAAGTAATTCCCGCATCCATCACTTCGTAACTCCCATCAGCGTTGGCTATTATTCTGTCTCTCCTTTGAGGTTGCAAATAAAAAAGATTTGTTTCACGGGCATGCACCTGCAAACCGTATTTTTTTTCAAATTCATTAAGGCTCTTAAATTCTTTAAAGGCTGTGTGATTAAGCAAATCATCTTTAAATACTGAAACTGCTTCACGTTTTAAGGATTGTTCATCGGCATCCACTACTACCAATCCGTAATTCTTAAACAACTCATGAACCAAACTGCGTGTGGCATTGGCAAGAGATAAATTCTTAAGATATGCAGTTTCAAGAACCGAACTAATATTCATTACATGAACACTACCGGACAACTTCTCCATCGCCTGTTTAATCACTGCCTCCAATCCCTCAGTAGTCATTCTTCCTGTTGCACCCTGTTGATTGGTCTGCCAGATTAGTTTTTCTCCGCTTACATTAACCGTCTTGATTTCTTCTAAATCATGGTCCTCTGTAGCCATCCAATACACAGGTACAAAATGTTGCTGTGGGAACATTTTTTTCAACTCTTCGGCCTGCTTTATGGCTGTGAGAATTTTAAAAATAAAATAAAGCGGTCCTGTAAATATGTTTAGTTGATGTCCAGTGGTAATTGTGAAAGTTTCCCGGCTCGCCAAAGCTTCAATATTTTTTAATACGGGTGATAACTTCCATGAATTATTGAATACGGTAGATTCATACTGCTTCAATAAGACTTTCACCAAGGTCTCTCTGTCAACATGGTAATCACTTCTACTTTTCAATGCTTCGGCAATACCTTTTTTATCAGGAGAAAAATGATAATAACTTCTTAATACCTGATCTCCCGCAATATAATCGGTAATCAGGTTTGAAAAACAGGCATCTTTAAATGTTACCGGATATTTGGCAAATGTCATATCTGAATATATTCATTGCAAAGTAACCTAAAATAAAGAAACGAAAAAAGAACCTTTAAACCCGTATTTAATGCTTCTCAAAGCTATTTTGGTTTTACCCGCTCAGCAATCGGTACAAAAGGGAAACATTTATCACAGAAACATCGTTTAAGGCAATAAGTTTTCCTCAATAAATTCTTTATATCTTTTCAAAAATATTTTCGGAAATAATAATTTCAGATATCACCTTTGTATCACCGATAAAATACTCCGCAATAATGAATAAAATCAAAAAACTATTAGTAGCTAATCGTGGTGAAATAGCAATACGCTGCTTACGCGCTGCCTCCGAACTGGAAATCAAAACAGTTGCTGTTTATACTTATGAAGACCGCTACTCTCTGCATCGCTACAAAGCAGATGAAGCCTATCAAATTGGTCATGACAGCGAACCACTGAAACCCTATTTAGATATTGAAGAAATCATTCGTATTGCAAAAAAATATAATGTTGATGCCATACATCCCGGATATGGGTTTTTAAGTGAAAATGTAATTTTCAACAAACGATGTCGTCAGGAAGGAATATTATTTATTGGCCCATCACCTGAAGCAATGAATATGCTTGGCGACAAAGTAGCTGCCAAAAAAGTTGCTCTTGCCTGCGGTGTACCAATGATTGAAGACAGCAAAACAGAATTAACCGATTCAGCAATTGCTCTTAAAGAAGCCAGACGAATTGGTTTGCCTGTCATATTAAAAGCTGCTGCCGGTGGTGGCGGGCGCGGTATGCGGGTGATACGTAAAGAAGACGAACTTGAAAAATCATTTAACGAAGCCAGACGTGAAGCTGCCAATGCTTTTGGTGACGACACTATTTTTATTGAGAAATTTGTTGATAATCCCAAACACATAGAAGTTCAGATTCTGGGTGATGAACATGGAAACATTGTTCACCTTTATGAGAGAGATTGCTCACTACAGCGCAGATTTCAGAAAGTAATTGAAATTGCTCCTGCTCCATCACTGCAACAAAAAACCAAGGATGCTTTATATGATTATGCACTTCGTATTGCCAAACATGTAAACTACAGTTGCGCAGGCACTGTTGAATTTTTAGTTGACGAAAAAGAAAATATTTTTTTCATCGAAGTAAATCCTCGTATTCAGGTTGAACATACCGTTACGGAAGAGATAACAGGAATTGACATAGTCAGGGCTCAAATATTAATAGCTGGAGGAATGCCTCTTAATCATGCCGCTATTGACATTCAGCATCAGAATAAAATATCATGTAATGGTTTTGCCATACAGTGTCGTATAACGACTGAAGATCCGCAAAATGATTTTAAACCCGACTATGGAACCATCATAGCCTACCGCAATGCCGGTGGTTATGGCATTCGTTTAGATGAGGGTAGTTCTTATCAGGGTGTAAAAGTTTCACCGTTTTTTGATTCCATGCTGGTAAAAGTTACAGCATCCGGAAGAACACTTCAAGGTGCAAGTTCAAGATTGCTTCGAGCATTGCGCGAGTTTCGTATTCGCGGTGTTAAAACCAATATTCGTTTTTTAGAAAATGTATTGAATCATCCGGTATTTAAAGAAGGAAAAATCACCGTTCCTTTCATTCAGAAACATCCGGAGTTATTTAAATTTAAAACCACACAGGACAGTGGCACCAAGGTATTGCGCTATCTTGCTGATGTAATGGTTAACGGCAATCCCGATTTAAACGGACTAAAAAATATTCGCACCTTTTCAACACCACGCATTCCACAGTATGATTACAGTAAACCATTTGCCAGCGGCACCAAACAAAAGCTGACCGAGTTAGGACCTGAAAATTTTTCTAAATGGCTGAAGAATGAAAAAGTAATTCATTATACCGATTGCACTTTTCGTGATGCACATCAGAGTTTGCTTGCCACACGTGTGCGCACCATTGATATGATGAATGTAGCAAGAGCTTTTGCGCAAAATCATCCTCAGTTATTTTCAATGGAAGTTTGGGGAGGAGCTACTTTTGATGTGGCCTTACGCTTTTTGCACGAAGACCCTTGGAGAAGACTGCGATTATTCCGTGAAGCTATTCCAAATATTCTGCTGCAAATGCTTATTCGTGGAAGCAATGCCATTGGATATTCAGCATACCCTGATAATCTTGTAGAAAAATTTATTGAGAAAAGTTGGGAAAACGGAGTGGACGTATTCCGCATTTTTGATTCGCTCAACTGGACAAAGAGCATGAAAGTTTCAATCAATGCTGTTCGAAATTTAACAGGAGGATTAGCTGAAGTATGTATTTGCTACACCGGTGATATTTTAAACCCTGACAGAAATAAATATTCATTGCAGTATTATGTTGACCTTGCAAAAGAACTGGAAGACAGTGGAGCACACATTCTTGGCATTAAAGACATGGCCGGTTTGTTAAAACCTTATGCTGCCGAAAAACTGATTACCGAATTAAAGAAACATATTTCCATACCTATTCACCTGCATACTCATGATACCAGCGCGGTACAATGTGCCACCTACATGAAAGCTATTGAATCAGGTGTTAATGTGGTGGATGTTGCTTTAGGTTCATTGAGCGGATTAACATCTCAGCCTAATTTCAACTCATTAGTTGAGGTTATGCGCGGAACCTCACGCGAAAATAAATTCAACATTGATTCACTCAACGAGTTTTCAAATTATTGGGAAGTGGTGCGTGAATGGTATTATCCCTTTGAATCAGGTTTGCAAGCCGGAACTGCCGAAGTTTACAAACATGAAATACCGGGAGGGCAATATTCCAATTTGAAACCGCAAGCAAATTCGCTTGGCTTAGGAAACAAAATGGAAGAAATTAAAAAGGCTTATGAAGATGTAAATATTTTATTTGGCGATATTGTAAAGGTAACTCCATCGAGTAAGGTTGTAGGCGATATGGCTTTGTACATGGTCACAAATAATCTGACTAATGATGATATTTTCAGCAAAGGTGATACCTTATCATTCCCCGACTCGGTAAAGAGTATGTTCAGAGGTGATCTGGGGCAGCCTCCCGGAGGTTTTCCCGAAAAACTTCAGAAAATTGTTCTGAAAGACGAAAAGCCTTATACTGATTTACCAAACGCACATTTGAAGCCTATTGACTTTGATGTTGAATTTGAAGCTTTCAAAACTAAATTTGATGAAAGACTTACATTTCTTGATTTCCTATCATATAAATTTTATCCTAAGGTTTTTGAAGATTATTACAGCAACATTCAGCAATATGGCGATTTAATGCCGTTGCCTACCATTCCGTTTTTTTATGGAATGAAAAACAACGAAGAAATAATTGTTGACATTGGAAAAGGCAAAACCGTTCTGATACGATTGTTATATGTAGGCGATGCGGATGAGAATGGAATACGAACTGTTTATTTCAGGCTTAACGGACAGACACGAACTGTAGAAGTTCAGGATAAATCGCAGAAATCGAAAAAGCAACAACATCTTAAAGTAAAAGGTGATAATCAAATTGGCGCACCATTGCAGGGGATGCTATCTAAGATTTTTGTAAAAGAAGGCGATACTGTAAAAAGAAACACTCCGCTCTTTGTGATTGAAGCCATGAAAATGGAGACTACCATTACGGCACCACAGGATTTAACAGTTAAAAAAATACATCTGGGAGAAAAAACTCTTGTTGAGAGTGATGACCTGATTATAGAAATCTGATTTTACTTTCTTATTCAACAACTCCCATCAGGTCAAAAGCTTCGGCTGAAGTTATTCTGATGTTTGCAAAGTCGCCAATACGTACATAGTTATGCTGTGCTTCCACAAGCACTTCATTATCTACTTCAGGTGAATCAAATTCTGTGCGGCCTACGAAATAATTTCCTTCTTTTCTATCGAACAACACTTTACATGTAGTTCCTACTCTATTTTGATTAATGCTGTATGAAATCTGTTGTTGTACCTGCATTAGTTCGTCTAACCTGCGTTGTTTGGTAGCTTCATCCACATCATCTTTCAAGGTGTAGGCATGGGTGTTTTCTTCATGCGAATACATAAATACTCCGGCTCTTTCAAAACGCATTTCTTCCAGAAAACGCAATAGAGTTTCATGGTCTTTTTCAGTCTCACCCGGATATCCGGTAATGAAAGTAGTACGCACTGCCACACCCGGAACCTTTTCTCTGATGGTGTTTAAAAGTGCAACCGTTTTATCTTTTGTAATTCCTCTGCGCATACTTTTCAGCATATTATCGCTGGCATGTTGCAACGGTATGTCTAAATATTTACAGATGTTGGGAGTACTGCTCATCACATCCAGAATTTCGAGTGGAAATCCTGACGGAAAAGCATAATGCACTCTTAGCCATTCCAACTCTGCTACTGCAGCAAGTTGCTGCATCAGTACATGTAATCTGCGTTCCTTGTAAAGATCAAGTCCGTAAAACGTTGAATCCTGTGCTATAAGAATTAATTCTTTGGTTCCTTTAGCTACAAGTGCTTTAGCTTCGCTTACCAACTCTTCTACCGGTTTCGATATGTGATTACCTCGCATAAGCGGTATGGCACAAAATGAGCAAGGGCGGTCGCAACCTTCAGATATTTTCATGTAAGCATAATGACGAGGAGTTGTCATCAGTCGCTCACCAATAAGTTCATGTTTGTAATCAGCTCCAAGAGTTTTGAGCAACCTTGGTAAATCATGTGTACCAAAAAAATTATCTACCCCTTTAATTTCTTTTTCCAATGCAGGTTTGTAACGTTCCGAAAGACATCCTGTAACAATCAGCTTTTCTATTTTACCTTTTTCTTTTTCCTTGGCATAATGCAAAATGGTATCAATAGATTCTTGCTTGGCATTGTCAATAAATCCGCAGGTGTTAATGATAACTATCTCGGCATTCTTAGATGATTCATGCGCCACATCAAAATCGTTAGCTTGCAGTTGGCCCATAAGTATTTCAGAGTCCACCACATTTTTAGAACATCCCAGTGTAACTACATTTACTTTTATCGGTCTTGAAATTTTTGTGCGCATGATATGATATTATTTTGCAAAAAGAGAGTCAACAAAAGCTACTCGATCAAATGCCTGCAGGTCGGTAATCTTCTCTCCTACTCCAATATATTTCACCGGGATTTTAAATTCGTCTGAAATTCCAATTACTACTCCTCCTTTTGCAGTGCCATCCAATTTGGTCAGTGCAAGTGCATTTACTTCAGTGGCTGCTGTAAACTGTCGGGCCTGTTCAATGGCATTTTGACCTGTTGAGGCATCAAGTACAAGAAGTATTTCATGTGGTGCATCAGGAATAACTTTTTGCATCACTCTCTTAATTTTCGAAAGTTCATTCATCAGATTCACTTTGTTGTGAAGCCGTCCTGCAGTATCAATAATTACTACATCGCTTTGCTGTGCGACTCCCGATTTTACGGTATCAAAAGCTACTGAAGCAGGGTCGGCATTCATACCTTGCGAAACAATAGGTACTTCTACTCGCTCGGCCCAAATGTTTAACTGATCTACTGCAGCAGCACGAAAAGTATCTGCAGCTCCCAGTAACACCTTCTTTCCTCCTGTTTTAAACTGATAGGCAAGTTTACCAATGGTTGTAGTTTTTCCTACTCCATTGACACCTACAACCATAATGACATAAGGCTTTTTAGATTCATCAATCAGTGATGCTACTGTTGCTGATTTATTTTCCTCTAACAAAGCGGCAATTTCTTCTTTAAGAATATTATTAAGCTGACCTGTGCTGACATACTTATCTTTTGCCACACGATCCTGAATACGTTTTATGATTTTAAGTGTAGTGGTTACTCCTACATCAGATGAAACCAGTACTTCTTCAAGGTTGTCAAGTACTTCGTCATCTACTGTTGACTTCCCTATTACCGCTTTGGTGATTTTCGAAAAAAAACTTTCGCGTGTTTTATCTAAACCACTGTCGAGTGATTCTTTTTCTTTTTTTGAAAACAATCCAAAAAATCCCATATCTGCTTATCTCTAGCTACAAATAAAAACAGCCTTCTCCCTTGAAGGAAGAAAGCTGTTTTTTCATTTACATTTCTTTTATTTCTCTTTTAAAAAATCTTTAATGTGATCGTTATGCACCACTTCTTCTTTAAAAGAGTAGGAACCGTTAGTCCCTTTTACCATTTTAATTACTTTGGAAAACTCTTTGCCTTTTCCGGTTTTTAATGTTGCAACTACCTTCTTAGCCATGTTCTGTGAGTTTTAATATTATTTAATTTCTTTATGAACTGTTACTTTCTTTAGAACGGGGTTGTACTTTTTCAACTCCAAACGCTCTGTTGTGTTTTTCTTATTCTTGGTGGTAATGTAGCGTGACATACCAGGCATACCACTTGCTTTATGCTCTGTACATTCTAATATTACCTGTACCCTGTTACCTTTTTTTGCCATGGTTTATAGGAATTAAATGTGTCCTTTTTTAATTAAACTGTTGATGCAAGCCGTAATACCTTTTTTGTTGATGGTACGAAGGGCTGCTGCTGATACTTTTAAGGTTATCCATTCTCCTGTTTCGGGAATGAAAAACTTTTTTTCCTGCAGGTTTGGATTGAATCTGCGTTTTGTTTTACGGTTTGAAAACGAAACGTTATTTCCTACCACACTGCCTTTTCCTGTTAAATCACAAATTCGCGACATAATATTCTCACTTTTAATAAGGGTCGGCAAAATTAATTAAAAATATCATATTTCAAAAACGAATCTTCAATTTTTAAATAACATATTGAAGAATCTTAAACCACAATGGTAAATAATTGATATTAAAGCTCTTGCCGATAATAACTCTCTTCAGTCCACCGGTATCAATTCAAAATTTTTGATTTCAATGAACCGTACATATCTATTTTCGAAGCAACCATGGTTGTCGTTTTGCATAAATTTCATCGGAAGCACCTTCTTTCTCATTTGCTTTCGCCCTTCATCTAAGCGGTTGGCCGCAAACTCCATTATTAGCTCATATCCCTGATAAGCAGAAAACATCGGATCTGTATTGTATTTACTGATAAATTTATTTCTGAAGTCTTTCACAACCTCTGAGCCTTCATCAATAAAATTGGTAGTGAAATAAAGTGCTCTGATATTTTTAAGATTCGAAAAATCTATTGTTTCAAAATTCTCCCAAGTGGGTAGCCCTAAAACCGTAATCATCCCATCGGCTGCAGCATTCAGCTTATTTAATGTGGAAGATACATAATCCTCATCAGACGAAACTATAATAATGGCTTGCTCATGCCTTGATGCCTGCTTTGCGATTGAATCGAGTTTGTTTCTATCAGTAAGAACAAAAGTTCTGGCCGTAGGCAAACCCGGTTTAAATAATGATGCAATGTCCAGATCTCTTTTATTATCAGTTGTGAGCAGGAAATAATGTGCTGAAGGAATATAAGCAGCAAGTTTAGATGCTGCCATTTCGCATTGCGTGGGAGTGGAAGTTGCTGCAAGATAAATACGGTCGGACGAAGGAAGTGATGAAACAGATACGGGCTGAGTAAAAATTACTTTTTGCTTATGCATATTGGCTATGCGCTGAACAACAGGTGCATTGGCTGCCGGTACGGCTGCAATAATTACATCTGCATGAAGCAAATCTGCCTTGTAAAGTTTATTTGATAAATAAAAACTGTCAGCTGGTGCATCATTGATTTTGATATTCACCGTCTGTTTAACGGCATTCAGCGAATCAACTGCAAGCAAAGCCCCTTCGGCAAATTGCAACTGACTCATGGTAAAATTATCCATTCCCATGTCAACGGATGTATCAGTAATAGCATCCAGATTTTTTTTGATGTCGAGCGGTAGCAGTAAACCGAAATTTAATGGTTTCACTATTTCTTCCTTAGGTTTGGGAGCAGGAGTTGGTTCTTTCTCCACGGGTTTGGGAGGAGACTGTACTGTGGGTACATGCACTTGTTTGGATGTGCGGCATGCAACAGTTGATAAAACTGCAGCAAGAAGCATCGTCAGCGTTATTGGATAAATTAATACAGACTTTTGTTTTTTATTCATTACTCCCATTCTATGGTTGCAGGTGGCTTGGAACTGATGTCATACACCACTCTGTTAATTCCTTTTACTTTATTGATTATTTCGTTTGACACAATGCTTAAAAACTCATAAGGCAAATGTGACCAGTCGGCAGTCATACCATCGGTACTGGTAACAGCACGTAAGCAAACAGCATTTTCATAAGTGCGCTCATCGCCCATAACTCCTACTGATTTTACAGGCAGAAAAATAGTTCCGGCCTGCCATACTTTGTGATACAGGTTATGCTTCTGCAAAAGTTGCATATATATAGCATCAGCCTCCTGCAAAATTTTTACCTTATCTCCACTAATTTCTCCCAATATACGAATTCCTAAACCCGGCCCCGGAAAAGGATGACGATTAAGAAGAGCTTCTTTTAATCCCATTTCCTTCCCTACCCTTCGCACTTCATCTTTGAAGAGTGAACGTAATGGTTCCACAATTTTCAGATTCATTTTCTCGGGAAGACCTCCTACATTATGATGCGACTTAATTGTTGCCGAAGGCCCTTTTACCGATACGGATTCAATTACATCGGGATAAATGGTGCCCTGTGCCAGCCATTTTACGTCTTGAATTTTATGCGCTTCACGATCGAAAACTTCAATAAAAACACGACCTATGGTTTTACGTTTTTGTTCAGGGTCGGAAATTCCTTTTAGCGCTGCGTAAAACTCTTCCGAAGCATCTACTGCGGTAATCTGCAATCCCATCGGACTGAATACTTCCATCACCTGCTTCGACTCATCTTTCCTCAAAAGACCATTGTCAATAAAAATGCAATACAAGTTTTTCCCGATTGCCTTATGCAGTAATAATGCCGCCACGCTTGAGTCAACACCGCCTGATAAACCTAAGATAACTTTATCGTTGCCCAGTTGTGTTTTTAATGTGGCCACAGTCTCTTCAACAAAAGAGCCCGCAGTCCAATCGCCTGAACATCCACAGATATCATAAACAAAATTTGCAAGCATCTGCTTCCCATCAAGGCTATGATATACTTCCGGATGAAACTGAAACCCATATACCGGCTTTTTCCTATGTTTAAAAGCAGCAACGCTCACGTCTTCCGTCTGAGCAATAACTTCAAAATCATCACCACAACTTTTTATGGTATCGGCATGCGACATCCATACCTGACTTACATTATTTACCTCTTTAAAAATAACATCGTCATAAGTGAGTTTAAGTTTGGCGCGGCCGTATTCTCTAATTTTTGATGCCATCACTTCTCCTCCATGCTGACTGGCCAGCAACTGTGCACCATAACACAACCCCAGAACGGGTAATTGTTGCATAAACTTTTCTGTTTGAATTAATGGGGCATCCTGGTCGCGAACGGAGCAAGGGCTTCCTGAAAAAATAACTCCCTTTACAGTTGGAGAAATTTCGGGCAGATGGTTATAAGGGTGAATTTCGCAGTAAACATTCAACTCGCGCAGTCTTCGGGCAATGAGTTGGGTATATTGCGAACCAAAGTCAATGATTAAAATAGATTGGTGCATGCGCAAATGTAGGCAGAATTCAGATAAGCCACATTCCGTTAGACTGTTGAAATCGTATTAATGGATTTGTTAAAAGTAAATCATGTTTAAATTACCAGCACAGCGTTTTGCCTTATATTTGCAAAAATTTTTTTCAGAATGAAAATAACTTTTCCGGATAAGAACGTACGTGAATACCCGTCAGGAACTACTGCTATGGAAATTGCCAAAAGCATTAGTGAGGGATTGGCAAGAAATGTACTCGCTGCCAAAATTAATGGCGAAGTACGCGACCTGATGCGACCTATAACAGAAGACGCTTCAATAGAATTACTGACGTGGGATAGCAAGGATGGTAAAAATACCATGTGGCACTCATCAGCACACCTGATGGCCGAAGCTTTGGAATTTTATTTTCCGGGCATCAAATTTTGGGTTGGTCCACCGGTAGAAAACGGATTTTATTACGATGTAGATTTACAAGGTCAGCAGATATCAAGTGAGGACTTCAAAAAAATTGAAGACAAAATGATGGAGTTGGCACGCACTAACAATCCCTACATCAGAAAAGAAATGGCTAAAAGTGATGCCATTAAGTATTTTACCGAAAAAGGTGATGAATACAAACTCGACCTGTTGCAAAACCTTGAAGATGGCACTATCACTTTCTACACCCAGGGAAATTTTACCGACTTATGCCGTGGGCCTCATATTCCGAATACAGGCTATATAAAAGCTGTTAAGCTGATGAACCTTGCCGGGGCTTATTGGAAAGGTGACGAAAACAACAAGCAACTCACTCGTATTTATGGTATCAGTTTCCCAAAGCAAAAGGAACTGGATGAATACCTTGCCATGCTTGAAGAAGCAAAAAAACGCGATCACAGAAAGCTTGGTAAGGAATTAGAAATATTTATGTTTGATGACGAGGTAGGTCCCGGATTGCCTTTATGGTTGCCCAATGGCGGAGTAATTATAGAACAACTGGAAGCACTTGCCAAACGTACCGAAAACGAAGCGGGATATAAGAGAGTTCGCACACCTCATCTTGCCAAAGAAAGTATGTATTTAACTACAGGTCACCTGCCTTATTATGCCGATAGCATGTTTCCTCCAATGGAAATGGATGGAGAGAAATATTACCTGAAGCCGATGAACTGCCCCCATCACCATAAAATTTTCGGAAACCTGAATGCCAGCTATCGCGACCTTCCCATCCGATTGGCCGAATACGGAACTTGTTACCGCTACGAACAGTCGGGCGAATTATTTGGTTTGATGCGTGTGAGATGCCTGCAAATGAATGATGCCCATATCTACTGTTCTGAAGAACAGTTCGCAGCTGAGTTTAAGGCAGTTAACGATATGTACTTAAAGTATTTCAAGATATTCGGAATTGAGAAATATGTAATGCGCTTTTCTACCCACTCACCTGAAAAATTGGGCAAGAAATATGTGAACGAACCCGAACTGTGGAAGAAGACAGAGGATATGGTACGGAATGTACTTATTGATTCAAAAATACCATATATAGAAGTTGCCGATGAAAGCGCATTTTACGGACCTAAAATTGATGTTCAGGTATGGAGTGCAATAGGTCGTGAGTTTACCCTGGCAACCAATCAGGTTGACTTTGCAGTGCCCGTGCGCTTCGGCCTTACTTACCGCGATACCGACAACACGCTAAAAACACCTTTATGTATTCATCGTGCACCGTTAGGAACCCATGAACGTTTTATAGGTTTTCTCATAGAACATTATGCCGGTAATTTCCCGCTATGGTTGTCACCAAAACAGGTAGCTATTTTACCAATCAGCGAAAAGTTCAATGAATTTGCAAAATCTGTTTCACAGTTACTAAATAATTCCGATATTCGCGCCCTCGTTGACGAAAGGGCAGAAAAAATCGGACGAAAAATCCGTGATGCGGAAGTAAAAAAGATACCTTTTATGCTCATCGTAGGCGAAAAAGAAATGGAGGACAACAAAGTTTCAGTGAGGCAACATGGCAAGGGCGACCTTGGTACCATGTCTCCAAAAGAATTTTGTGAATTGTTGAGAAAAGAAATAAATAAACAATTATTAATTAACGAATAACAAGGAGGGAGTATAGCAACATTTAACAAGCCGGGGGGCTCATTCAATAACAGGCCGGGAGGTTTCCGAGATAGAAGACTTCCACAACCAAAAGTTGATGAACACAGAATTAACGAGCGTATCAGAGTTCCGCAGGTACGTTTGGTTGGTGACAACGTAGAAAATAAAATTTACGATACTGATACGGCAATTCGCATGGCCAGGGATATGGAACTTGACCTTGTGGAGATATCTGAAAACAGCAATCCACCAGTTTGTAAAATAATTGACTATCAAAAATTCCTTTACGAACGTAAGAAGAAAGATAAAGAGCAGAAAGCTAAAGCAGCAAAATCAATTGTAAAAGAAATCAGGTTCGGACCCAACACTGATGAGCACGATTTTAACTTTAAGTTGAAGCATGCCATCAAGTTTTTGGAAGAAGGAGCAAAAGTTAAAGCTTATGTTCATTTTAAAGGACGAAGCATTGCTTACAAAGAAAAAGGAGAAATTATACTGCTGAAGTTTGCCCAGGAATTGGAAAATTATGCAAAAGTGGAACAACTCCCGAAACTCGAAGGAAACCGAATGTTTTTGCATCTTGCACCTTTGCCAAAGAAGAAATAATTAAAATATTCATAACAAATAAAACACGAAGTATTATGCCGAAAATGAAGAGTAACTCCAGCGCAAAAAAACGTTTTAGCGTTACCGGCACCGGAAAAATCAAGAGAAAACATGCTTTTAAAAGCCATATTCTCACCAAAAAATCAACTAAGCGCAAGCGTGCACTTACCAATCCTGCTATTGTGCATCAGTCTGATGAGTTTAGAGTAAAGAGAATGTTAGGAATTGCATAAAAATAATTCAAATTAAGTTTAACCAGGTACTTAGCATAAAGATTCCAATGAAAGGAACGCTAACGCCAAAAATTACAAACACATGCCACGTTCGGTAAATTCAGTAGCGTCAAAAGCAAGACGTAAAAAATTGCTCAAACGCGCCAAAGGTAACTGGGGCGCAAGAGGTAACGTTTTAACCGTTGCCAAACACACCGTAGAAAAAGGTTTGCAGTATGCTTACCGTGACCGTAAAACCAAGAAACGCAACTTCCGCGGACTTTGGATTCAGCGTATCAATGCTGCCGTAAGAAATTATGATATGTCTTACAGCGAGTTTATGGGAAAACTGCATAAAGCAGGTAATCAGCTTAACAGAAAAGTATTGGCTGACCTTGCACTGAACAATCCTGATGCTTTTAAAGCAATTGTTGAATCAGTAAAATAAAAATAAACTCACATGAGTTAACGAGGTCGTCTGTGTTCAGACGACCTTTTTTATTATTAAAACTGATATTCTTTATAAAACACATCAGTTTATACAAAAAATCCGCACTCGAAAAAATGCGGATTTCAATAAATAAAAATCATATTATATTTTGCCTAAGAAACCGGTTTAAGATTTTCATCAGCATACTTGCTTGGGCATTTCAATAAAATATCGGAAGCGATAAACTCCTCCCCTTTCATCTTACCTATTATCACAATTTGTTCTGATTTATCAAAATCCTGAGGCTTGGCTTTATTTAGTAATACTTTTCGTTCTTGTCCGGCATTGTCGTATAAGTAAAAAGTAAACAAATTTGCATTTTTTTCCGGGTTATACTCTGTCGGCTTTTCGCGATTTAATTTTCCGACAACATGATAAACTTTGCCTTCATGAGCGGCAGCTTCACTGAAATCAGAGTAAGTTCCGGAGTCGTTCACGGTGCTGATTATGGCCGCAAATGCTATTCCAATAATCAGTATTGCTATGATATATGACTTTTTCATTTCAATTACTTCATTACTTGTTTTTAAAACGATCTTCCATCCTTTTCACTTTGCGGTCAATGCTGAACAGATAAATCAGAATCACTGCAAGCACAATACACAAAACCGTTACTACAACATATATTTTCCCATCGCTTCGAAGGGTATCAGCCATCTCTACATCAGCCATTGATACCGATGGTAACAACGCCAAAAGAACAAATAAGCTTATAAGTTTGTTTCGTTCCATAAATTTTTAATTCTGATACGGATTGATGTAATCCACAATCCAAGTAATGTCCATGCAATAATTGCGGGATAAAACACCATTCGCATGTGATTGTCCAAATCATATTTACCAAATGCCGGATTACCACCGTTGCCCGGATGTAATGAGTCAGTCATTCGAGGTAAAATATAAATAAATGCCATCATAAGAGGAAAAGCAAAAACTAAATATACAGCACTCAGTCGCGCCCGTTTGGTATCATCATCGGCAGAGTTGCGCAAAATGAAGTAAGCAGCATACATCAGCATGGCTGCTGCCACACCGTTGAGTTTTACATCGTTTACCCAAAAAGCGCCCCAGGTAAATTTTGCCCAAATCATTCCTGTTATCAATCCTGCCACGCCAAACATCATTCCGGTGATAGCATATTGTTCAGCTTTTAAATCATTTCTTAGCTGCGACCCGGAAAGATATTTAATGCTATAGATAATGGATATAGCCATGTGTATTATCATGGCAAACCACATGGTCACATGGAAATACAAGTTGCGAATAGTTTCATTAAGAATGGGTAAGGCCGGTACAGGCAGTAAAAATCCGGCTATCACCGTATAAAACAACAATAAAACACAAACTATTTTCCAGACTGAATGCATTATAAAGAGACTTTCTTCATTGCTTTTTTATTCGCGCCAAAGGTATGGAAATAAAATAAAGGCTAATGCGGGGACTATCAGATTTAATGACAACAATAATGTCAAGTATTTTATATTCACAGAAAATTCAATTCCATCAATGGCATTCTTGGATAAATGAATAATGATAATGAGCAAAGGCAACAACACCGGAAAGCCAAGTATAGCCATCATACTTGACTGATGACCTGCACGTGAGGCAATGGCTGATATCATGGTAAGCACTGATGATATTCCGAAACAGCCTGTAAAGATGGCTAGTAGAAACATTTCCACTCCCTGCACAGGGTTACCCAGCAACACCGCATAAAACAAAAACGTAATTAACCCGAGAAGAAAAAGCAAGATGCCGTTGTAAAGTATTTTGCCGATAATAACCACCTGAGGGTTTAGAAATGTATAATAAAAAAGTTGCAAGCCTCTACTCTCAGTCATAAAGCTTTTGGCTAAAGCGTTTACTGCCATAAATAAAATAAGAATCCAAAACAAGGCATTCCATGTTGCCGGATCGGCAATCTTTTTAAAACTCAGGTAACTTATGTATAAACCGGAAAGTATGTAAACCATCAGTCCGGCAATAGCTGAACGGTTGCGCCATTCAAGCTTCCATTCTTTGGCAATAATCAGTCCGATTTGTGATATCATTAAGCAAAAGTCCAAAAAAAATCCAATAGTCTGGTTGAGGAAGTAACTGCGATCATCAGAACAGCATTATATTTTTTTTGAACAATGAAAATAATCACAAAATTTCTACTACTTTTACCCTCATAAAATCATTCAAAAATCAATAGTATAAAATGAAAAGATTACTACTTAGTGTGCTTGCAGTGGCTACCATGACTGTTGCCTATGCACAAAAGAGAATAGCTGGAAATTTGAAAAACCAGCCTACCGTCACCAGCCGAACTTGTGGAACAGGCGAACTACCCTTGGCTTATGAAACATGGCTTTCGCAAAAAATGCAGGAGCCAATTGCAAACCGAATCCAAACTGTTTACAACATTCCGGTAGTTGTGCATGTTATCCACAACGGTAATGCAGTAGGTTCCAGTTACAACATCAGTGATGCTCAGGTTCAATCACAAATAGCAGTGCTTAATGAAGACTATCGCAGACTAAATGCTGATACAGCCTCTACCCCATCAGCATTTCTCCCTGTAGCGGTGGATTGCGAAATTAATTTCTGTTTGGCACAACGCGATCCCAATGGTAATGCCACCACCGGAATAGACAGAATTGACCGCAACTCTAAAGGATGGAGTGCTCCACCTTATACCATGACGTACATTGATAATACTATCAAAGCTGGTTCCATCTGGAATCCTACACAATACCTCAACATTTGGGTAGTTCCGGATTATACTTCCAGTGGAATGCAACTTTTAGGACACGCTACATTCCCGGCTAACAGTACTTTGAATGGTTTGACGGGTAATTACGGTACTGCAACAACAGACGGAGTTGTTATCTGGTATAAATCATTCGGACGTGTAGGTACACTTGATGCATTGTATAATAAAGGACGTACAGCAACACATGAAATAGGACATTGGCTTGGCTTACGTCATATCTGGGGCGATGCCAACTGTGGTAACGACTATGTGAATGATACACCCACTCAGCAAACAGCAAATTATGGTGGTCAAAATGTTCCATATCCTTGCCCGGGTTTCCCACAGGTAACTTGCAGCAACGGACCTAACGGAGATATGTGGATGAACTATATGGATTATTGCTACGATAAATGTCTGAACATGTTTACCGCAGGACAAAAAGCAAGAATGGTAACAGCTATGCAGAATGGCACTTATCGTGCACCACTGGCCACTTCACTCGGATGCCAGGCACCAACTAGCAGTGGTCCTACTGCACAATTTACTGCCAACACTACCAACATTGCTCCCGGAGGAAGTGTAAACTTTACCG
>JAFDWZ010000030.1 GCA_018268195.1 Bacteroidota bacterium | reverse complement strand
AATAAAACAGTTGTAAAGACTGATTAAAACAGAGAGAGCCTTCCCGATTGTTCGGGAAGGCTCTCTCTGTTTTTGTTTATTAGTGAATCTATGTTACGGACGTATGAAACTAAAGATGCTTAAAGATGATTCCGGTAAATTTACTCTTCCATCAAAGACAGAAGCTGTTCTATCTCATGCACGGATTGTGCATCACCGGATTTTGTAAACGAATAATGCAGATTTCTCAGAATACGTTTTATGATTTCAGTGTTTGAACAAGGTAAATAAAAACTTTTTTGTTCGTTCAGATGGAGTTTTTGAAGAAAAGTGTTAATGTCCTCCTTGCTAAAAATATTTCCTTTACTGAAGCCATTGATGTAAAACAAAATATTGTATTCAGGATAAGTGTATTGATGTTCGGGCAGATATTGATCATCCTTATAACAAAGAATAAAATGCTCAGGCAGATTTACGCCCCAAACAGGAAGACCGTTTTCTTTTGCAAGAATGGAATAAATAGCACACAACAAAATAGGACTTCCTTTTTTACTTTCAAGCACCGTATTAATAAATGAATTTTGCGGAGCATGGAAATTTACGGTATTGCCATTAAATCCATACACGGAATAAAAAACACGGTTAAAAAGTTTTATTTTTTCAATGGGACTAAGGTTGCCATTCAATTGCGATGCAATTGTTTTTGAAATTTGTTGCAGCTGAATTCTTATAGACTCGTCATTTAAGTCAGGATACTGATATTTTGAAATTGTAATCAAACCGCTTAGTAAATCATCCGTGCCTACAGAGTTCCAAACACGTAAATCGTTTTTTAATGCTTCGAACTGAATTTTATGTACCAGTTTTTCAATGCGGCTTTGAAGCACTGCATCAAAGGAGTTTCCCCAGAATTCTTCCAGCCGTGGGACTATTGCTCTCCCCATTTCAATAAAATGCCTTTCAATATTCTGATAAATGCTTTCGTCTTCATCATCGAGAAGCTTCAGCATTGCCTGAATTTCCGCATCATTAAAAACACTTTTCATCGAGAGTAAATCTATAAAAGATATATTTCAATAACATCAGCTGAACGAAAATAGTTTATAATGTATTGTGTTGAAAAAAAATATTAAAACTGGGTTTAAATAATTTTCATGAAATGGGAATGCCTACTTTTGAGAAAAAAATCAATTGAACAGCAAGGAAGTATTTTTTATTGGTTGTGCACCGCATGTAACGCCATATCTCAAACAAGAGCTTGCAGAATGTAATCTGATTCCTTTTGAGGAAAATTACACCGGCTTATTTGTTAAAGCTACTTTTCAGGAAGCTATCATGCTCAATTATAAACTGATTACAGCAAGCCGGATTCTATGGCTTATAGATAAGTTTAAAGCCGATGATCAGAAACAGTTAACTCAAAAATTAATGAGAATACGGTGGTCAGATTATTTTTCAGAAAAGAAATATATCACCGTAACATCACAAACCAATCATCCTACCATCAACAACAGCATGTTTCTTAATCAACTTTGTAAAGATGCAGTTGTGGATTTTTTTCAGAAAAATTATAATACACGTCCTGATTCCGGGCCTTTGCGAAGTGAAGTAGTCATTCACGTACACTGGCAGCATGATCAGGTTTGGGTTTATCTGGACACCTCAGGTGAGCAACTCAACAAGCATGGCTACAGGCAAAATCCTTTTAAAGCACCTGTGCAGGAAAATCTTGCTGCAGCAATTCTTTATGCAACCGGATGGGATAAAAAAAGCAGTTTCATAAATCCAATGTGCGGCAGTGGTACTTTCGCTATTGAAGCAGCGTTGATGGCAGGCCATTGTTCGCCATTGCTTGACCGTGTAAATTTTGGTTACATGCATCTGTTTAATTACGACAGAAAAATTCATAAGCAGATAAAATCAAAACTGGAAGACGAAAAAGATTTTACCGACATGCCAACAATTGTTGCTACTGATAACAATGGATATGCAATAAAGGCTACACGTGAAAATGCAAGTAGGGCAGGTGTGGAGCATTATCTTGAAATGGAAAAATGCGATTTTAAAGAAACAAATATTCCCGAAGGGCCGGGCATAGTGTTGGTGAACCCTCCTTATGGCGAAAGGTTAGGAGAGAAGGAAGACCTTGCTGCTTTATACACTTCAATTGGCGATTTTTTTAAGCAGAAATGCAAAGGCAAAACAGGTTTTATTTTTACAGGTGAATTGGAGCTGGCGAAGAAGGTGGGGCTGCGTACTTCAGCGCGTATTCCGTTTTTTAACGGCACCATTGAATGCCGCTTGTTGAAGTATGATTTGTATTAAGCGCAAATCAACATAAACTTATTTTAACACCTTCTTTCAACAGATAGTTCTGTGATATAGCTTTAAGAAAACCATCAGCATTTTTTTTAGTAACAGCTATATCAATGTTACATTCTTCATTCATCTGCTGCTGATGTATGGTTGCATGATATTGTTTCAGCAAGCGCATAACATCATTTAATAACTCGTAGCGAAATGAAAGATTGTAATGTTCTTCAATTTCAAATTCCATTATAGTTGCCTGCAGTATAGCCTCTTCAGCGGCACTTTTGTAAGCATGAATCAACCCGGGCACTCCCAACAATGTGCCTCCGAAATACCGAACAACCACAATGAGAATTTGAGTGAGATCATGTGCCAGTATTACTCCGTAAATAGGTCGCCCTGCTGAGCCTGAAGGCTCGCGATCGTCATTAAAACGAAATACATCTTTATACACCCCTAAACGATATGCATAACAATGATGATTGGCTTTGGGATGTTCTTTTTTTAATTGCTGAAGAATAGATTTTATTTCGTCTTCCGTTTTTACGGAATAGGCAAATGCCATGAACTTACTTCCTTTGTCGCGGTATATACCTGTTGCCGCACGTGAAATTGATTTGTAAGTTGTTTCAAACATGCAGCGATAAAATTAGTATAGCAACAACGGCAATTAATACACCTGTAATGCCACGGAGAGTAAGTTTTTCCCTGAACAACACAGCCGAAAAAAATACAGAGCATAAAATTACACCACAGTTTACTTCAATAAAAACTTTTCCGCTATCGGCATTTTGTTCTGATAGTGCACCAATCATATAATAAAGAGATGCAAAATTACTTACGCCCAGAATTATCCCGGCAAAAATATTTTTAAAATTCAAAGCTACATTATTCTTAAACCATCGGAAGGTAATAACCAACACACCAATTATAAAGGCACTGAAGAAGACAAGACTGAAAAAGCTGCCTATTGCTGAAGTAACGGTATGCTGTGCATACTTTATACTTGAATCAACCAAACCCGCACCTATGAATAGGAGTAGAGGTAAACTCAGTTTGTTTTTCAATGATGCGCTGTCGCCTGTTGAGGTAAGATAAACAGAAAATAATGCAAGTAATAACCCTGTAATTTTATAAATGTTTAAATCTTCGCTATAGAGGAGCACAGCTCCAAGAACAGGAATAACCATTGGCATTTTACTTGCTACTGTTGCTACCGATACTCCATTGTGCTGCGATGATAGTGCAGTAAGATAAAACACGGAAATAAATAAAAATCCCATCAGCAGGTAATAGGGGAAGAAGATGGCCGCTGAATTTTTAAATTCAGTAAAAGAAGTTTGAGAATAAAGGTAATAACATGTACCTGCTGTTACATAGTTGATGGTAAGCCCCTGAAAATTATCAATATTAAATTTCTCAAAATATTTTAAGATAATAAAAAGGAGGGTAATAGTGAGTATGGCAGCAACAGTAGTTAACGTCATGGTTTATTGTAGTAAATGGAAAGTGTGTCTGAGCCTGATTTTTCAGTATGTGTAATGCGTTTATCAAAGGCGGGTGCTGCAATACCCGAAGTAAGAATTTTATCGGAAGTAAACACTCGTGCTTCGTCCCAAAGATTTTGAGAGATAAAACTATTCAGGAGTAAATTGCCGCCTTCAACGATAACAGATGTTATGGAAATGCTGAACAGATGATTGCAAATCTGTGTTAAAATATTTTTACTGAAATCAATTTTTACAAAATGGGTTTCACCTTCAACATGATCTTTTATTTCATTGTAAAAAATGGTTTTAACGGCAGCATCATATAGGTGCATATTTTTTGGAATGCGCAATGTGCGATCAATCACTAACCTTACAGGAGCTTTTCCCGGCCAAAGCCTGGGGGTGAGTTGCGGATTATCGGTAAGGGCAGTATTGGTGCCCACCATGATGGCAGATTCTTCTGTTCGCCAACGATGGGATCTGATGTGGCTTACTTCATTCGAAATTTTCATGGGCCGTAATGAAATTTCAGGAGCAATAAATAAATCGGCACTCTGTGCCCATTTAAGTATGATGTAGGGTCTGTGCTTTTCGTTGAAAGTAAAAAATCGTCTGTTTAAAAATCTACATTCATTTTCCAGCACATGTGTAATTACTTCCACACCGTTTTTTCTTAAATAATCAATGCCGCTGCCATTTACCTTAGCAGTAGTATCGGTTGTTCCTACCACCACCTTTTTTATACCTTCTTCAACAATGCGATTGCAACAAGGAGGTGTTTTGCCGTAATGTGAGCAAGGTTCCAGAGCGACATACAAAACAGAATCTTTCAGCAGACACTTGTCTTTAACTGCATTTATTGCATTCACTTCGGCATGAGCCCTTCCGTAATATTCATGATAACCTTCGCCAATAATTTTATGGTTATGCACTATTACACTTCCCACCATAGGGTTAGGAGCCGCATGGCCACCGGCAAGCAGGGCCAGTTCAATGCAGCGTTGCATAAATAATTCGTCTGAAAGGTTGTGTTGCATGAACTGCAAAAGTAAAATAAATGATATGTTTACAGTCTTAAATTCGTTATGCTCAGAAAGGAATTTTTAAAACAAAAGTCAGCGGAGTTACATCATTTATATGATCATGATGAGAGTGTGGCCATTGTACGATTCGTGTTGGAGCATGTGCTTGAACAGGATTTAAAGAATGGCGATATGGAAATTCCTTTTCAGAAAATGTCTGAGTTGGAAGGAATCATGTCGCGATTAAAAACGGCTGAACCTGTTCAGTATGTTTTAGGGTTTGCTTATTTCATGGGTCGCAAATACAAGGTGAACAATCATGTGCTGATTCCACGACCGGAAACTGAGGAGTTGTTGGAGTATGTTTTCCGCAGAACTGCATTGGCGACAGGGTTTACTGCAATTGATATAGGCACTGGCTCAGGATGTATTGCAACAGAGTTGGGTTTAAAATTCCGGCATGCTCATGTTTATGCAACGGATGTTTCGGGAGAAGCGCTTGCTGTTGCTGCTGAAAATGCAAAACAACTGCATGCAGATGTTCATTTTATCAGCGACAATATTTTAAATGCTGATGATGATAAATATCCTTCTTCAGTTGATTTAATTGTGTCCAATCCTCCGTATATTTCTGTAGAAGAAAAACAAACAATGCATAAAAATGTACTGAATTTTGAACCGCATACAGCATTGTTTACTTCGACTGATGTACTTGAATTTTATGTCGCAATAAAAACGTTTGCCGTTAAAAAATTAAAACCGAGAGGTGAAATTTATCTGGAAATAAACCCAGTGTATGCAGAAAAGTTGAAACAACTTTATTCGGAAGAATTATTCTGCGATGTGGAAATAATGAAAGATATTACCGGCAAGCAACGGTTTCTTTTTTGCAGAAGGAAAAGTTAAACCGTCATCATCCGATTTTGCCATTCTATTTCCTGCTTCAGGAATTTTCCTGTTATGCTGAGTTTGTTTTTAATTATATCAGTAGGAGTTCCTTCAGCAATAATGTTTCCACCATTCATACCGCCTTCAGTGCCTAAGTCAATGATGTGGTCAGCAGCTCTGATGATATCCATGTTATGTTCAATAACAACTACTGTATTCCCCTTGTCTACCAGTTGTTGCAATACCATGAGCAAAATTCTTACATCTTCAAAGTGGAGACCTGTGGTAGGTTCATCCAAAATGTAAAAAGTATTGCCGGTATCTTTTTTTGAAAGTTCAGATGCCAGTTTAACTCGCTGAGCTTCTCCTCCCGAAAGGGTTGTGGATGATTGTCCCAATGTGATATATCCAAGGCCTACATCCTGCAACGTTTTAATTTTATGCAGAATAGCAGGAAGGTTACTGAAAAATTCAACAGCTTCATCAATACTCATGTTAAGCACATCGCTGATAGATTTACCGCGATAGCGCACTTCCAGAATTTCACGTTTGTAACGTTGCCCTCCGCAAGTCTCACAATGCACATGCACATCAGGAAGGAAGTTCATCTGAATTATTTTCATTCCGGCACCGAGGCAGGTATCACATCTTCCTCCGGCAACATTGAATGAAAAGGAACCCGGTGCATAACCGCGTATTTTAGCTTCAGGAAGTTGTGCAAATAAATTTCTTATATCGGTAAATACTCCGGTGTAAGTAGCAGGATTACTTCGTGGTGTGCGACCTATGGGCGATTGGTCAATCTCAATTACCTTGTCAATATTTTCAAGGCCTTTGATGGAAGTATATGGAAGTGGTTTGGCGGTGGAACGGAAGAAGTGATGATTCAATGCAGGATAAAGAGTTTCATTTATAAGAGTAGATTTTCCGCTTCCTGACACACCTGTTACACAAATAAGTTTTCCGAGAGGCAAACTCACTGAAACATTTTTAAGGTTATTTCCTTTTGCACCGTTAATAGATAATTTTTTTCCATTGCCTTTTCGCATCCTGGAATCCGGCATTTTAATTTTCCCGTTCAGATATTTAGCTGTGAGCGAATTCTGATTGAGAATTTCATCAGGTGTGCCGGACGCAACCACATAGCCACCAAAATTTCCTGCACCCGGACCCAAATCTAAAATATAATCCGCAGCTTCAATAGTTTCTCTGTCATGTTCCACAACGATGACTGTATTACCTAAGTCGCGCAAATCTTTTAATGCAGAAATGAGTCTTTTATTATCGCGTTGGTGCAATCCAATGGATGGTTCATCAAGAATATAAAGTACACCTACTAACTGCGAACCTATTTGTGTAGCAAGGCGAATGCGTTGCGACTCACCACCTGAAAGACTTCTTGTACTTCTGTTGAGTGTAATATAGTCTAAACCTACATCAAGCAGAAAGCCTACCCGCTTAGTTATTTCTTTGAGTACTTCTGTTGCAATAGTTTTTTGTTTGTCGGATAAATGTTCGGGAAGTTGCTGAAACCATTTCTGCAACTCACTCAAATCCATGTTCGACAATTCTGCAATGTTTTTGTTATTGATTTTAAACCATAGCGATTCTTTCTTCAGTCGGGAGCCATTACATTCAGGGCAAATGGTTGTTTGCATAAAACTCTGAGCCCATTTTTTTACAGAGTATGAGTCTGTTTCTTCAAACTGGCTGATTAAAAAACTTACAATACCTTCAAAAGTGATTTCACGCCTTGCATGAGTATGCACATTGCCTGATATTTCATCAGTGCCATAAAGAATTGCCGACATGGCTTCCTCAGGAATTTCTTCCATAGGAGTGTTTAAAGTAAATCCAAATTTTTTTCCGATGCTGTCCAACTCACCAAATATCCAGTTGTTTTTGTACTCGCCAATAGGAGCCAAGCCACCTTGCCTGATAGTTTTTTTCGGATTGGGAATTACTACCGACATATCTATTTCAGGAATAGTGCCAAGTCCGTTGCATTTGGGACAAGCTCCATAAGGTGAATTAAATGAAAAAGTATTTGGAGCAGGTTCGTCATACGATATTCCTGAAACGGGGCACATCAGATTACGACTGAAATAACGTACTCGCTTAACACCATCAGTAAGTACCATTAAAGTGTTCTTTCCGAATTTCATTGCAGTTTTCACGGTGTCTGAAATGCGATTTCGCGAGGCTTCACTTACTGAAATTTTATCAACTACAATTTCTATATCATGCGTTTTGTAACGATCGGCCTGCAACCCTTTTTTTATTTCTATGATTTCACCGTCAATGCGCACTCTGATAAATCCTGAAACGCGAATTTGTTCAAACAATTCTCGATAGTGGCCTTTGCGTGCTTTTACTACGGGTGATAGTACCGTGATCTGTTTGTCTTCGTATTCTTTGATGATGATGTCAACAATCTGTTCGTCACTCAAGCGTATCATTTTATCACCCGTAACATAAGAGTAAGCATCACCTGCACGTGCAAACATCAAACGCATGAAGTCATAAATTTCGGTAACTGTACCAACTGTTGAACGCGGATTTTGATTGGTAGTTTTCTGTTCAATGCTGATAACGGGAGAGAGTCCGTTGATTTTGTCCACTTCAGGGCGTTCCATGGAACCTAAAAACTGTCGTGCATAGGCACTGAAACTTTCCATATATCTACGCTGACCTTCGGCATAAATGGTGTCGAAGGCAAGCGAAGATTTTCCACTGCCGCTTAATCCGGTAATTACAATTAGTTTCTCTCGCGGAATTACGACATCAATATTTTTAAGATTGTGTTCGCGTGCTCCGTAAACCTCTATGTTCTCGTGTTCAATTTGCATACGTGTGTAACTTCCAAAATTACAAATTGTTTAAAGTTGGGAAGTCACGTGTTGAAAAATAAAATTGTCATTCAGAAGGCTTTGAACCGAAAGTCTTAGATGCAAAAAATCTAATGATTATTTCTGTCCAATCAGCAATTTACCCGTTTTTACACCTTTACCAGTTTGTATTTTATAAACATAACAACCCGGTTTTAGTTTTTCAACCGATATGTCTGTTACACCATTGGCATGGTAAATATCATCACTCATGGTTACACCTCTCAAATCATATAACTGAAATCTAAAATCGTCAGCATGCTGCACCTGAAGAAATAGATGATTGGTAGCAGGGTTTGGATAAAGGGCATAGCCAAAATCATTCTTGTTTTCAGCAACTGAAAGTATGCCGCCATTGCTTGTAAATCGTTTTACAAACTCCTGGTAGTATTGATTGGCAATGTCTCTGCTATGTACAACCAGTGTGTTTTCATCATTTTTCTGATTTGCTGTGGTACTCCAGTTATGTGAGCCTGTAAGCACAAGTGGGTCGCTCGAAGGATTTCCTTGGTCAACTATCAGGTATTTGTGATGGAGCAAGCCGGTTTGTATACTATGATTATAAAGCATCAACTTAGAGCCCATCACAGTTTGTAAAATACTGTAAGCATATCCTCCGCCACTGCCGCTATCATCCACCATACCATAAGCAGTTACATTATGATTTGTTATTCGGTCTTCAGCAGCAAATGCAATATCAAATCGCGTAAAAACAAGAAGTGCAAATTCCATTTCGCTATCGCTACTGTTTACCGCATTGATGATTTGATTATTCACATTATCGGAAGGACTGAAATACGATTCGACCCGTTGGCCGTTGATTAGAAATTCATGAGGTGTGTTATCTGTTTTATCAGGACCAAATTTAGAATTGGCAATATTGGGTTGAGAAGAGTTGCTACCCCACATTTCTTCAAACTCCATGGTATAAGCTTTTGCCAGTGATTTATCCTGAATAATAATTAAGTTATTGGCATCGTTATTTAGTTGTGCATTTGTAAAATTAGTTGAGCCGGAAATTACATAAGGTAAATTGACATTGCTATTTTGCGCATCAATAATGATAAATTTATTATGCATAATTCCATAGTATGCAGGAGGAGTTGTTGGTGATGGTAATGTAGCAATGGCAGCATTTAACAGCGGCAGTGCATTGTTGGCATTTCCTCCGTCATAAATTATTCGTATAGTTACACCTCGTGCATAAGCATCATTAATAGCTTGTATGATGAGTCCCGTATTATTACTGTCAAAATTGTAAATGGCAATATCAACACTTATTTGAGCTCGATTGATATAAGCAGCAATGGTATCCTGAAATTTTCCGGGAAGTTGTACGGCATAATTGGATGGCGACCAAGCGTAAGCATTATCAACAGATTTGTTGAAATAGACTTTCATTTGTCCGCTTGATAACGATGCAGTCATAAATATTTTTACTGAAGATGTAGCGGTATCATTTCCGTTTACTGAAAATGCCTGAACATAATAAACCTGTGATGGTGCTGCACCGGTAATAGCAACTGTATGATTTGTGCTGCCGCCTGCACCATTTAAAATTCCTAATTCGAGAGAAGGAGTGATGCCGTATTTAATAAAGGTAGATCCTGAAAGATTGGTTTCCCAGTTAACATCAAATCCTGAAGTACTGAGGTTATTTTGTGAGGGAGGGTTGGTTATATAAAACTGTGATGAAAGAAAAATATCGTTAAGATCTCTCGGTAACAACTGATAAATAGTTTGGTACTGACTGCAAACAGCAACTAAACTCACTGCACCTGTAGGTATTGTTGTCCCTACAAGATTGGTGTTAGCCGCAATTCGCACCTGACCTGTTTCGCCATTGGCGGTAATAGCATAATTGGCATTACCTGCAAAAATTCCTCCTGCATTGTTAAACACTACTCCGTTAATTTGTACTAAGTGACTTTCGGTGCTCTCGCTTAACTGCACGGGAGTGGTTACTATTGGAGTAGGAGGGTTGTTACCGTTGCTCAATAACTGCCATGTTGAAATGGTTGAAACTTCCAGTAATCCGAAGTAGTCAGTGAGTGTTCCTGTAGCACTGATTACATCGCCTCTTACAGTGCTGCTGATAGCTGTTCCGAATACGGCAATACTTCCTGTTCCATCATTAATGTAACGAATATTGCCAAGTTCTTGCCCATTCTGGCACACACCGCTAACGGTAACCTGAGTGCCTGTGGGGAAAGTGCGTGCAGTTGCAATATCAGTAACCTGCGCATTAGCTACTATTGTAAAGGCAATTGAAATTAACAGAGATAAAATTTTTCGCATAACTATATGGTATAAGACAAGACGAGGCTTTGAAAATTTTTTCAAAGCCTCGTCAGGAATTTATTTTAAGAATTATTGGACATCACTTAGGTTTCTGATCTGAAACTGTTTGTCGGTATTAAACTGTGTCAGAATTCCGGTAATGCTTACAGGAGCTGTAGGCGTTGCTGATGTAGCAAATGTTGCCGAACTTCTGGTGTAAAGAACAATAGTGTTAGGTGTAGTACCATCATTTATCGGTAATTTGCCTGATGATGCACCATAAGTGGTTGCTGTACCATTGTTGATGGTTACATTCACTACTTTAATCAACATAGATTCGTATTTCTCAAAATTGGCTGTTGCATCTGCAAGGGTTACAACCTTGGGTGTAACAGGAGGTAATCCGCTGATGATAGTTCCTGCCGGTGCATTGCTTATTTGCAACCATCCGTTAAATTCTGACAATGTAAGCCCACCAACATTCAGGTCAACCTGTGTGCCAAGTGAATAAGTTGGAGTAGAAGTAAAACGAACACAGATACCTGCTGTTGCATCCTGAAAAATAATATTTCCTGTTGCAAGAGCATTTGTAGTATAGTCGGAAGTAACGGTAGCTTTGATGTGAATACCACCTGGAATAGTAGTGATACCTGCAGCAAACATATTTCTCACACTGTCAATATTAAGATAGGTGATGGTACATACCATTCCATCGCAACGCACCTGATCAGCAGTAAAGTCATTCCCATTACGAAGAAAAACCTGAGCAGTGGTGTTATACTTCTGATAGATAGCAGTAAGATTTCCGCCTTTACAAGGAATCACAGTAGATGCAAAATTTGCATATCCACTTGTGCGCACAATCAGCGAATTGCCACTACAATCTTTTACCGTATGGTTAACCGTTAATTTATTTGCAGCATCTGCATAGGTCAACCCTACGTCAGCGGGGCTGAATCCAACAGAGTCGAACTGTACCAATGTGTTCAAATCGGCATCGGTAAGTGTATTTAGTTTACGTTTTGCAGGAATTACAGAAAGTCCCCATTTACCGCCAACAATATAATTTCCGATAAGTGTTGAAGGAATAGCTGACACAGAACCGTTACTTAATACTCCTATTTTAGGCGTTCCGTTTACTGATTGAATGTATAGCCCTTTTGCCTTTACAAATACGCGTCTTCCAATAAAGAAAGATGTGAAGTAAGAAGGTTGATCAAGCAGGATACTGATACCTGCAGTGCTGTCCTGTACAATCATTTCTTTATAGTAGTTGCCTGATTTATCATCAGCCACCACGATGGCTGAGAATACCATATCATTAGTAATCATTTGTGGTGTGGTAGGGTTCATTAGAGCTACCACATTAGCTACCTTAGCATTGGTAGTAATATCCGGATCAACATTAGTAGATGGAGCATTGTCAAAATCATCTTTTTTAACACATGAAACCGTGCTTACTATTACTGCCAGAATAGCAAAGGCTGTGAACGTTTTAATTGCTTTTATCATTGTATTTTGAATTTTCGTGTTATTGAATTTTTTGTTTTATTAATTGAATCTTAAAATTATGTTGAGCATATATGTTCTGCCAAAAGCATAACTGTATTTAGGTGCGAAAACGTCTACCCCTCTTGTAAGAAGCGCAGCTTTGTCAATACGTCCCTGCTCATAGCCATAGTTGATAATGTCTTTGTTGTCCAACAAGTTGTTGATGCTGACATTGATTAACAAGAATGAGTTACGCTTAAGTGCTTTGATTTTATTGTTCAGTTTCATTGACCATCCACCGTTCAAATCGAGTGTGAACTGGTTGTTGTAACGTTGCTGTCCAAGAATTTGCTCACGCACCTGACTGTTTTCATCAAGTCCGTCAATTACATCAGCAGTTCTGCGAGCTGGTGTTACATCCACATACATGTTGGTGAAATAATTGGCATTAAGATTCACATACCAGAATTTTTTGGAGCGATAATTTATTCCAAAGCTGTAGGCATTCTGAGGAGTGTTGTCAACGTGAAGGTTTTTCATGTAAACCACATTGCCACTGGATTGTATGGTGTTGGTGTTGTCAACAGTGATAGTGGCATTGGGGCGGCTGCTGTAATAGTATTGACCGATAGAAGCTACTGCAATTGCAGAGAAGCCCATGCCCAGATTAGCATCAACAGAAATTTCAGTGCCGGTGTGAATTTTTTCAATATCAGTCATGGTATAATTTACATAACTGTTGGTTCCGAATCCCTGAAGATAGTAAGAACGGGTTTCTGTTCCGTCTTTGAAGTTGGTGTAATACAGTTTTAATTTTCCTTTAAGTTTAGGAGCAGTAAACAGATATCCTCCTTCTACTGAACTGATTTTTTCACTTGTTGGATTTGCAACTACTGTACTTCTTGAGCGTGGCGACAAATACATGTTGTTAAAGTAAGGCGCCTGAGTCATGTAGCCTGCATTGGCAAACACATAATTACGTCCATTGATTTTATAAGTGATTCCTCCTTTGATTCCGATGTCAGGGAATACGTAGGTTTTTGATTTACCATAAGAGTCATCAGGGAATAATCCGTTTTTATAATTGCCCTGACGATAGATTGAAGTGTAAGCAGCTTTTATGGCTCCGAACAAATCTATTCTGCTATATTTGGCTACAGCCTGCGACCATGCTTCGGCATGGGTGATGTGCGCTTCATAATCATATCCAAAACGATCACCTTCTTTTACAATTCTGTTAGGATTATTCAAATCACTCTGACTGAGTTGTTGATCCTGAAAATCCTGATTGGCAAATTTGTCTATATCAACAAAGAAATCAGCACCGAGTAAATCTTCAGCTACTTTATAATAGCGTGAAGTTTGTTTCTGAAATGATAATCCGCTGCTGATGGTCACATTGTCATTCACAATGGTATTCATGTTAGTGCTCAGGCTTATGCGATTGGTTTGAATAATTCTGTTCTCAATTAAATATAATGCCTGTTTGCCTGTAACGGTTTCACCGGCAACTCCATTGGCATTGGTAACAGTTTGGATATTTTCGCTATTACCCAAAAGCATGTTGTCCCAATCGAGCTGAAGCAACGAAGGATTATTCTTCAATGTGTTATAAACTTCTGAAGCAAGTGTTGAGTCTGTTTGCCATGAAGGCAAATTGCGGTAATAAGTAGGACGTGGGTCAGCAGCAAACCAGTTAAGCGCAGTACTTTCACGTTTGCCTGTAGTAAATGAAAGTGAAGTAAACCAAGAAGTAGAGTTGCTTAGTTTATACTCATGATTTAAAATAAACACAGGCTGATGATTTCTGCCGATGTTGGCATTTCTTATTTTACCATTCTGATAACCCCAATTAGAGTTAAAATAGTGGTCACCTGTGATGTCATAAACCTCCTGTGTGTTGGTAGATGAACGTGCATTTTCCGACTGACTACCTAAGATAGTGAAGTCAATTTCATGTTTGTCAATAATTTTTGAAACCCCAAGATAATAGGCGAATCCATCATAGTAGGTTCCTTTAATATATCCTTCTTTTGCCCATCTTTTAGAGATAGATGTAGCAAAAGCCCAACCTTTTTTGTTGAATCCACTTCCGTAAGTCAGCATAAAACGGTTGTCGTAAGTTCTGTTAGTCAATGAATAGGTTGCCTGAATCTGTTTACGCTGACGTGCCGCCCTTGAGTCAATGGCATAAGAGCCTCCAATACCTCCGAAGGTATAATTTGCAGGATTCAATCCTGAAGTAGATTCTCTGGAGCGAAGCACATCATTCAAACCTGACCAGCTTGAATAAGCGGTGCGGCCATTTGTTAGATCTTCTTCTGCTATTCCGTTCATCAGGGTAGGGAAGTGTTCACTGTCGTAACCGCGTGTTTTGAAATGCGCTATGCTGAAATTGAAATTTGCTGCCGACTGAAAGGCGTCACGTGCAGCACCTAACACACTCGATACACTGGCCTGCGCTGATGAGGATTGAACTTCATCATCGTCAAGGGTCACCACCGGAATATCAGATTCATTGGTTTGGGTTCCCGGAGTGAAACTAAGTTTTATTTCACCAATATCGGTTTCTGCTTCACTTACTTTTATTTCTTTTGAAAATCCGCTGTAGGTTACATCCTGTACAGACAATATATAAGTGCCGTAAGCTACATTTTGAATTTCAAATTTACCATCCTTGTCGGTGATGGCTTGATTGTTGGTTCCTTTCAATAAAATAGTTTCTTCAGCTACCGGAACGCTTTTTTCATCGAGTAAAACACCTTTGATGTTCCCCGTCTGTGCCCAACCTGCCAGGGGCAATCCCATCAACAAAGCCAGCACTAATTTTCGTATCAAAAATTTCATATTTTTTAAATAAGGCTGCAAAGCTAAAAATTAATGTTTTTCAATATGGCGGATGTCAGCAACTTAATAATGTTTCACGGACATTGCGTTTTACACTTTTGTTCCGTTTTATCAATATGAAGAAACAAAATGACCAACTATTTGAAAGTTAATAATTTAGTTTTAAGAATGAATGTTAAGCCGTATGCATAAATTTAAGGATTTTAAAAATTCATATTTAAAATGAATCAATTTTTTTACACAGGTCGCTATGTCTTTAGTGGTATCAGATTTCATAATCCTTGATATTTTAATGTATAGCAAAAGATTATGGAATTTAAGATTCGGATAGCTTTGCAGCTCAAAATATCACCATTATGCGCACAATTATTTTGTTACTTATCTCCAATATTTTTATGACGTTTGCCTGGTATGGCCATCTTAAATTTAAAGAAACGCCTCTGTGGAAAGTGATAATCATATCATGGCTAATAGCTTTTGTGGAATATTGTTTTATGGTACCCGCCAACCGTCTCGGAAGCAGTATTTTTACGGTTGCACAGCTCAAAGCCATACAGGAAATAATTACCTTAGTTGTTTTCAGTGTGTTTTCAGTCTGGTATCTTGGCGAAAAATTTACATGGAACTATGCTGTAGGTTTCCTTTTTATCATACTTGCTGCATGGTTTATTTTTAGCCCGGGATATTCGAATAAATAAAGTTAATTAGTTTCACGAAACATGGGATACTCTCATCTCTAAAATGTTATTTTTGCGGCTGTTTAAGAAAAATATAAGTTTTAGAAATGGAAAAAATTAAAGTAAACAATCCTGTGGTAGAACTTGACGGGGATGAGATGACCCGTGTGATTTGGAAATTTATCAAGGATAGATTGATTCTTCCTTATCTGGATGTGGATATTAAATATTATGATTTGGGAATAGAGCATCGCGATGCAACCAATGATCAGGTAACAATAGATGCTGCCGAAGCAATAAAGAAATATAATGTCGGCATAAAATGCGCAACCATTACTCCGGACGAAGCTCGAGTAAAGGAGTTTAATCTGAAACAGATGTGGAAATCACCCAATGGAACAATCCGAAACATTCTGGACGGAACAGTTTTCAGAGAGCCTATCGTTTGTAAAAATATCCCACGTTTGGTTCCTAACTGGACAGCACCTATTTGTATTGGCCGTCATGCTTTTGGCGATCAGTATCGTGCTACCGATTTTGTAACTAAAGGTAAAGGTAAACTTACCATAAAATTTGAAGGTGAAGATGGTTCGGTTATTGAACATGAAGTATTCAACTTTAAAGGTGACGGTGTGGCATTGGCAATGTACAATACCGATGAATCCATTAGTGGCTTTGCACGCTCTTGTTTCAATGTGGCATTACAAAAAGAATGGCCACTTTATCTTTCTACCAAAAATACCATTCTTAAAAAGTATGATGGAAGATTTAAAGATGTTTTCCAGGCAATATTCGAAAAGGAATTTAAAGCACAGTTTGATGCCAAAGGAATCACTTACGAACATCGTTTGATTGATGATATGGTGGCAAGTGCATTAAAATGGAATGGCAATTTCGTGTGGGCATGTAAAAACTATGACGGAGATGTACAAAGCGATACCGTAGCACAAGGTTTTGGTTCATTGGGACTGATGACTTCTACCTTACTTACTCCTGATGGTAAAACAATGGAAGCTGAAGCTGCACATGGAACAGTTACACGCCACTATCGCGATCATCAGAAAGGTAAACCTACTTCCACCAATCCTATCGCTTCAATTTTTGCATGGACAAGAGGATTTGAATTCCGTGGTCAGCTTGACAATAATCAACCACTTATTCATTTTGCAAAAGCACTTGAAGATGTTTGTGTGGAAACAGTAGAAAGTGGAAAAATGACCAAAGATCTTGCTGTGTGTATTTATGGCAGTGATACCAAACCGGAACACTACTTAAATACAGAAGATTTTCTGAGCGTGCTTGATACCAATCTGAAAGCTAAGCTGAAGAAATAACAGAAGATTTATTAAATAAAAAAAAGGAGCTTACGGGCTCCTTTTTTATTTTGAACACCTAAAATATTTTACAAGGTTGATGACTTAAATGATTTTCCGGTAACCGTTTCAATTTTTGACTGTGAAGTTATAATCAGGTTGTTGTCATCATCCTGTTTGCATTCTATACGTAAACCTCGAAGGGTATTACCTTTTGCATCTTTCTCGTATGTGGTTAGGCAATATTGCCCTTGTGGCATTTGTGTAAAACTTACATCATTCATTTGCATTGCAGCAAAAGCACCTTTGGCTGAAGCAGCTTTTTTAAGTTCCGTGATGCAATCGTTTTTAGAAGCTGAAAAATGGGGAACACCATCAGCATCTACTTTGCCAACAATTTGAGATTGTGCAAATGAAATAGTTGTTAAAACTGTGAAAACAAAAATGATTGCAGTTTGAAGAATTTGCTTGCTCATAATTTTAATAATTTAATATTAGGAGTAATACGATAAAAATTTCAACGGGTTACAAAGAATTGAAAATAGATTACAAGTTGAAATTTTGTCATAAATATGAAACCCTGAAAATGAAGTTCTCGTTCAATGTGCATATAAATAACACCAAGTTATGGGAAAGATGTTATCCGCAATTCAAAAAATCAACTCTGTTTTATGGAGAAAACAGTTCATATTATGGGCTGTTGTATTCATGGGAATCATCGTCAATGAAAAAGCATTGGCAGATGGTTCACCTCAGTTCAAGCCTGACACTACAAAGGCTACTAACCTGATGATAATTAATCAGCAATCCACTTACGGAACTTTTGCTGGTTACTCCGCAACCGATAAGGAACGGATGTATGTAAGGATTAATAACCCTTCACAGGAAAAAATTTATTTCGGTATAGGCCAGCGCTCTACAAACAGCAACTGGTATGTACGCATTAAAGACCCTAATGGAAATATAATTTTTGGTCCACAGTTGTTGCCTACTTCAAACAGTCAAGGTTTTATTCGATATCACTCACAGGCTATTGCAGGACCTAATGTCATCAATGCTCAGGGTTATAACGGTTTTAGTTGTAATCCTACTTCGGGACTGGCGGGTGCATATTATATAGAGTTTAATAAAGATAATGGAACAAATGTTTCGACAAATACCGAATTAAGCCTTGGTATTTTTGACGTTACTGTAGTAAATACTTCAAGTAACACTGCAATAACCGGACGTTTGTTTTCCAAGAACTGGAGTTTCAATACCGAGTCGTATGGCAATCCGTTTTTTGGCTACTTCTTTATATATGGTCAGGACAGCTCGGTAACTAAGGTTGATATGAATGGTATCAAACCTTATAAGTTCCGTGTGTCATGTAATCAGTTTGGTACTTCTAATACCGGTAATCCTACCAACGACAGACGTTCTAAAATTGGGTTTTCAGTTCCTGATGAATATAAACTTTTCCTCACAGATCCTGACCATGTTGCATTTCCAAGCGGTTCTATGCAGTTTCTTGCCGGCCCACCGACTTTTGAACGATGTGTTAAAGATTCTATTTGTATAAACGTAAATCTTGTTAAGTCTGCCGATGTAACGGTGTTGATAGATAGAAACAATAACGATAAATATGATCCGGGCACCGCAGACAGAAAGATGGTGTTTCAGGGTGTCCCGGCTGGAGTATCCTGTTTGTATTGGAATGGGAAGGATGGTTTAGGTAATTTTATTCCGGTCGGAAATACTATATCACTTATTTTAAGTGTTGAAACAGGATTGGTAAACCTTCCAATGTATGATGTTGAAAATCACGAAACAGGATTTTCAATGTCGGTTATCAGACCAAGTACTGCACAGTTTGTGGATTCACTTTTTTATGATGATGTGCTGGTAGGAGGTTCAACAAATCTGGTTGGTTGTTCGTCACCCTGTCACACATGGACTTCAAACCCACCTAATACAGATCAGAATACCATTGGTGAAAGTAATACCATAAATACATGGTGGTTTGCTAACCGATTAAGTCAGAAAACTACCTTGCTTATGCCTGATTACCTTATTAATAATGCAGGTAGCGATATTAATTTCTGTGCAAAAGGAAGTAATCTCGATTCTATTCAACTTTCGGGATCTATCGCTTACTCACAATCACCGTTTACAGGCGCTGTCGTTTGGACTACTTCCGGAACTGGTCAGTTTGTTCCGAATGACTCTACACGTAATGCAAAATATGTACCCTCAACCGCAGATATAAATTCAGGTTCGGTGATGTTGATTCTTGCACCAAAATATATTTGCTCGGTGGCTAGGGATACCATGATTATTAACCTGAGAAAAATTCCTCAGGCTAATGCAGTTCCTATAAATGTAAATTGTTATGGACAATCTTCGGGAGGAGTAGATTTAAATGTATCAAACGGTGCAACACCCTACACTTATATTTGGAGTAATGGTGCTATCACTCAGAATTTATCCAATGTAGCAGCAGGAAGTTATACGGTTACCGTAACAAGTGCTCAGGGTTGTACAACTACGGCAACAGTTACTATAACTCAGCCTTCAGCAGCACTTTCAGTAAGTCCGACAGCAGTTGCCGTAAGTTGTTTCGGTCAGGCTACGGGTGCAGTTAACATTGCTGTAAACGGAGGAACGGGGCCATATACTTATAACTGGAGCAATGGAGCATCTTCACAGAATATTTCAGGGTTAACAGCAGGAAATTATACTGTTACAGTTACCGATGTTAAAGGTTGTAGCAACACACAGGCTTCTATAAATGTATCACAACCTTATGCTGCCCTTGCAGTTTCAAACAGCAGAGTGAATGTAAGTTGCTTTGGTGGCAACAATGGCTCAGTGAATTTATCAGTAACAGGTGGCACAACACCTTATACTTATGTATGGAGCAATGGAGCTACTACAGCAAGTGTTACAGGATTGTCTGCCGGAACTTATAGCGTAACGGTTACGGATGCCAACGGATGTACATCGGTGCAATCAGCACTTTCAATTACTCAGCCTTCAGCAGCATTATCAGTAGCTCCTGCAGCATCGGAAGTTAATTGCTATGGCAATGCTACCGGAGCAATTAATCTTACTGTAAATGGTGGAACAAGTCCTTATAGTTATAACTGGAGCAATGGTGCATCCTCACAAAACCTTTCAGGCTTAGCAGCAGGAAATTATACAGTTACAGTTACCGATGCTAAAGGTTGTACATCTACACAATCATCTATTGCAGTAACTCAACCCTCTGCAGCATTAGCAGCAGGTGCCACTGCAAATAATGTCAACTGTTTTGGCAATGCCACAGGTTCCATAACATTAACAGTGAATGGTGGAACTGCGCCTTATACTTATTTGTGGAATAATGGAGCAGTTTCTCAGAATCTGAGCAACATTGCATCAGGAACTTATTCGGTTACAGTTACCGATGCTAAAGGATGTACTGCCACACAAAATGCAATATCCATCACTCAGCCATCAGCAGCACTTGCATCAGCTGCATCTGCTACTAATGTAAATTGTTTTGGTGATCATACCGGAGCAGTGAACCTGACTGTAAATGGAGGAACCACACCATACAGTTATACATGGAGTAATGGTGCTACAACACAAAATATTATAGCAATAGGAGCAGGGACTTATACGGTTACTGTTACCGATGCCAACGGATGTACATCTATCCAAAATGCTGTTTCAGTTACACAACCTTCAGCAGCATTAAGTTCGGTGTTGGATTCAAAAACTGAAGTTGCTTGTTATGGACAATCAACCGGACAAATAAACATCACTGTTGCCGGAGGTACATCTCCTTACAGTTATATATGGAGCAACGGTGCTACTACACAAAACCTGAGCAATGTTGCAGCAGGAACTTATTCAGTAACTGTTACTGATGCCAAAGGTTGTGCAAGCAACCTTAATTCAGTAACCTTGGGTCAACCTTCAGCTACCTTAAGCGCAAATGTGCAGTCCACACAAAATGTTTCATGTAACGGTGGTGGCAATGGCGCACTTACGCTTACCATAAGTGGAGGTACTTCGCCTTATACTTATTTGTGGAATAACGGTGCTACTACTAAAGATATCACAGGATTAAATTCCGGAGTTTATAATGTTACCATTACGGATAATCATGGATGTACGCTGGAAGCAACAGGAGTGGTTTCACAACCTGCCAATGCACTTTCAGCAACAATATCATCATCGCAGAATGTATTTTGCTTCGGTGGAACAAATGGTTTTATCAACCTAAATGTATCGGGAGGTACTTCCCCTTATTCATTTAACTGGAGCAATGGAGCCACTTCTCAAAATCTGAGTAACTTGGCTGCAGGAGCATACTCTGTTACCATCACCGATGCAAACTCCTGTATATACACCATCAGTAAAACTATTGCACAGCCATCAGGCGCACTAAATGCTTCTGTTTCTTCTTCAGCAGATGTTACTTGTTATGGTTTGAGTAACGGAGCAATTGATTTGACAGTTGTAGGTGGTACCGCTCCTTTCAATTATGTTTGGAGTAACGGAGCTTCCACTCAAAATATTTCCGGTTTGTCTGCAGGTACGTACACCGTAACCGTAACAGATAATCAGAATTGTACTACTTCAATCAGCAAAACTATAGCACAACCTTCAGCTATACTGAATGCAAATGTAGCATCATCGCAAAACGTAAACTGTTTTAATGGCTCTGACGCTTCGATTTCATTATCAGTTAGCGGAGGAACATCACCATATTCTTATGTTTGGAGCAATGGTGCATCTACTCAAAACCTGACCAATTTATCTTCAGGAATATATACGGTATCAATTACGGATGCCAACGGTTGTACTGCAACTGCATCTCACACCATTACACAACCGTCAGCTTCACTCAATGCTTCAGTTTCTTCTTCACAGAATGTGAATTGTTTCGGTGGAAATAATGCATCAGTGTCATTAACTGTTAACGGTGGTACTTCACCTTATAGTTATGTATGGAACAATGGAGCAACAACTCAAAATATTACCGGACTCACTTCAGGAACATATACTGTAACAGTGACCGATGCCAACGGTTGTACTGCCAATGCTGTGCAATCTATTTCTCAGCCTGCACAGGCGCTTAGCGTTTCAGTATCTTCTGCTCAGAATATTTCATGTTATGATGTTCCTAATGGAAGCATTAATCTTGCTGTAAACGGTGGAACTTCAGCATATAGTTATGTTTGGAGCAACGGTGCTACTACACAAAATATTACCGGTTTGCAGGCAGGAACTTATTCAGTAACTGTAACCGATGCTAATGGATGTACAGCTAGTACAAATGCAACACTTACGCAACCTGCTGCCCATCTCAACACTACAATATCAACAGCAAGTAATGTTTCTTGCTATGGCTTATCAAATGGCTCCTTGAATCTGAATGTTACCGGAGGTACATCTCCATACAACTATAACTGGAGCAATGGAGCAACATCACAAAATATTTCGGGACTTGTATCAGGAACTTATACCGTAACAGTTACCGATGCCAATGGATGTACAAGTGAAAAGTCAGCGACTATAACGCAACCGGCACAAACATTAGGAGCCTCAGTTCAGTCATCACAAAATGTAAATTGTTATGGAGGCAACAATGCTGCTATTCAACTTACCGTAAATGGTGGAACTACACCATACAATTTTACCTGGAGCAACGGTGCTACCACTCAGAATATTTCAGGACTTACAGCAGGCACCTATACTGCTACTGTTACAGACGCTAACGGATGTACAGCAAGTTTGTCAAGCACCATCACGCAACCTACTGCAGCCCTCGCAGCATCAGTTTCATCTTCGCAGAATGTGAGCTGTTACGGAGAGAGCAATGGTAATATCAATATCACTACCAATGGAGGAACTTCACCATACAGCTACAACTGGAGTAATGGAGCAACCTCACAAAATTTAACAAACATAACAGCCGGTAGTTACTCAGTAGTAATTACGGATGCCAATGGTTGTACTACAGGAGTAAACGGAATTGTAATATCTCAACCTTCGGCATCACTTGCAGCTACTGTAAGTGTTACAGATGTTGCCTGTCATAGCAATCTTACAGGAGCTATCACAACAACCGTTGCCGGTGGAACATCGCCTTACACCTATGTATGGAATACAGGTGCCACCACATCAGGCATTAACGCAGTTGCGGCCGGTACTTATTCCGTGACGGTTACTGATGCCAATGGCTGTACTGCTGCTCAGACATCAATAACCATTAATGAACCTGCTGCATCACTGAGTGCATCAGTTGCCTCAAATACTTCAGTGTTATGTTATGGAGGAAATAACGGAGCCTTGTCATTGAATGTGAATGGTGGTACCGGTCCTTATAGCTATATCTGGAGCAACGGTGCAACAACACAAAACCTCAATGGTATTGTGGCAGGAGTTTATAGTGTGACAATTACAGACGCACACAACTGTACAACAGCTATTGCAGGTGTTCTTGTAAACCAACCGGATGCAACGCTGACTACAAATATTGCTTCAACAGGAAATGTTGCCTGTAATGGTGGTGGTAATGGTTCACTTACTTTGAATGTAGATGGTGGAACAATTCCTTATACATTCAACTGGAGTAATGGTGCAACATCACAAAATATTTCAGGACTTTATGCCGGTACATATAATGTTTCAATAACTGATGCTAATGGATGTACTGCTACTGCAACAGGAATTGTTGAACAACCTGCAGGAGCATTGTCATCCTCGGTAGCATCATCGGTAGATATTTTATGTTACGGAGGCAATAATGGTTCTGTGCAACTTAGTGTTACCGGAGGTACTTCACCTTACAGCTATACCTGGAGCAACGGAGCAACCACTCAGAATCTGAGCGGCCTTCAGGCAGGAAACTATGCTGTAACGGTATCGGATGCCAATGGATGTATCAGTCAGTCATCCGTAGTAATTTCGCAGCCATCAGGCGCATTGAATGCAACTGTTGCCGCATCACAAAATATTTTATGCTTTGCTCAGAACACAGGTAGTATTGATGTTACTGTTACCGGAGGTACAGCACCATTTACCTACAACTGGAGTAACGGTGCTACCACACAGGATTTGAATAATATTGCTGCAGGTAACTACAGTGTTGTGGTAACTGATGCCAACAATTGTTCTTATACACTGAGCGGAGTAGTGCTTACACAACCTACTGCGCAGTTGGCTGTAACATCTCAGGCAACAGCAGTTAATTGTTATAACAACAGTACCGGTTCAATAACTCTGAATGTAACAGGTGGTACATCACCATACAGCTACAACTGGAATAATGGAGCAACCTCACAAAATTTATCAGCTGTTCAGGCAGGGACTTATACGGCAACTGTTACCGATGCTAACGGTTGTACGGTAGCTTCTTCAGCCGTACAAGTGACACAGCCATCAGCTGCACTGCAGACTTCTTACACTTCTCAGAACGTAAATTGCTTTGGCAACAATACAGGAAATGTTTCTGTAAACGTAACCGGAGGAACAACACCTTATACCTTTAACTGGAGCAATGGTGCCTCTACGCAAAACCTTACTTCGGTAACGGCAGGTAGTTATTCACTCACTGTTACTGATGCTAACGGATGTACATCATCTACAGGTAGCGTAACCATATCTCAACCTGCAGCAGCAATAGCTTTAAGCTCTACAACTACTGAAGCAGGATGTTTCGGAAATAATACAGGAAGTATAAATCTTACTGTTACCGGAGGTACTGCACCTTACAGTTTTAACTGGAGCAATGGTGCCGTAACCGAAGATCTTAACGGTATTGGATCAGGAAACTACGTAGTTACTGTTACCGATGCTAACGGATGTATCAATACTTCTGCAAGCATCAATGTAGGCCAGCCTGCAGGAGCATTGAATGCTCAGGTAGCATCTACACAGGATATAGGTTGCTTCGGCAACACCACAGGTGCAATTACCTTAACAGTAAATGCAGGTACTGCTCCATACAGTTATAACTGGAGCAACGGTGCTACTACACAAAATCTTACTAATATCCCTGCGGGAGTTTACTCAGTAACGATATCAGATGCCAATAACTGTAGCACCTTCTTATCAGCTATTGCAGTGCAGCAACCTGCAGGAGCATTAGCTGCAACTGTTTCAGAAATGCAGAACGTGAACTGTTATGGTCAGAACACAGGGTCTATCAGCCTTAATGTCGGAGGAGGAACTTCACCATACAGTTATAGCTGGAGCAATGGTGCAACCTCTCAGAATCTGACCAACTTATCATCCGGAACGTATTCTGTAACTATTACCGATGCCAACAACTGTTCAACTACTATCAGTGCGATAACGGTGGCTGAACCTGCTGCAGCATTGTCTGCCAATGTAGCAACATCAACCAATGTAGCTTGTAATGCAGGCTCTAACGGTGCAATTGATTTGAATGTCAGCGGAGGTACATCACCTTATAGCTTCAATTGGAGCAATGGAGCAACCACCGAAGATATTGCAGGATTAAATTCAGGAACTTATACAGTAACTGTTACTGATGCCAATGGTTGTACATTCAGTGCATTTCAAGAGATTACACAACCTTCAGCCGGATTAGCTGCTTCAATTTCTTCAACTCAGAATGTAAATTGCTTTGGTGGAAATAATGCAAGTGTTCAATTAGCTGTCAGCGGAGGTACTTCACCTTACAGTTACAACTGGAGCAATGGAGCTACATCTCAGAATATTTCTTCACTTGTAGCTGGTGTATATTCAGTAACTGTAACCGATGCGAACGGATGTACAGAAACACAAACTGCTACCATCACTCAGCCTACAGATGCATTATCAACATCTATAAATAATATTACCAATGTAAGTTGCTATGGAAACAGTACGGCTGCCATACTTATTAATGTAAATGGCGGAACAACACCTTACTCATATCAGTGGAGCAATGGTTCTACCGATCAGAATCAAATGAACGTTGAAGCCGGAACGTATTCGGTAACTGTTACCGATGCGAATGGTTGTACTTCATCAATATCAGGAATTGCTATCAGTCAGCCGGGAGATTCACTTGCCGCTACAGTATCAGCTTCACAAAATGTTGCTTGTACCGGTGGTGGCAATGGCGCAATTGATATCAACGTAACAGGTGGAACCATGCCTTATCTGTTTAACTGGAGTAATGGTGCAACCAGCGAAGATATTTCAGGACTTGCAACAGGAACTTATACTGTAACTATTACCGATGCAAACGGATGTACTTACTCTATATCTGAAACAGTAGCTCAACCGGCATCCAGCCTTGCTACTTCTATTCAGTCAACTCAGAATGTGGATTGCTTCAGCAACAATACCGGTGCAATAGATATTAACGCATCCGGTGGTACTGCTCCTTATACTTTTGCATGGAGTAATGGAGCTGTTACCGAAGATTTATCGAATTTACCAGCAGGAACTTATACAGTAACTGTTACCGATGCCAATGGATGTTACAACAATCAGACTGCTACCATCACACAACCATCAGCTACTTTGTCAACTTCTGTTTCAGCAATGCAAAATGTATTGTGCTACAGCAATCTTACAGGAAGCATTGATTTAAGTGTAAATGGCGGAACATTACCTTACGTATTTGTCTGGAATAACGGTGCAACCACTGAAGATCTTTCAGGAATAGGAGCAGGAAGCTATACCGTTTCTGTTACCGATGCCAATGGTTGTACTGCAACACAAACAATAGCAATCACTCAGCCATCTGCTGCATTATCAACAGCAATCACTTCCACAAGCCCCGCATTGTGCTATGGTGGAAATACCGGAACTGCTGACCTCGATATTCAGGGAGGTACCGCGCCATACACCATACTTTGGAGCAACGGTTCTTCAGCACAAAATCAAACAGCACTTGCTGCAGGAACTTATAATGTACAAGTTACGGATGCTAACGGATGTTCGTCATCACAATCTTTAACTATATCACAGCCTCAGGACAGCATTTCAGGCGGTGTAACATCTGTTAATAATGTTGGATGTTTTGGAAATGCTACAGGTAATATTGATATTACTATCGTTGGTGGAACTACCCCATATACATTTAACTGGAGTAATGGAAGTACCAACGAAGACCAGCAAAATATACCTGCCGGAAATTATAGTGTAGTTGTTACCGATGCTAATAATTGTACTTATAGTGTGAGTGCAGTTGTTGGTCAACCGGTAGCAGCATTGTCAAGTATTTTATCTGTTCAGCAGAATGTAAATTGTTTCAACGGTAATAATGGATATGCAACATCTTCAGTGTCCGGTGGAACAACACCATACACCTACAACTGGAGTAACGGATCAACTTCGTCTTCTATAGATTCACTTACAGCAGGAGTTTATGAACTTACTGTTACTGATGCCAATGGTTGTACCACTACCGATTCAGTTGAAGTTATGCAGCCGGCTGCAGCTCTCAATGCATCATACATAATGACCTCGGCAGTATTCTGCTACGGTGGCAGCGATGGCGCAGTTGATGTTACTGTAACAGGAGGTACCATGCCTTACAATTATCAGTGGAGCAATGGCACTACTTCTGAAGACCTTACCGGTGTTTCTGCAGGAAATTATACAGTTACTGTTACCGATGCTAATGGATGTTTGTTTAATCTGATAGCTACCGTAACTCAACCTCTGGCACCATTGTCACCTGCCGTTGCCATAACTCCTGTTGGATGTTTTGCTGATACTACTGGTGCTATTAATCTTACCGTAACTGGTGGAACAACACCTTATGCATATTACTGGAGTAATGGAGATACTACTCAGAATCTAATTAATATGCATGGAGGTTCATACTCAGTGTTTGTGGTTGATGCAAACAATTGTGTTGCTCAGGCTTCAGCATACATTCCTTCACCTGAAGGGGCATTGGTTTCTTATTCAACTTTAGCTCATATAAATTGTCAGTCTATAACATCAGGATCCATATTAATGAATACATCCGGTGGAACAGCACCTTACACTTATGCATGGAGCAATGGGGATACTACTCAAAATCTGATCAACATTGGTGCAGGAACATACACCGTAATAATTACTGACAGTGCAGGATGTGCATTCCATGATACGTTAACTATCAACGGACCTACACAATTACTTACAATCACTACACAGCAACAAAATGTAAATTGCAACAACATGGCTACAGGATATGCATCTGTTAAAGCTACAGGAGGAATTCCACCTTACAGCTACTTGTGGTCAAACGGAAATACCACATCAAATATTTCGAACTTAACAGCAGGCGTTTATTCTGTCACCGTAACGGATAGCTATCAATGTGTGCTCGATACAACTTTCATTATCACACAACCTGACTCCGGGCTTGCAAATGTTCTGAATGTTTCTCAGGTAACATGTTTTGGCTTGGCCAATGGCAGTATCACTGTTAATACAATGGGTGGTACACCTGCATACAGTTATCTGTGGAGCAACGGTGCAACAACAGCTTCTTTGAGTAATCTTACTCCGGGAACTTATAATCTCACAGTAACAGATCAGGGAGGATGTACCGATCAACATTCAATTACCATTACAGAACCTTCAGCTGCACTGGCAGCAACCTCTACCGCTACTGATGCAAATTGTCTCACAGGTGTAGGAGCTAATGTGGATGTTTCGGTTACTGGTGGAACACAGCCTTATCAATATGCATGGAGTAATGGTACTTCATATCAGGATCTGACCGGAGTAGGTTCAGGTACTTATTCACTTAGCATAACAGATGCTAACGGATGTACTGCACAAATCACACAAGTGGTTAATGATGTATCTACCTTCGATATGAATGCTGAAGGTCCTACTGAGTTCTGTATTGGAGGCACAGTTACACTCAATGCCATGGTTGTATCAGGAGCAAGTTATCAATGGTATGTAAACGGACAACCTTTAACTGGTGCAACTTCACCAACATTCACTACGCCTGCTGCCGGTACTTACACAGTTGGATTAACCAACAGTTGCGGAAACTTTATGTCTAATCCGATTGAAGTAAAAGTAAATTCAGTAGGAAACTTTGCAGTGAGCCCGAACATGATGATTTGTCCTAACGATGGTGAGCAGGCGCAGCTATATGCAACCGGTGGTACATGGTATCTGTGGAACCCTGGTGAAGGGCTGAATGATTCTACCATTGCCAATCCGATAGCTGTTCCTAAAAAGTCAACAAAGTATAGTGTTATCGTTCGCTCAGCCGAAGGATGTGAAGTTACATCTGAGGTTATGGTAACAGTAACTTGTGATACCCTCTTTATCCCAACAGGATTCTCGCCCGATGGTAACACAGTGAATGATACTTATGTGATTGATGGATTGAGTAAATATCCCGGTAACATCCTTTATATCTACAACAGATGGGGTAACCTGGTGTACAAGCAGCGCGATTATGATAACCGATGGGATGGTACATCTAATGTTGCAGGTGTTTATCTAGGTAAGCAGTTACCTAACGGAACATACTATTATATCCTCGACCTCAATGATGGCAAAAAACCATTGCAGGGATATCTTACTCTAAAACGATAAACGATGATGAAAACAAAAAGTAGTATTTCAATTAACAACGAAAATTCAAAAACAATGAATACACATGTAAAAAAACTGCTTGCACTTGCCTGTATCGTCACCTGGCTTGGTTTGCATAAAGCACAGGCGCAATATGATCCGCTTTTTACACAGTACATGTTTAACGAAACATTTATCAATCCGGCTTATGCAGGCTCGCGTGATGTGATATCAGCAACTGCCTTGTACCGCAACCAGTGGGTGGGGATGGATGGAGCGCCAAAAACGCAAACACTTTCCATACATGGTCCGGTGAAGAATAAGAAGATTGGATTGGGATTGTCGTTTTTGAATGAATCCATTGGTGTAGAAAAGAAGGTTGGATTCTTTACCAACTATGCTTATAGAATTCAGACCAGTGAATATGGGCGTTTGGCTTTTGGGTTGCAAGCGGGAATGATTCACATGCGTGAGAATTATCTCGATGTGGTTACGCATGATCCTAATGATATTCAGTTCAGCCAGAATATTACCAAACTGGTTCCTAATGCTGGTTTCGGGATATATTATAACAGCAAACGTTTTTATGCAGGATTTTCTATACCGCGATTAGTGGAGAATTATATTGACTCCATCAACGGTGGAGATATCAAAAATAAGATTTCGCATCGCAACTTTCATTACTTCCTCACCGGTGGTTATGTGTTTGATGTGAGCCCCGAAATTAAACTGAAGCCTATGACTATGTTCAGAGCTTCAGATGGTGCCACTGTTCAGGCTGATATTTCACTGGCAGCATATTTCAATGAAACATTCTGGATTGGACTTACCTACCGTACTGCTGCTGCGGCTTCTGTGTTTGCTCAGATAAATATTACAAAGCAGCTGCGTCTAGGATATTCTTATGACTATACCACAAATAGGTTGAATAAATACAATTCAGGGACGCATGAAATTACACTCGGCTACGACTTCCCATTACAGCGCACCGGTGTGTTAACTCCTCGTTTCTTTTAACTCTTAAATATTCCGATTATGACAATTCGATTTATAAAACCGATTTTATTTGTAATAGCTATGTTGGCATCAACTTTTGTTTTTGCCCAACAGGACGATTTGGTTTTGGCCAACCAACTTTACTCCAAATATAGCTTTGGAAAGGCTATTCCATTATATGAGAAAATACTTTCAAAAAAGTATACTCATGAAACAGCATCAAAACTTGCTGATTGTTATCGCAGAAATAATCAGTATAAGGAAGCTGAGAAATGGTATGAAAAAATTACGTCCGATTCAGTTGCTACGGGAAATGAACACCTTTTGTATGCAGGTGTGTTAATGAGCCTCGATAAAAAGGATAAGGCTGCAGTGCAAATGAAAAAATATCTGGATAAAAAACCGGATGATGCGGAAGTAAAAGCTCAACTCGATGCAATAAATAATAATGATTTAACAAAGAGCAAGGATTTGTGGATTGTCAGAAGACTTACTATAAATTCACTGAATGGAGATATGTGTGCAACACCTTATAAGGATGGTATTGTCTTTGCTTCGTCACGCGAAGAGGGGAAGTCGAAAAACCAAGATTGGACATCCAAACCTTATCTCTCATTATGGTTCAGTCAGGGTAAAGAAGATAAATTCAGTACACCTGTTCAACTTGAAATTGCTGACAAATCAAAATTTAATGATGGACCTGTTTCTTTTTCTACTGATGGTAACGAGATGTATATTACGCGTAATTACGAAGAGAATGGTAAAATAGTAAGAGATCAGAATCGCATCGTAAGACTGAAAATTCAGACAGCTAAAATGGTGAACGGAAAGTTTACTGATTTTAAAGATTTTAAATACAACAACAAAACGTATTCATGTGCACATCCCTGCCTTTCACCTGACGGTAACAAATTATATTTCGCCAGTGATATGCCCGGAGGCAAAGGTGGTATGGATATTTGGGTGTGTAACAAAGTTAATGGCGAATGGGATAAACCTGTTAACCTGAGCTCCGAAATTAATACTCCCGGCAATGAAGTTTTTCCGTATATTGATATCGAAGGAAATCTTTATTTTTCTTCCAATGGTCATGTAGGCCTTGGAGGATTGGATATTTATACTGCAAAAAACAATAATGGCGTATTTTCTTCAGCAACCAACATAGGAGCACCCCTCAATACCACTTACGATGATTTTGGATACGTGTATGATAAGAAAAATCGTTGTGGATATCTTTCATCCAATCGTGATTCGAAAAATGAAAATGACGATTTATACATGTTCCGTAAAAACTGTGTGCCTTTGGATGGATTGGTATATGACAAAGAAACCAATCTTCCGATAGCTAATGCATCCGTGAAAATCTCTGAGGGTGGAAATTCTTTTGCTGATGTTACTACAGACGAGAAAGGAAAATTTACAGCCTGCTTATCCATTGGTCAGAATTATAATTTTATTGCTGCTAAAGAAAGTTATCATAATGGAACAGGCGAGATAAAAGATGTAAGTGATGAACCACAGTCAATAAAAATACCATTGTCGCAGGTGCCTGTATTTGCACTGGAAGGGCATGTGTATCTCGAAGAAGACAAATCTGCCTTACCTAACCATCCGGTAAAAATCATAAACCTAAGTAATAATGAGGAGAAAGAAACTCTTACCGATGCAAATGGAAATTATCATTTCGATTTGGAGCCGGAAACAAATTATAAGGTAATGACATTCAAAGATAATTGTGCGGATAATTTTGCTAATCGTTCAACTGTAGGATTGAAAAAATCAACAACCTTAAGAGCTGATTTCGGATTTTTCTGTAAGGGTGATGTAATTCGTATTGACAACATTTATTATGATTTGGCAAAATGGAATATCCGTCCGGATGCTGCCAAAGAGTTGGATAAACTGGTGGAGATAATGCAAAAGTATCCTAAGATGGAAATTGAATTGGGATCACACACCGACTGTCGTGCAAGCTATAAATATAATATGGATCTTTCTGAGAAACGAGCAAAATCAGCAGTTGAGTATCTTGTTAAAAAAGGTGTTGAAGCTTCAAGAATGATTTATAAAGGTTACGGAGAATCGCAACTCATTAATCATTGCGAATGTGAAGGCACCAAGGTGGTTCCATGTACTGAGGAAGAGCATCAGCAGAACAGAAGAACAGAGTTTAAAGTATTGAAGGTAAAATAGTAGTTAGCTTCTAAAAAAAATCCGCATCTTTAACGGTGCGGATTTTTTTATCCCAATAATATCATCCAGGCTTCTTTTATTTTTCCTGCATGTAATAATTCGCGTGCTGCCAAATGCCTTGCCAGCATTGCATTTTTTTGGTCGGATGATAATGCCTGATTAAATTTTGAAAGATTCTCAGAGTTATTAAATGCTTTGATTTCTTCTGCATACGGAATTTGCTCTTCATTGGCTAACTGTGCAAGATCGTTGCCTGTTAACACATCACTCTTCCGGATATGTTCAGGCAGTCCGTCAAAGCCGATGCCCAATTTATGGTTAGGTTTTGGAACAGTGAACACTGCACTTCCTGAAGCTCTGCAATAATAGTCGAAGCCCATACGTGCAACTAAATCTATTTTATGTGGATCTATTTTTTGATTTTCATCCAAAACAGCATCATCAATATGCATCAGTAAAATTTCACAGATAATGAGATTAGCTGCACCTCCCTGATCTCCGGTTTCAATAACATGTCGTACCTTACACTCAAAATTTACAGGCGACTCTTTTATGAGAAAAGGTTTTACACGTTGTGCTTTTACAGGAGTGAATCCGGCCTTAATAAACTCATTAACACCTGCAGGATATTCGCAACTGGATAATGATGTCTGCTGAACTATTTTATGACTCACGGCACCGATAACAACTTCTTTAGTTTTTAAAACATTCTCTAATGAATGTTTTGTTGTGTTATCACGTACCCTTCTTGCCGGACTGAAAATGAGTATGGGAGGTTTACTTCCAAAGGCATTGTAAAAACTAAATGGACTTAAGTTTGGATTACCTTCTTCGTCAATTGTACTTGCGAATGCAATAGGCCTTGGTGCTACAGCACTCAGCATATAGCTGTGAAAAACACTTGTTTTTATTTGTGTGGGATCAATAATCATGATTGATGATAAAGTATGTACAATAAATTTGTTTAATCAAAATTGAGGTCGAATTGTTGACGTAACTTTTCAAGAGCCGGATTTTTTTCAGCCATTTTTTGAAATTTTTCTCTGGCCGTATAAGGTTTATTCTGTGACAAAGGTACGTCAGTAACTTGTGTGTGCAAGGTAAGATAACTGTTTTGTAATTGCGTTTTAAGAAATAAAAGAAAATCTGTACGCAATTCTTTAAGATCATCTTCCAGCACCTGATTGTCGAGCAGATAATGTACTTCAGTTTCATTAATCAATTCAGGTTCGCGCCTTAAGAGTGCTTTAGCTAAATTGGTATTTCCTTGATCATCTAATTTTTTTGCAAACTCTTTCCAGCATTCAGTCAGTTTGCCTTTATCTACAGGATTATTGTTTTTTTTTTCGTCAGAATCAGCTTTGTTGTCTTGTTCAGGAGTGGCTTGTTTGGGTTTTCCCAAATCAGAAAGACTGGGCGTGAACGTAGTCGTTGGTCTGGTTGTTTTTGTCTGACCGGGGGCATTTGCTTTAGGTGTTGATGTAACTGTTGTGGGAGGCGGAGTAGTTTTTTGTACAGGGTTATCGGTATTTGTTACGGGTGTTCCTGTCGGTGTTGAACCCTTCTCTAATGCTACCGGTTTTGCTGATACAGCATTTTCATTTACTACAAGTTTTCCGCTGATGCTGCACATCTTCATCAATGCAATTTCTACATGTAAATGCTGGTTGCGTGCACTTTTATAACTCAAGTCACAGGCATTGCATAGGTCAATGAGTTTTAATAAAACAGCAAGGTCAATATTCTTGCTTTGCAATCTATATTTTTCCCTCACTCCCGGGGTTACATCAAGTAATTGGATGGTTGCTTCATCTTTGGAAACAAGTAAATCACGGAAGTGACTTGATAAGCCTGTGATAAAATGATGGGCATCGAATCCATGTTTCAGCAATTCGTTAAAGGTAAGCAACACGGATGAGATGTTTCCCGGAATAATCTGATCCGTTATTCTAAAATAATATTCGTAATCGAGTACATTGAGATTAGTAATAACATCTTTGTAAGTAACCTTATTACCCGAAAATGTTACCATCTGATCAAAAATTGAAAGTGCATCACGCAAGGCACCTTCAGCTTTCTGAGCAATGATATGCAGAGCATCTGCTTCGGTTTCTATACCTTCTTTTTCAGCAATGGAAGCAAGATGTTTTGAAATATCATCAACCTGAATGCGGTTGAAGTCGAATATCTGACATCGTGAAAGTATAGTAGGAATAATTTTATGTTTTTCAGTTGTGGCTAAAATAAAAATAGCGTAGGGTGGAGGTTCTTCCAATGTTTTCAGAAAAGCATTAAATGCTCCCTGTGAAAGCATGTGAACCTCGTCAATAATATAAATCTTGTATTTCCCGGTTGGAGGTGCAAAACGAACCTGCTCAACTAATGAGCGGATGTCATCAACAGAGTTATTACTTGCAGCATCAAGTTCAAAAATATTAAGTGATTGATTATTGTTGAACGACACACATGATTCACACTCATTGCATGCTTCAATTTCAGAGGTCAGATTGGTACAGTTTATTGTTTTTGCAAGAATACGTGCGCAGGTAGTTTTGCCTACACCCCGAGGACCGCAAAACAAAAACGCCTGTGCCAAATGATGGCTGCGAATGGCGTTTTTTAAAGTAGTGGTTATATGATTTTGCCCAACTACCGTATCGAAAGTTGAGGGCCGATATTTACGTGCTGATACAACAAAACTGCTCATGTCTGGTGTTAAATTCTACGCAAATTTAGGTGAATATTGCATATTATGGTCTATCAACAATAGGTTTTTAATAAACAATATTCAATTGACGGATTACGAGTTGCTAAAATGTTTTACTTAGCCATTATTCAGAGAATAAAACGGGATGTCAGTAAAATCGCTACAGTTATTTGAAAGTTATTTGCCTAATGCGCAAAATTGGGCTTTCCGTGTTTTAAATAATCTGCCGGATACTGAGATTGACGTAGTAGCTTATCGTTATTACAATGAGCAGTTTGTGACACCTAAGATTAATCTGTTGCCCTTGCCTGACTATGTGAATCTGAATATGCTTGAAGGACGCGAGGGGGCAAAGAATATCATCAGCAGATTTTTCAAGAGAATTTCAAATCAACAAAAGAACGAACAGTTTTTTCAGTACATCGCCCAACTTAGCAGTCAACAAAAGTCAGATTTAATACATGTGCATTTTGCCAATATGGGATGGCAGTATTTAAAACTTAAACAACTTACAGGGTTGCCATACCTTGTGTCGTTTTACGGATTCGATTACGAAAGCCTTCCTTTTCAATATCCACTCTGGAAAAGAAGGTATGCGCAATTGTATGAATCAGCGGATGGGTTTATTTGTGAAGGACCTCATGGAGCACAGCTTCTTAAAGATCAAGGTTGCAATCCTGATAAAATACATGTCGCTCATCTTGGTGTTGAGACTTCAAAAATCCCTTCCGTGTCACGTTTGAAGAACCCCGGTGAATTGAAACTGCTGCAACTTGCCAATTACAGCCAGAAAAAGGGTCACATTTATTCATTACTCGCTTTTGTTAAAGCACTTAAAACATGTCCTGACATGAGCCTAACTTTCGTAGGTAATGAACTCGAAAACGTTAAACGCAAACTCGAAAAGATTATTAATGAAAACGGAGTGAGTGACAAAGTGCATTTTATTCCTTTTGTGGAATTTACAAAACTTTATCAGTTCTTTGGTGAGTATCATGTATTTATTCACCCGAGTTGTTATGCAGATAATCGCGACTGCGAAGGAGGTGCTCCAATTGTTCTTCTGGATGCACAGTGCACGGGAATGCCGGTGATATCTACTACCCACTGCGATATTCCCGAAGAAGTTATTCATAACAGAACCGGGCTACTTACTCCTGAGAAGGATACCGATGCATTGGCTGCATCAATCCGAACTTTTTATGAGATGGATAACGATACTTATCAGAAGTTTGCTGCTGCAGCTAGAGAGCATGTGATTTCTGCTTATGATATCAGAGCTTGTGCCGAACAGTTGCAAAAAGTATATAATCATTATAAGTCTTAAACGTTTACGAATAACCTGTGAACCCATTCATCGAAAAATATTACACACCAAAGGTTGTAGAACAAATAGCTATAGCTTTTGGAATTTCTGCGAATGATTTGAAATTACTTCGAAGCAACATTGATGTTATTTATACTTACAGTAAAGACAGAAAGAAATATATTTTAAGAGTTACCCATAGTTCTGTGCAAACGGTGGAGAAGCTGCTTTCAGAGGTAGATTGGTTGCATTATTTACAACAAAACGGAGCCAATGTTTCTGCTCCTATTGAATCTGCTAATGGCAATCTCATTGAAGTAATTAACACAGGAGATACTTATTTTACTGCAGCTGCATATACCGAAGCACCGGGTAATAAAATTGATATGTACAACTGGAATGAACCGGTATTTCAGGAGATAGGCCGTGTTACAGGGCAACTGCACCGACTAACAAAACATTATGTGCCCGGTAAAAATGTAGTACCACGCACTGATTATATTCAGACTGAAGTAGCCAGCGTTTTAGCAAATCAGGTCAATCATGATAAGCGTGTAATTGCCGAAATGCAAATGATTGTCAACAGACTTGATGGTTTACCAAAAACAACAAACAATTATGGCCTGATTCATAACGACATCAACCGAGGCAACATGTTTATTAAAAATGGTACAATATGTCTTTTCGATACTGCCGATTGTGCTTACTCATGGTTTGTTACCGATATTGCACTTACTCTCCTTTATGTAGTTCAGTATTTCGAATTTAATCCCAATGGCAAATTGCCTGGGCATATTCGCTATTTTATGGATTATTACTGGGCGGGCTATCTTCAGGAAAATACTTTAACACAGACCGACCTTAATGCCATTCCCGATATCATGACGATGAGAGCAATTTTTATTTTGAATCATCTCAAACTCATATGGACAGGTAAACAACTTAATCACGTGCAAAAAAACTTTTACAATCTCATTTCTTCATTCAGCCTCGAAACATTTGACTTTATCAGCATGGAACTGATAAACCCCTGAATCATTGGTGGTTTCAAAGAAGTGGGATTAAACAATAAAAAATGAGAAATAATGATCATAAATTTAATAAACTATTTTTGTAACAACCTTTCTAAAAATAAGTAAAACAACAGAGGGTATTCAGCATAAGTCGTCAGTGAAATCATTTATCCGTTTTGCATTTCTAAAGAGTATTAAATTACTGCCATTAATGGTATGGATACAATTGTGTTCGACTGCGACATTTGCTCAACGCTATAATTTCACAGGTTATACGCTTGCTGATGGCTTGCCGAGCAATCATGTCAACTATGTGCATCAGGATAAATACGGACGTTTATGGATTGCAACCATGAATGGTGCATGCTGGTTTGATGGGCAGCGTTTTTACAGATTTGAACAGGACAACCCTGCTGCATCCAACCCTGTAAAATCAATTTATGAAGATAAGAATGGAAACCTGTGGATGGCAATTACACGCAGTGGTGTGGGAGTTTTTAACGGGCTGAAGAAAAAATATTACACCATAAACGATGGGTTACTGAGCAACAATGTAAATGCAATCACGCAAGATAAGAAAGGCGATTACTGGATTGGTACCACAGAAGGACTAAACCGTTTTGATGGTGAAAAATTCACAAGTTATACCATCTTAAAAGGATTGGTGAGTAACGAAGTTACCTGCCTGACGGTTGATTCTAAAGGTGTTTTATGGATAGGTACTACCAATGGATTGAGTTGCTATAGTAGTACTACAGGTTTTATAAACTTTACACTGAATCAGGGATTGCCCGGAAGTATTGTTTATTGCATAAAGGAAACAGAAAACGGTAATATTCTGATTGGAACCAATGATGGTATAGGGATTGTTCATGCGAATAAAATTACCGAAATGAACATTAGCTATGGAGTGAATATTGAAAAGGTAACCTCTATCATTACAGATTATAAAAAGAACCTCTGGTTTTCAACTTATGGAAATGGTATTTGTCAGCTAGATCATGGCGCATTTTTTACGCTTACGGCAGATGAAGGATTGCTCGATAATAATGTGCAGTGTATGGAAGAAGATAATGAGGGCAATATTTGGATAGGCACTACTAAAGGTTTGTGTCGCTATTCAGGAGGCAGATTTGTGACTTTTTCCTCTGAAGATGGTCTTAATGACAACAGATTACTATCAACATTTTGCGATAAATCCAATCGTGTATGGATAGGTATTGTAAATGGCGGGGTAAATTATATAGAGAACAATGTAGTAAAATCTATCCCCGTTGCTTCTCCATTAGATAAATCTACCATCTGGACTATTGCACAAGATCAGGAGGGAAACATCTGGTTGGGAACATCTGCTGGCCCTGTAGTTCTTTCAGCTGATTTGCAGCAACTGAATTACCCTTTTGAAATACTTAACAATAAAATTATTTATACCATCCTCGCACATAGTGATGGCAGCATTTGGTTCGGAACAGACAGAGGTATTTATAAATATGAAAAGAGCCAATTTACTATCATTAATAGGCTAAACGGTCTTGATAATGACAATGTCAGATGTATTTTTCAGGACAGGCAGGGTTTGGTGTGGGTAGGTACCATGCAAGGGCTTTATTTTATGCACAATGATAAGGCCATTTCATTAAACGACCTGCTGGCAATTAATAAAACACCCGTAACTGCCATTACTCAGGATGCCGATCAGAATATACTGTTCTCTAATTATGACTTCGGTATTTCTCTTTTTTCGAAGACGAATAAAAAAATGGCGTTTCGCCATCTCGATAAAAAAAGCGGATTGATTAACAATCGTGTGCTATGTATGGCAGCAGATCAAAATTATCTTTGGCTTGGTACTCCTGACGGTGTTGATAGAATAGACTGGAATACTTACCTGAAAAGAGAGTTTGTGAATATTATTCACTTCGATAAAAGTAATGGCTATTTTGGAGTGGAAACAAGTTCCTCCACTTATGACAGAAATGGTTATCTGTGGTTTGCCTCTGTAAACGGTGCAATTCGTTACAATCCCGGTTATGGCTACAGCAAAAGTGTTACTCCTATTATGCTGATGCAATCTATTACCGCTTACATGCGAAAAGTAAACTGGGCTGAGCAAGGTTACACCATTGACAGTACATCTGGCTTACCTGTAAAGCCTTTGTTCCCTTATGGTTATAACAACTTGAATTTTCATTTCACCGGAATTTATTTTGCTGCACCCGGAGAACTAAAGTATCGCTGGAAACTGAATGGATTTGATGATTACTGGGTGCCGTCAACACCTTTCAATGTAGCCAACTATTCCAACATTCCACCGGGCAATTATACCTTTTTGGTTCAGGCATCTGTGAATGACAGAGACTGGAGCCCCTCGCTGGAATATAACTTCAGCGTAAAAGCCCCTTTGTGGCGAACTAACTTTTTTTATTTCGTATACATCATAACCTTCGTTGTGCTGATTTGGTTAATCATGAAACTGAGAACCAGAAGCCTCAGAATTGCACAACTGAAACTACGTCAAAAAGTTAATGAACGTACGGCTCAGCTAAGAGAAAAAAATGAGGAATTGGCAAAACTTTCTATTGTAGCCAGCGAAACCGGAAATGCCGTTTTGATATTCGATAAAAATTTCAACCTGGAATATGTAAATGAAAGTTTTCAGAAGATGACCGGTTACACCAAGGGCGAGATTATAGGCTTGAAAGGCAATAAACTCCAGCAGATTTCATTTAATGAAAGTATCCATGAAATTATTCAAGATTGTCTCGAAGAAAAAAAATCGGTAATGTATGAATCACGCACTACGCGAAAAGATGGAACGGTTCTCTGGACATCAAGCACAGTAACTCCTGTGTATTCCAATGCCGGTGAGTTGCAGAATATTGTGGTGATTGATGCCGATATCACTTTGCGAAAAAATATGGAACAACAGATTCGTGAGTCGCTCGAAGAAAAAAATATATTACTGAAGGAAATACATCATCGTGTGAAAAATAACCTTCAGATAATTGTCAGCCTGTTTAATCTGCAGAGCGCATTTATTCACGATAAAGAATCCAATAAAGTAATCAGGGAAGGGCAGGACCGCATTCGCTCCATGGCGCTCATTCACGACCGTTTCTATCAGAGTGATGGTACTTCACGTATTGATTTTGATGATTATATAAAAAGGCTTTGCGACACTATTTTTCAGTCGCAAAGGGCAGATAAAAATAAAATAAGCTTGGTAATTGATGCAGATAAAATATCTTTGGACATTGATACGGCAGTACCTTGCGGTTTAATTATAAATGAACTGGTAAGCAATGCTATTAAACATGCTTTCCCCGACAGGAACGGTGTAATTAAAGTAACTTTTAAAATGAATGAATCTGACAAACATGTTCTGATAATTTCTGATAATGGAATTGGATTGCCCGACAATATTGATTTTAGCAATTCAGAATCATTAGGAATTCAGTTGGTGAATGTGCTGACAGATCAAATAGACGGTAAATTGTATATTGACCATAATAATGGATTCGAATTACGAATTGAATTTTAACCTTAATAAAAACAAGTCATCATGGATAAAGTAAAAATTCTGGTAGTTGAAGATGAAAGTATCGTTGCAAAAGATATTCAGCAAACGCTAATAAGGCTGGGTTATGATGTTCCTGCAACTGCTTCATCGGCAACCAATGCTTATGTAAAACTGGAAGAGTACGAACCTGATTTGGTTTTTCTCGACATTAAACTGAAAGGCGAACAGGATGGTATTCACGTGGCCGAACATATCCGTCAGAAGTATGACATACCTGTAATTTTTCTTACTTCTTTCGTTGATAAAAGCACTCTTGACAGAGCCAAAGTAACGGAGCCTTATGGTTATCTGGTTAAACCTTTTAATGAATCTGATTTGCAGACAACCGTTGAGATGGCTTTATATAAATTTAAAAAAGACCTCCAAAGTCGCGAAAATGAAAAACGTTATGCCAACGCGCTCACCAATATTGAGGATGCCATTTTGGTTACCGATATGGAATGCCGCATATCTTTCCTGAATCCTAAAGCTGAAACCATTACTGGGTTTGGCAATGCAAGTGCTCAGGGCATGAGTCTTTTTAAATTGATTAAACTTGAAAGTGATGAATACGAAATTGTAAATGCCGATTCACTTTTAAAACACATGAAACAAGGAGATGTGCTGAATATTCCGGATAGTATCATCACTATTCTTCGTGATTACTCAACTATCAAGGCCGGATTTACCTGCTCGCCAATACGCGATGAAAAAGACCATTTACTGGGCTATGCATTTGTTATTGCCAAATCAGGGCAACCATCACGTAGTGAAAAACCTGAGCCGGTATCACCTAAACCTGCAGAAGTAAAATCATCGGAAACTCCTGCAAGTCCGCTGGAAAATCAGATTATCCAGAATTCGTTTTTCGTCAAGAGAGGTACCATGCTCGTAAAAGTTTTTTTGGAAAATATTTATTGGTTGCAGGCTATGGATAATTATGTCATCATCCAGACTAAGGAAGATCAGTTTGTCATCCATGCTACTATGAAAGATATTGAAACCAAACTTCCTTCTGATAAATTTATGCGAGTACATCGCTCATACATTATCGCTCTGGACAAAATCAGTGCTATGGATGAAGGTGCTGTTGTGATTAAAGAAAAGACAATTCCTGTAGGTAAAAGCTACAAAGAAGTGTTCATGAACAGAATCAACTTCCTCTGAGGAAGGGTGAACAACAAAAAAGGCAACATGTAAATGTTGCCTTTTTTGTTTCATTGAATTTGAATTATTTTATCACATTCAATGCTCCGTGTAAAGTCTTTTTCTCTCCGTTGTGTTGTTCTATCTCTATCACATAGTAGTAAACTCCTGCCATCACTGATGAGGCATTCCATCCGCTTACCCAGTTGGTGTAAGAGGTTACTTTATTACCCCAACGGTTGTATATAGTTACCGTTGCACTCTTTATGGATGTACTGTTAAAAGTGAATACATCATTCTTGCCATCATTGTTTGGAGTTATTGCATTGGGGATAAACAACTGATTATCTTCAACAATAATATTTGCCGATACGCTATCAAGGCAACCATTTACATCAGCTATGGTGAGCCATACGGTAAAATTACCTCCAAAGGTAAAATTATGTTGCGGATTCATGGTATCGGATGTTGCTCCGTCACCAAAATTCCAGCTGCTCGAAGTAAATGCTGTACTTGTGTTATTGAAGTTTACGGTGAGTGGCGCCATACCTGAAGTAACATCAGGAACAAAGTTTGCAAAAATGGGGCTTTGTGTTACCGTAAAATTAGCAGTGTCGCTGCCACAGGCATTTGTAGCATAAACAAAATATTGTCCGGCTTGCGATACAGTAGCTTGAGCACCTGTTACTCCTGTACTCCAAGTATAATTATCACCACCTGTTGCAGTAAGCGTAAGGGAATTTCCTGGACATATAATGGACGATGGCGATGTTATCTGTGCTACCGGTGCACTTCCTGCAGTGATGGTTTGTGTGGCTGACGCTGTTCCGCAGGTGCTTGTTCCCGTAACGGTGTAAATGCCCGGTGCGTTAACAGTGATGCTGCTTGTTGTCTGGCCGTTAGACCACAAATAAGTGGATGCTCCTGAAGCATTAAGTGTGGCACTGGCTCCGGGGCATAATGTCTGACTCGAAGCAGTGATATTTACAGAGGGCGTATTGGTTACCGTTACTGTAACACTTGCCGAATCGGAACCACAACTGTTGGAAGATACTACGGTGTAAGTGCCCGCAGCAGTAACACTGATAGAGGCCGAAGTTTGTCCTGTTGACCAAACATAATTGGCGCCTCCTGATGCTGTTAAAGTTGCCGACTGGCCATTGCAGATGGTAATCGAAGGACCGGGAGTCACTGATATAGATGGTGCGCTTCCCGATGTGATGGTTACACTTGCTGAAGGGCTGCCACACGTACCACTAACTGTTACCGTATAAGTTCCGGGCAGAGATACTTGGATGGATGGTGTAGTAGCACCATTAGACCATAAATATCCTGAACCCGATGATGCAGTAAGTAAAATAGTGTCACCCGAACATAATGTAGTAGGGCCTGTTATAGATGCAGCTTGCCCGTTTTGAATGTTCAGATATAAATAATGAGAAATGGTATCGTTGCATTGACCGATCATAGAAAAAATTAAGGTGTCAACTCCGGTATAATTTGGCGATGAAACATAAACGGTACTCAGATTATTCGGTGTGTTTATATTTCCATTTCCGCCTTGCCAGAAGTAACCTGTATAATTTCCCGAAAGGTTGCCGGCTGTTAATGTAACTGTATCGCCCGCACAAAGTGTTGTTGAAGCAGCTTGCAGATTTGCAGAAAGCGTGATAATAGGAGCCTGACATCCGTTGTTGTAATAGGTGGCATTTCCTGATGCGTCAAACGCAACGCTTGAACCATCCTGAAATGCAGTATCCAATTGCCCAAACTGATTTACCAATTGATTTGGAAAGTAAGACACCGATTGGCTGCATATCGGATTAAAGTTCATTGTGAGTGTTCGTGGTGTTGTAACCGTGGCCGAGTAATTTCTGAAATGTCCTTGCGTGTTACCTGCACACTGAAAAATCATATAAATGGTATCGGTAAGGTTGGCAAAGGAGTTGAAAGTGGTATTCATGTTTTCACTGGTTACCAAAATCACCTTGCTGTTTGCAGGAAGAGTTCCGTTAGAAGGCTCAAGAATATAGCCACAAGACTGAATATTGGAATTCAGTTCAGAAACCTTTTGCGCAGTATTGGCATTCTGACAAATACCCAGAAAATTAAGTGTAGTGGTAGGCCAGGTAACGGTGAGTAAATTGATTGGTAATGGGCTTGATCCAACGGTAAAACGTACCATCTCATTTTCTCCTTCCGGATTACCGCAGGCATCTACTAATATGCTGTTAATCGTAAAACAGCTTTGTGCGGATGATTTTACCGATGTTATTAAACTTATCATCATCAGCAAACTGAAAAATCTTTTCATAAAAAATATAATATTGAGCTATAAATAATTAGAGATGCAAAAATGCAGAAAAGCAGGTTATCTTTATCAATTGGTTAATAATCTTATTATTCTCGCATTCAACGAATTCTTTTCAGGGAATAAGTGACACTGTCCTTGGCACCCGTAAGCAAGGCGTCCCATGTATTTTGAGGCGACAATGCAAAAGTGATATGGTTATAAGGTTTTATTGAGTCGTTGCTGAAAGTCACCGAAGCAGGATGTACTTCTATGGCCTTCCAGCGTAAAGGCTGCTCGCCTTTGGTGTCGTTGATGTAATAGATGTCATTGCCTTCCAACACTATTCTGGACGAACCTCCGTTTACCCTCACGTTATTTTCAAAATGGTAATTCTGATTTACAAATACAGAGGAATCCTTTTTATTCCATTCTTCAAAGTAAATATTTCCGGTACGCGATTCTCCCTGCCATGTGCCTATCAGCCAGTCCAGATTATTAAGGGATTTTTCTTCCTTTTGAGATGTACATGCCTGCAGCATCATTACGGAACAAATCAATAGTATGGTAACCTGTTTGAATTTCATCGTGCAAAAATGCATTAAATTGTGAAATAATATGAAGGTTAACAATTCGTTAATAAATAATACATTATCCGTAATTCCGATAATTTAATTTTGCCGCTCTTTTTTAAAACATAGCATTTCATCTGATTGTTATCTTCAATATTGTAACCCGGAAAATGACCGTTAAGTACAAATTCATTCAAATCATTGCTGTCATTATTTTATTTTTTGCAGAACGAAATGTTTATGGGCAGGAGATGAACGGAATTGCTCATAGCAACTTTGCCGGTAATATGGGTATTGAAATGAATCCGGCTTCTATAGCAATGATGCCTTATCGTTTTGAATTTAATGTGCTTTCAGGTGATATATTTTTTCAGAACGACTACATTTATTTTCCGGCTTCGCAAATTCCTACAGGTAAGTTTGCAAGGCTTGCTCCTTTTAAGCATGAAGATTTCAGCGACCATTATAATAAAAAGCCCAAGAATGCTTATGCATCGTTATTGCTCAAGGGGCCTTCAGCAGTTTGGCGTAATGATGATATAGCGTATGGGATACATTTTTCTATGCGTAGTCAGATTAGTGCAACCAATGTGCCTTATCATTTGGCAAAATTTTTCTGGGAAGGTTCTGATTATACTCCACAACAAAAAATCCCTTGGAAGTCCACAGCTTTTGAAGCCGGGGCTTTGGTTTATGCAGAAGGCGGATTCACCATTGCAAAGACTATTCGTAAGAAGCAGCAAAACATAACTACAGGAGGTGCCACCCTTAATTTTCTATTAGGCATGAGTGGTGCTTATCTCAATTCTACCATGCTGGATTATACTTTTGTTGACCAATCGTTGTTGATGATAAAGGGAGAGGATATTAATTACGGACATGCTATTCCTTACGAAAATGAAAAAAATTACCTTCACCCAAGAGGCATGGGTGCATCATTCAATCTGGGAATACAGCATTTTTACAATTACGTAGGGCAGGCTTATAAACCGGGAATGTCGGGCGTAAAGCTGAAAAAATATAATGTGAGGTTAGGCCTTTCACTGATAGATATCGGGTTTATTCATTATGCCGAGAATGCACTCAACTATGCACTTAACAACAATACGGCTCAGTGGCCCGGTTTTGATACAACACATTTTAAGAATATAGCTTCTGTTGACTCAGCACTCAGTTATCATTTGTATAACGATGCAGAGAGATCACAGGCCGGTAAAGGTTTTACCATTATTCTTCCTGCTGCAGTAAGTGGTCAGGTTGATTGGAGTATCACGCCAAAATTTTATCTCAACCTTACCGTCATTCAGAACATTCAGATTTTTGAAAAAAGTGTTACTCGTCCGTCACAGGTTTCGCTCACTCCGCGTTTTGAAACCAGAAGGGTAGAGGTAAGTATGCCTTTATCTTTATATCAGTATAATTTTTTCAGAGCAGGTTTGGCAGTGCGTTATAAGTGGATTGTATTGGGTACCGATAATCTGGGTTGGTGGCCCGGATTGTATGAAATGAATGGCCTGGATTTCTATTTTGGTTTTAAATATACGAGCGATATTTACGACAATATCCGGTTCAAAAAAGGTAAAGGCGGACATTGCCCTGCTTATAAATAACCTGATTGGGTAATATTTTCTTGTACCTCCAAATTATGCATCTTTGCATGAACAGAAAAATCCGTATGAAATTTTCTTTCTGCATTTTCTTAAGTGTTTTCGGTTGGTTAGGTATTCCTTTTAGTTTACAAGCGCAGCGAATCAATAGTCGTCATACGCAGTATCTTAACGGCATTGATGTAACTGTAAGCCGTATAGTGCCTTATTTCAACAAACCGCAGGGGCAGGATTTTCTCATGCATGAAAGCATCACATATTCCATAGTAGTTGGCGAACGGGTGAGAGCTTTGGCAGGAATTAATTTTTTGTTTCCCGCAAAAGATGGCGTTACCCGTTATGGATTTCATGCAGGTTTCCTTTCAGGCTCTACTGATCCGGTTTTCGGAATGTTGTATGGAGCAACTTTGTTTCACATGGTCAACAAACGCGCCTACGATAATGGAGCATTGCGCAATTATCATAACACCGGTGTGGCAGTAACTTTTGGTTGTTATTATGTGCCTTTCGACAGAATAGTGCTTTCCGGTAAAATTGCTCCCGCCTTATATCATTACAATTTCCGGAAAGTGAATAACATTCCGGTGGTAGAAGGGAATTCAGATACGCGGTCAGAAACGTTTTATATGGGTTTCTATCAACTGCTTAGCTTTTCTATCGGATACAGATTTTAGCAATGAATTCAGTTCAAAAATTGTAGAAACATTGCCTGAATCCTATTGCTTAATATTATACTTTTGTATTTGAAAAATTTATTATCATAATGGAAAAACCGAATGAAGTTTTAGAGCAGGTAATTATAAAATTTGCCGGTGACTCTGGTGATGGTATGCAGCTTACGGGTACACAGTTTACCAATACAGCGGCACTTTTTGGTAACGACCTGAGCACTTTCCCTGATTTTCCCGCAGAAATTCGTGCCCCGCAAGGTACCCTCGCTGGTGTGTCAGGCTATCAGTTGCATTTTGGAAGTGTAAATATTTATACACCCGGAGATAAATGTGATGTGTTGGTAGCTATGAATGCTGCAGCGCTGAAAGCAAATCTTAAAAATCTGAAAGAAGGTGGAATTATTATTGCCAACAGTGACGGTTTTGACCCAAAGAATCTGCGCCTTGCAAATTATGCTGACGGTAAAAGCCCTCTCGAAGATGGTAGCCTCGAAAAATTCAATCTCATTACCATTGATGTTACCAAAATGACCCGTGCGGCATTGGTAGATTCAGGCCTTGGAACCAAAGAGATTGACAGAGCTAAAAACATGTTTGTCCTTGGATTTTTATACTGGATGTATAACCGTTCATTAGATAATTCCATAAAATTTCTGGAAGATAAATTCGGTAAAAAACCTGCAATTTTGGATGCCAACCTCAAAGTGCTGAGAGCAGGTTATAATTATGGCGATACTACTGAAACTTTCAGAACAAGATATCAGGTGCAACCTGCTAAGATGGCTGCAGGTTCTTACCGCAACATCATGGGCAATCAAGCCACTGCTATTGGTTTGGTGGCAGCATCACATCAGGCAGGCTTACCTTTGTTTTGCGGAACTTATCCCATCACACCGGCTTCCGACATTTTACATGAGTTGTCAAAACACAAATCTTTTGGAGTTAAAACTTTTCAGGCTGAAGACGAAATTGCAGGTATTTGTACAGCTATCGGTGCTTCTTTTGGCGGATCATTGGCAGTAACAACTTCATCAGGCCCTGGTATTGCTCTCAAAGGCGAAGCAATGGGTTTGGCTATCATGCTCGAACTTCCTCTTGTAATCATCAACGTGCAACGTGGAGGCCCTTCAACAGGGTTACCCACTAAGACCGAACAAAGTGACCTGCTTCAGGCATTATACGGACGTAATGGTGAAGCTCCTATGCCGGTAATTGCAGCATACACTCCTGCAAATTGTTTCGACACTGCATTCGAAGCTTGTCGTATAGCGCTGGAGTATATGACGCCCGTGATGATGCTTTCTGACGGTTATATTGCTAACGGTGCTGAACCATGGCAATATCCTACTGCCGATAAGTTAAAGAAAATTGATGTGAAATTTACTACCGAAAAAAACGGTGAGAAATTTTTGCCTTATAAGAGAGATGAAAAACTCTCGCGCCCTTGGGCATTACCGGGCACCAAAGAATTGGAACATCGCATAGGCGGTTTGGAAAAACAGCATGAAACAGGTAACATCAGCTACGACAGCGAAAACCATCAGTTTATGGTGCGTATGCGCGATGCTAAAGTTGAAAAGGTGGCCGACAGCATTCCGTTACAAACGCTCGATAGTGGTCCGGAAAAAGGAAAATTACTTGTAGTTGGATGGGGTAGCACCTATGGTGCTATTAAAACAGCTTGTAAACTTGCGCGTAATGAAGGTTATGATGCAGCACATGCTCATATCACTTATCTGAAACCTTTCCCAAAAAATCTGGGTGAATTGTTGTTTAATTACGACAAGGTACTTGTTCCTGAAATGAATACCGGACAACTGCTTAAAGTGTTGCGCGATAAATATATGATTCCTGCCATCGGCTTAAATAAAATTATGGGAGTTCCGTTCTCGGCAGGCGAAATTAAAGATAAAATAATTGAACTGTGTAAATAGGCAGTACGTTATAATAAATTGTTAAACAGAAAAAAATAATATAAGAACATGGATACAGCAACAACATCTGCTCCATTATTTACCGCAAAAGAGCTGGTTACCGATCAGGAAGTAAGATGGTGCCCCGGCTGCGGTGATTATTCCATATTAAAACAAGTGCAGACAGTAGTCCCTGAACTTGGAATTCCAAGAGAGAAATTTGTTTTTATTTCCGGTATCGGATGCTCCTCACGCTTTCCTTATTATATGGAAACCTATGGCATGCACTCCATTCACGGACGTGCTACGGCAATTGCCAGCGGACTAAGGGCAACCCGCAAAGACCTCAGCATCTGGATTGTCACCGGTGATGGCGACTCTATGTCCATCGGAGGAAATCATTTTATTCATCTCATGCGAAGAAACCTGGATGTAAATGTGCTGTTGTTTAACAACCAGATTTATGGACTTACCAAAGGACAATATTCGCCTACATCTGAAGAAGGTAAGGTAACCAAGTCAACTCCTTATGGCTCTATTGACCATCCGTTTAATCCGATAGCTCTTGCTATGGGAGCTGACGGAACTTTTATTGCACGCAGTATGGACAGAGACCCTGTTCATCTTAAAGATATGCTTCGTAAGTCTGCTGCTCATAAAGGAACTTCATTCCTCGAAATTTATCAGAACTGTAACGTCTTTAATGATGGTGCTTTTGAAGTGTTTACTGAGAAATCTACCAAAAAGCAAGAAGCCTTGTTTGTTGAAAATGGCAAACCGTTATTGTTTGGTCAGAACAACGAACTTGGAATAAAATTGGATGGATTCAAACCGGTCATTGTAAATGTAAATGACAACGGTAACAGTGCAAACGATATGTGGGTACATGATACTTCCGACCGTGTTAAAGCCGCTATCCTCTCACGCTTCTTTGACAATCCTTCTAAAGAAGGTCACTTCCCAAGACCTTTTGGAATATTCTACGAGGAAGACAGACCTTGCTACGAAGATGTGATGAATGATCAGGTTGAGCAGGTGATTGCCACCAAAGGCAAAGGCAACCTCGATAAACTTCTCAGAGGTGGCGAAGTGTGGGATATCAGATAGTGATTTTTGAAATCAGACATTTTATTTTTCAGTCACTTTAGTTTGTTTCTTGAAATTTGATTGTTGCAATATTGAAAGCGATTTGCGTTTTTCAATTACTAATGTTCACTTCTGTAGTGAACTTGTTAAATTAATATTCATTTTATGGCGTTATTCATAGGGTACCTTGCGTCCGCTTTTCTTGCAGTATCACTTGTAGTTACCAATGCTTTTAAGTTCAGATGGTATAGCCTTGGAGGGCAGGTTACGTTTATCATTTATGGCCTTATGATTAATGCCATGCCTGTTGTTATTGCAAATGCAATTTTACTGGTCATAAATATTTTTCAGATGGTGCGTCTTTATCGTAGTCGTGAAGCGTTTGATTTGGTACAGATTGACACGCAAGATGAATTGATTTCCTGTTTCATTAAGCGCAACGGCAAAGATTTGGAATCTTATTTTCCTGCATTTAAAAATGAAGCCGACATCAACAACAAAGCATTCATTACCTTACGCGATCTTTCAATAGCCAATTTGTTTATCATTCGCATTAGCGATGAGGGTCAAGCTCAGGTTATGGTGAATTATACCATACCCAAATACAGAGATTATAAAGTAGGCAGATTTATTTTCGAACAGGAAAAAAACAGATTACAGGCGCAGGGTGTAAAAAAAATAACCTATAACCAGGTAGCACATCCGGGACATGCAAAGTTTTTAACCATGTTGGGATTTGCGAAGTTGCCTGATGGCAGCTATTTCAAACAACTGTCCTGAAATAATTTTTGGACCTCGCAAAATATTTGTTTGATAAATCCATTAGGTTGAAACTTCAACTGTAGTTATCCTCCAAGTTGTTTAGCTTGGCTGATATATTTTTCGCCTTCGGCTCTGTTGCCGGTCATTATTAAGGTAATGCCGAGATTGTTAAGCGCCTTAGTGTTGCTTGGATTTATTTCAATTGCTTTTCGGAAGTAAATAATCGCATTTGCATAGTCCTGCATGGCAGCATAGCTGTTACCTATATTATTTACTGCATCTTCATAGGTGGGATTAATCTCCAAAGCTTTTTTGTACCACTTAATTGCTTCAGGGAAGTTGATTTTATGGGCGTAGGTGTTTCCCATATTGTAACAAGCATTTTCTGACTTTGAATCTATTTTAAGGGCACTCTTTAAACTGCTGATTGCATCATCATAGCGTTTCATCTCATCATAAAAAACGCCCAGATTAAGATAGGCATCTAACGTATTTGGGTCGAGTTCAATAGCATGATTCAAGGCTTTGATACTTTGCTCGTACATTCCGGCTTTGCCGCAGGATACTCCCCACGACACAAAAAATTGTGGGTCGGTAAAAGTTTTGTTTTTTGCAGCGCGTTCAAAACAAGCAACGGCATTTTGGTAATTCTCCCGTTCTTTATAGGCTATTCCCAGATGGTAATATGCTTCAGAGTAGGTTGGCAATATGGATACCCCTTTTTCCAACTGAACAATACTTTTATCAAGAAGATTCATTTTCTTGTCGTGATTTTTTTCTTTCAGAGCCTGCTCAATCAGTATGGCACTGCCGTAAGCATAACGTATGCGTGCACTTTCAGGACAGGTTTTTACATCTGTTTCCAGCAGTGTAAGATTGTTTTTCCAATCTCTGTTACGTGCAATTGTCATTACTGAATAAATCAATGATACCGAGAAAACAAGTGTGAAAAATATTTTATTGGCTGATAGTACGGACGACACATTTACGTAGTCGCTGTTCTTGTATTGCAGTTTAAGCAAGTGAGCGGAAACAACTATTCCCGCCATACAAATTCCGAGAGAGGGGAGATAGGTAAATCTTTCGGCCATCACAGATTCAATGAGGAAAAACACATTGCTGATAATGCTTATGGTAATTAGGAAAAAGGCAATTCCGAATGCTGCGGGGTTGCGTTTGGTAAATCCACGAATAGCAAATATGCCAAGTGCTATGTAAATTATCAGTGCGATAATAGCGCGTATATCTCCAAAACTTACAATCGGAAATGTGTTGAATGAATAATCGAAAGATAAAGGATAAGGAACGATAAGCAGCCATAGGTATTTTCCGAGTATCATCATGGCAGTGGCAAGTCTATCTGTTATGGAAGTGGCATTCACCAGCGAATTGTTGATAGGAAGAATTTCGGTAAAGTTGGAAACACCTTTAAGTACCATAAACCGCACTCCAAGATAAACCAGTGCAGCACACCATGGAATAAGAGAAGCGCGTAAACTTTCCATCATGTTTTTCGACCTGAAAAAATATGCCAGCAATGGATAAACAGCTACACAGGTAATAGAACTTTCTTTCGACATCAGTGAAAGAAAAAAGAAAATAGCAGCAAGTAAATAATGTAACCATTTCTTTTCATTCAACCCTTTAAGGAAATAATAAAAGGAGAGTATGATAAACAGAAAACATAAAATCTCATCACGGCTTTTAATGTTGGCCACCACCTCGGTATGAATGGGATGAACAATGTACAGCAATGTAGTGCTGAAAGCCAATAGCATATTCTGATTAAATACCAACAGCAGAAAACGGAACAGCACAAATGCCGTCAATATATAAAGCATTACATTGATAATGTGACCGGGCATGGGGTTTTCTGGTGCCAACTGCCATTCCACTGCAAACATCACCACCGACAGTGGGCGGTAAAGACTTTCATTGCGATCCCAAAAACCTTTACGATAGGGAGTAGTAAGAATTTCAGGGATGGCACTCACTCCCTGTTTTACCAGTTTATTATTCTGCATCACCGTGCCGTCATCAACGGTATAATCATTTCCAAGAGTATTGGCATATAAAGCAAATGCAACAATAGGCAGCAGCAGCGACAGCCACCTGAGAAGTTTTCGCTTTTCTACACCTTTTATGGATTCTTCTTTTTTTGCTATTACTTTTTTATCTTTTTTCTTCTGATTCAATGATGTTGTTTTTTAGGATATTAATTCATTTGTCAACCTTCATGCGAATATACCATTCGCGCGGATAAAGATTGTTGATTCGTCTGCCGGTTTTTTTAACAAACATAAGTGGTAAACCTTGATGCTTGACCAGTGCATGTCCCTCGGCAAGTTCTGTTGTAAGCTGCGTATCGCCTTTGAGCAGGTGCAATGCAGTTAAGGCATCAGTTTCGGTGGTGTTAAAAAAAGTTTTATTAAGAGCAGTTGACAATGCTAACTCGGCATCCGGTATCCAGTCTTTTCCTTTGATTGTTGCAATGGCAGTACCTGCATGGGTGATGTACATGGCCTTCAGAAGGGTTAATTCATTTTTTAGTTGCTTTGGAATAAACCGTACGGTTTGTTGATGCATAAACATATAGGAATCATCAGCGTTTTGGATATAATCGGCTGCCTGCCTGCGAATTTTCAAATCTATATCTTCAGCCTTTCCCGGCCGGTAGTGTGCTGATTCGCCTTCAGAGCCTTTGCGAATGATACTTATTGTAAAACCTTCGCCTTTTATTTTATGAGGATAAAAGCGATAGGAGGTAACTGCACTATCTGTATGCTCTTCTATGCCATGATAATTTTCAATATTCAGTTTTTCGCATGTCGCATCAAAATCATTCAAGAACTTCGCAATGTTTTTTTCATTCTCCTGTTCATTATAAGTGCAAGTAGAATAAATAAAAATACCTCCCGGTTTCAGCGATGGCCACAATTCATTTACTATTCGCTGTTGACGCAATGAGCAATGTTTAACATTCTCTTCGCTCCAATGATTTACAGCTTGCTCATCTTTTCGGAACAAACCTTCGCCCGAGCATGGTGCATCACAAAGTATGACATCAAAGTAGCTCTTCAAGGCCGAAAAACGACCGGTATCACTATTGGTAACAACCACATTATTCTTTCCCCATTTGATGATATTATGAATGAGTGCTTGCTGCCGCGAACGGATGGATTCATTTGCAACTATTAATGAGTCGGGATGTAGCAATGAAAGTAAGTGTGTGGTCTTCCCTCCGGGCGATGCACAGGCATCTAAAATGCGCAGAGGTTGTTTGTCAAGAGATAATTGTGTGATTACCTGCTCCACAAACATGCTGCTTGCTTCCTGTACATAATAGGCGCCTGCATGAAACAATGGATCCAGAGTGAACACCGGTCGCTCATCAAGATAATATCCGAAACGGCTCCACGCAACGGCATTGGCTTCTTGTATGGTAGCACTTTTTAAAGGATTTATTCGGATTGAAGTGGCAGGTGAATTGTTAAGTGATTGTATAAATTTTCTTTTCTCTTCGTCAGAAAGAGGGATGTGCGATAAAAATAAGTCCGGTAAACTGATTTCCATAAATAATAAAGCAGAGAGCTTTTTTAAAGTGTAAAATTACATGCTTCCTAATTTCTTCAGCAATTCTTCTTTTCTGCGCGATGACACTTCCACTGATGATTGGTCTTCGAGAAGCAGATACCCTCCTTTTCCTTTGTTATAACTTTTTACAAAATCAAGATTCACCAAATCTGAATTATGTACTCTGAAAAAATTGTAGTCAGAAAGTAGTAATTCAAATTCTTTAAGTGTTTTTGATACCACCATTTGTTTCTTGTCGCTTAGATGTATCTCAGTGTAATTTCCATCGGCATGACACCTTATAATATCTGTTACAGGTATAAATACAATCCCGTTCAGAGTAGGCACTCCGATTTTTCGCGGTTTGTTTCCAATACCTTTCAGCAGTTCAGTAATTTGTTCACTGATATTGGCTTCGTTTTTTTCTTCCTGAAATTTAGAGAGAGCTGCATTGAGTTCATCTGCATCTATAGGTTTAAGAAGATAATCAAGCGCACAAAACCTGAATGCCTGCAAAGCATATTTATCATGTGCAGTAGTAAATATGATACGAGAAGTAGTAGCCGGTAAGGCCCTGAGTACATCAAATCCGGTTTTATCTGCAATTTGTACATCCAGAAATACCAGATGTGGCTTAATCCTGTTGATTAACGCAATACCATCATCCACATTTTGTGCAGTTCCGGCAAGCTGAATTTCTTTGTCTTTTGTTGAATGAAGCAATGTGCTGAGTCTGTCAATACAATGTTGTTCATCATCAATAATCACGGCACGTATCATAGGCTGTTAATGTAATATCAGAATTGTAAGTTAAGTGGAATTTTTATGGTCACTCGCGTGCCGGGGGAAAGAGATGAATATTCAATGGCAGCATTTGCCTGATGCCGTTCATTAAACAATGCTATTCTTTCTTTACTGATTTTTGTTGCCATTGATTTTTTATTGTCATTGGTTTGAATGGAATTAGGCATGCCAACACCATTATCATCAATTGTGATATGCAACATGTTGTCCAGTTTATTGCAATTAATTTTCAAATGACCCGTATCTCTTAATGGGGTAATGCCATGAATGATGCTGTTTTCAACAAAAGGTTGAAGAATCATTGATGGAATCATAATGTTGTCTGTTTCTAGTGAGGGATCTGAATTTATTTCAAATGTCAGTTTGGGATGCAACCTCATGGATTCAATTGTGAGATAGAGTTCCACAGAGTGGAGTTCATCTGCAAGCGATACTTCAGGGTGTTCCGAATTTTCGAGCACCATTCGCATCAGCTTTGCGAATTTCACCGAATAGGTTGATGCAGTTTCCGGTTTGTGATGATCAATAAAATTAGTAATTGAGTTTAATGAGTTAAACATAAAGTGCGGATTCATCTGCAGTCGCAAGGCCTTAAGTTCAGATTCCACTCGTTCCGCATTTAACTCTGCTTCTTTACTTTTTTGCTGCGCATCCCTTCTTTTTTTATAAGAAAGAAAAAATCCTCCCGAAATCATCAAAAGCATTACACCTCCAGCCATTGTATATTGGCGTTTGAGTTGCTCTTGTTGCAACTCTGATTGCTTTTGAATATTAAGAACTTTTAACTCCTGCTCACGGGTAGCATATTCGTATTTTAATTCTAATTTTTCAACTTCTATTTTGTTTTCATCTATGAGCACACAATCACGGTATGCAATGTATTCCTTGTAATGTGCAAGAGCATTTTTTAAATCACCTTTCTTCTCGTACATTTTATACAGATCGTCATTCACATCTGATAACGAGGCATAATCACCGGTTTCTTTAAATATCACTGATGCCTGAGCCAGTAAATCATTTATGATGGGAGTGTGTTGCGAGGCAGTGATTCCCAATTGATTCCTGACTGAATCCGGCATTGCCATAAGCAGTGATGCTTTTGTTTTTAATGCAATGCCATAATTATTCTTATCTTCTATCTTCAGAAACAAATCACCTGCTTTTTGGAGTGCCTGATAAGCTTCACTATATCGTTTAAGTTGGCGCAATTCTATGCCCATGTTAATATAATTGCTTGCAATACCATACTCGTAATCTGTTTCCTTGTTTATTTCAAGCGCTTTCTGATAATATTCAAGTGCTTTAACAGATTGCTTCATTTCGCCATATACGTTTGCAATATTATTATAAGCTTTGGCAATGTAAATAAGATTGTTTTGTTGTTTGTGAATCTGCAAGGCATTGTTATGATAGGTTATTGCCTTGTTCAGGTCGCCCAGATTTTTATACACTATTCCAATGTTCATATAGGCATTTGCCATTGTAGCGGTATCGTGATTCCGCTTTGCAAGAGTCAGGCTTTCAAAATAGTATTCCATTGCATGACTATAATCTGATAATTCCATGGCCACAATGCCCAGGCTGTTAAGAGCGGCTGATATGCCTTTTTCGTTATTTAATTTTTTGAAAACAGTCAAGGCTTTGGTATGCATTTCCGTTGCTTTTTTATAAAAGGAAAGATTGTAAAATGATATACCCATATTCTGTAGCATGGTTCCGCATGCCAGTTCCTTGCCTACCTTCTCATTGAGATTATAAGAAAGTTGATAGTTTACGATGGCTAAAGAATCTTTGCCATCGGAACTGAGATTCCGAGCTTTCGCATAATAAGCAGTTGCCAGTTTTATATCTGAATTTATTTTTGTACAAAGGGCTATAGAGCTGTCAGCATAGGCTATACCCCTGTCAAAATCAGAATTACTCAATTGAATAGATAGTTCGTTTAGTACCGAAGCACGAGTAGTGTCTTCCACACGATATAAATTTGCTTTTGAAAGCAGAGTATCCAACTGATGTTCATCTGCTAAAACTACAGATGATACTATGCATAGCAGGATTAGCGTCATGATTCTCATGAATATTTGGTTTTAAACGTCAAATTTAAGCATTGCATTTAATAAATGAAAGCCGCCATCTGCTCAATGGTTTGCGGCAGCAGATAATTGTGGCTTGCATCACCCTGAAAGGTGCTTTTATATTTGACAAAAAAATAAAAGAATATGAAAAGGTTCATAACACATGCCGGTTTTACACTCATCTTCTCATTGGTAACAATGTGTACGATGGCTCAGGAAACGCTCACTAATGAGAGCATTGCCTCACTTATCCAGGCAAAGGTTTCAGGCTCACTTATCATCAATAAAATTAAAAGCTCAGCAAACGCTTTTGAACTTTCCTCTGATAAGCTCATTGAATTGAAGAGCCAGAAAATCCCCGATAATATTCTACGCGAAATGATGATGGCTTGCAGGAATTTACCGGCAATGAAAAACGAAGATGTAATAAAGTTGAATAGCGGAAAAATAAGTAAGGATATTATTTTAAAGAAAATTTCTTTGTCGTCATGTAATTTTAATACTTCAACGGATGCTTTAATTGCATTAAAGACAGCAGAAGTGCCTGAGTCCGTAATTAAAGTTATGATGACTACACCTGCCGCTGAAGCAAGTACAACTAAAGCTGTATCCGAAAACCATAAACCTCACCCTATGGATATTAAGCCTCCAGCAAATCTTTCAACTCCCGGAATATATTACGAGCAGTTTTCGCCTAAGATAGATTACGTTATGATTGAACCCACAACTACTAACCAAACCAAAAAGGGAGGATTTGGAGAGGCAATGGGCAATCATTATTCAGGAGGAATTTCCGGAATAAGCACACGTGTCGGGCTTGCAGGTTCAAGATCCAGTACCGTTGTTGAGGACGATCGTCCGGTATTTTATTTTTATCTGTCCATGTCAGGAAAAGATATGAACCAGGTGAAAGAAAGTACAGAAGAAGGGGTTGCAAGTCCTAAGGAATTTGTACTGGTAAAAGCTACACAAAATAAAAATGGCCGTGAGATACAAATTGCGCGTAGGTCTGCATTTTCTGATGAGCAAGGATTTGCAAAAGGTGTGGTGATGTTTGAAATCAAGAAAGTTTCTGATCGTCTTTACAAGGTTTATTTTAATGAAGACCTTCCTGCAGGTGAATATGCTTTTTACTACAACAAAAGCAGCGATCAGCGTTCATCACTTAAGTTATATGACTTTTCCTTAAAAAACAACATCACTGTTAATAAGTAATGCTATGAAAACCACTATGAAATCACAGGTAATATGGATTGTGGCCACTATCATAAGCTTGTTCTCTTTTGGCTGTAAACCGGGTGTAGATAAACCTACTAAAGAAGATTATAGCGATTTATCAATGGATGCGCAGCAAATGTTTTCGGGAGTGAAGTCAACACTTACTGATGAAGAGAAGAATCAGGTGTTGTTGTTGTCAGGACTTGTTGCCAATAAGGAAACCGGAAAATTTCAGATTGAAGGTGAAGATGCAGAAGTGCAGTTGTTGCCATTGGATTTGAATAATGACAGCAAGGAAGAAATATTTGTTGTCACTTACAGTATGTTTTTATACGGTAATACGGGCCAGGGATTTACGCTGTTAATGAAGAATGAGAATAATAAATACGCCTCTGTTCTTTCATTGCCCGGCATTCCTGAGTTGATTTACGATGGTAAAAGCTCTATGCCTGCTATTCAAGTTGGAGGTCCCGGTTTTGATTTCCCCGTGTATGTCTGGAATGGAAATAAATATTTGCTGGATAAACATTATAAAACCGGAAATAAGATAACTGAGTTGGAAGATGTTAGCAGAGCTTATATGAAAAATATCAAGTGAATTATTTTAATAACCACATGTTAAACTTTTAAAATCAAAAAACGATGAAAAAAATAAAACAAATCATCATTGCTCTGTGTTGCAGTGTTCTTGTATTGCCTGTATTTGCAGGTAATGGAATGAATATGCATTCCGGTATAATCCACACTTGTCTCGTTAATTTTTATGATCAGGGAGGCGAGGCGAATAACTATGCCAATAATCTTCAGGACACACTTACTATTTACCCTCCTGCAAATCTTCCTAACGCAAAAATATGTGTTACATTTCATAAGTTTAATGTGCAAAATAACACTGACTATTTACGTGTGTATGATGGAAACACAGTGGGTGCGCCACTGATAAAAGAACTGACCGGTGGAATAAAATACGGAAGTATTAAATCATCATCAGCTGATGGCAGTCTTACATTTTTGTTTCACTCCGATAATGCAGGTAATGCCGAAGGATGGTTGGCTACGGTAACTATTGACACGCTCCCGGAAGATATCACTATGATGGCATCAGGGAAATGGTATTCATCCGGAGGACGTTTTTTCGACAGCGGAGGAACAAGTAATAATTACGAGGATAATTCAAATGTCATTACGACCATTTATCCGAAAAATCCCGGTGACAAAATCAGCGTGGTGTTTCACGAATGTAATATTAATCAAGGTGATATTTTAACGGTATTTGATGGCTCTGTGGCAGGTGTAAATCAGATTGGTCAGATTACAGGATCATCAGTTAATTATGGAACAATTACCTCATCAGCTGCTGATGGTTCTCTGACTTTTGTATTTACTTCTAATGCCTCTGGTAATGCTGCCGGATGGATAGCATCCATCATCGTCAATTATCATCCGGAAGATATTACAACATTAGCCAATGGCGTCTATACCATTTCAACAGGCCGCTTTTTCGATAGTGGAGGTGCGTTTGATAATTACCCTGCAGGTGCCAACACTACAGTATGTACCATGTTGCCTAAGAATGCAGGCGATAAAATTTCGGTTACTTTTCACGAATGTGATATCGCTGCAGGTGATTACCTTGAGGTATTTGATGCTGCAACGGTTACTACTACACCTATGGCAGTTATTACAGGACTTAATGCAGGAACTGTTCATGCATCCAATGCAACAGGCGCTCTCACTTTCAGGTTTGTAACCAATGCCAGTGGTAACGCTCCCGGATGGATAGCATCTATTACAACCTTTACTACTGCAGAAGAAATAACTATGCTGGCAAACCAAAGTTTTATCGTGAACTGTTTTGCAAGATTTTATGACAATGGCGGTGTAGCTTATAATTATGGTGATGCAAAAAATAGTGTAACTACTTTGACTCCATCAGGAGCAACTGATAAATTAAATGTTACATTTCATTCTTTTTCACTTTCTGTCAATGATTTTTTGACTGTGTATAATGGTCCGGATACCAACAGTGCCTTGATAGGCACCTACACCGGAACTCTAAATTCTTTTTCAGTTGTATCAACACATGCCACCGGTAGCCTAACTTTTAAATTTGTTTCAAACAATAGTGGAAATAACACCGGATGGTTTGCTACAGTAAATTGTACTTCAGGTATTCAATCTTACAATATGCCATTAAACACTTCGGCAAGCTACACAACCTCTGCTGCTTATTTTTATGATAACGGAGGCCCTGATGCCAACTATGCTGACAATTCAGGATTAACCAGTGTGGTTACTTTCTTTCCTGCTAATGCAAATGAAAAGCTAAGTGCGTCTTTTACTTATTTTGAAACTTATGATATTAATGATTATCTTGAAGTATATGATGGCGACAATGTGTTTACGGCTCCTATGCTTGCAAAGCTCTATAATAAGGCAGCCTATGGCACACTTAAAGCTACCAATAGTGCAGGCTGTCTAACCTTCCGCTTTGTATCAAATGGAGGATCTAATAGAGGTGGATGGGCTGCATTTTTATCGTCAACAGTTACGCCTCAGATTTTTTCACTTCCGGGCACTTATGTAGCTAATGAAGGAATTTTTATGGATGCCGGGGGCAATGGCGGTAATTATACGGATCAAGTCAATCATGTTTTTACGTTTACTCCGGTTTCTGTACAGGATAAATCTTTATTGAAATTTGTTTTCCTGAACACATACGGTGCAAACGATTTTTTAGAAGTGCATGACGGACCTTCCATTACCGACCCCATAATTGCTGTTTTAAATAATCGTACCGGTCATGGTTCTATTAAAGCATCAGCATCCAACACTACAGGAAGCTTAACAGTGAAATTCGTTTCTGATAATGGCTCAAACTCCAACGGATGGGTGGCAATTTTGAATACGGATTCATTACCAGAGGTTATTTCTATGCCGGGAACTTTTACCATCAATGAACCCAAAGCATTTTATGATCAGGGTGGACCTTATGGCAACTATACTGATAATGAAAATACTGTAACCTGTCTGCGGCCTTTGAATGCAGGCGATAGAGTCAGTATTCTTTTTTCTCGCTATAAGCAATATGACAACAATGATTATATCGAAGTGCATAATGGTCCTTCCGTTACCGACCCTGTTATTGCAAAGTTGGGAAGTGATGGTGGTTATGGAACAATTGTTTCAACTCATCCCACAGGATGTCTCACTGTGCAAACAATTTCTAATAGTGGATCTAATCAATCGGGGTGGTCAGGTTATGTTACGGTAAATACTGCACCAAAGATTTTTTCAATGACTGGAAGTTACATAACCGATAATGGATTTCTGATGGATAATGGTGGACCTGATATTAATTATAATGATAATACCGATGATGTTATAACTCTGACGCCTTCGCAACAGAACACTTACCTGACTGCTAACTTCAACTATTTCTACAATTACAACAGCTCTGATTCTATGAGCATATTTAATGGTAATTCAATAAATGCTCCTTTACTGGCTGTTCTTAAAGCAGATGCAACTGACACTAGCTTTACCTCTACTGCTGTTGATGGTAGCCTTACGTTTCGGATAAAAACAAACAATGGTTTTAACTCAAACGGGTGGATGGCAGCTATCAGTTCAAGTGGTAACTGTTTTTATACAGGCATCAAAGAAGATGATTTGTTAAACGGATTATCTGTATTTCCCAATCCTGCTTCTGATTTTGTGAAAATAGATTTAAGCACTCTTAATAATACGGAGGTTTCTATTGAACTAATGGATTTGACCGGTAAGTTACTTCAGCAGCAACTTACCAAAGATGCAGACCTTACTTTGAAGCTCGATTATACTCCCGGACTTTATGTTTTGAGAATATCTACCAACAATACCTCAGTAGTAAAAAAACTCCTTATTCAGTAACCTGAAATATATCCAAAGACGTTTGGTTTGATATGAATATATTATATTCGTGCCATAACCAAACGTTTTTTTTATGAGGGTAATTGAAATTCGCCCCATGCGTGGGCCCAACTTCTGGAGTATCAGAAGGCATAAGTTGATAGTGATGAAACTCGACCTGGAGGAACTGGAAGAGAAACCTACCGATAAAATTCCGGGTTTTCTGGAGCGGCTGAAAAGTATGTTTCCATCTATGTACTCGCATCGTTGCAGCGAAGATTATGAAGGAGGCTTTTTTCATCGGGTAGAAGAAGGTACCTGGATGGGACATGTAATTGAGCATATCGCTCTCGAATTGCAGACTCTTGCCGGAATGGATACAGGCTTTGGCCGCACACGTGGCACTGGCGAACATGGAGTATATCATGTAGTGTTTTCCTATATCGAAGAAAAAGCCGGAGTATATGCTGCACGTTCAGCAGTTCGCATTGCGCAGGCTCTGGTTGATGGAAAAGATTATGATTTGGCAAATGATATTCAGCAACTGCGCGAAATACGTGAAGACGAACGTTTAGGCCCCAGCACAGGTTCTATTGTAGAAGAAGCTGCATCACGAGGTATTCCGTGGATAAGACTCAATCGCCATTCATTGGTGCAACTTGGATATGGAATCAACCAACGCAGAATTCAGGCTACCGTAGCAAGCACCACCAGCAGCATTGCCGTAGAGATTGCCTGTGATAAAGAAGATACCAAAAATCTGCTCGAAGCGCAATCTATTCCTGTTCCTAAAGGGAAAATTGTGCGTGACGAAGATGGGCTGAAAGATGCTATTGAAGATTTGGGATTTCCGCTTGTAATTAAACCTCTCAGCGGCAATCATGGCCGCGGAGCCACCATCAACATTCGTAATTATGAGCAGGCTGTTGAAGCCCTTGGCATTGCTAAGAAAATTTCACGCTCCGTAATAGTAGAAAAATATATTACCGGCTACGACCATCGTATCTTGGTTATCAACTACAAGTTTGTTTGTGCTGCACAACGCAAACCTGCTGCCGTTACCGGAGATGGAAAAAGCACCATTCAGCAACTTATTAATAAAGTAAACGAAGACCCGCGGAGAGGCTATGGTCATGAAAAAGTACTTACGGCTATTAAGGTTGATGAGATGACGGAGCATATTCTTGAAGAAAAAAATCTTACCCTGCAGAGTATATTGAAAAAAGGGGAGGAGCTTTTCCTCAAACGCACTGCCAACCTCAGCACAGGTGGCACTGCTACTGATGTTACAGATATTGTTCATCCATATAATGTTTTTATGTGCGAACGTATTGCACGAATCATCGGTCTTGACATTTGCGGAATTGACATTATGACTCCTGATATAAGTGAGCCACTTACCGAAATAGGAGGGGCAGTACTTGAAGTGAATGCAGCTCCCGGATTCCGAATGCACATTGCACCTACAGATGGGCTTCCTCGCAACGTTGCCGAACCGGTGGTTGATATGCTCTATCCTCCCGGACAGGCCTACCGTATTCCGATTATTGCCGTTACAGGTACTAACGGAAAAACTACTACCACGCGGCTGATGGCTCACATTGCCAAAACCTGCGGATACAAAGTGGGATTCACCACTACGGATGGTATTTATATTCAACATCAGATGTTGCAGCAAGGCGATTGTACCGGTCCGCAAAGTGCTGAATTTGTTCTGAAAGATCCTACTGTTGATTTTGCAGTACTCGAAACTGCAAGAGGAGGAATTCTTCGTGCCGGACTGGGTTTTCATAACTGTGATATAGCTATTGTTACCAATGTAGCCGCAGATCATCTTGGACTTAAAGGAATAAATACACTTGACGAAATGGCAAAAGTTAAAGCCGTAGTTCCTGAAAGCGTTCTACCCGGAGGTTATGCAATTCTTAATGCCGATGACGAATTGGTTGCCGCAATGGCTCGCAATCTCGATTGTAATGTGGCTTATTTCAGCCTTGACGAAAACAATGCACTTATCAAAAAACATTGCGAAAATGGAGGCCTCGCTGCCATCCTCGAAAATGGCCATGTAACCATTTGTAAAGGCACTTGGAAACTTCGGGTACACAAGGTTATTAATATACCGCTCACCTTCTCCGGAAAGGCTGTATTTATGATACAAAACATTCTGCCTACCATTCTGGCAGCCTTTATCCGCAATTTCAAAATGGAAGATATACGTCTTGCGCTCGAAACCTTTATCCCATCTCCGGTGCAGACTCCCGGACGTATGAATATGTTCCAGTTCCGTAAGTTTACGGTGATGGTGGATTATGCACACAACCCTGCAGGATTCCAGGCTATAGCACGTTTCCTCGAAAAAGTTGAAGCAAAACCCAAGGTAGGAATTATTGCCGGGGTTGGCGACAGACGCGATGAGGATATCATTGCCTTGGGTACACTTGCCGCAAAGATGTTTGATGAAATAATCATAAGACAGGACAGAAATCTCAGAGGGCGCACCGAACAGGAAATTATTGACCTCATGCTCGAAGGAATTAAAAATGTGGACCCGAAAAAGGCAGTCACCGTTATTCCTCTCGAACGAGAAGCAATTGATTATGCCATTAAAAATGGTAAGAAAGGCTCCTTTATTGTCATTTGCAGCGATGTGATTCCGGATGCACTCGACCAGATTATGAAATACAAGGAGAAAGAAGACCAGTTTGAAATCACTCCTGAAGATATACCGAACCAGAGGTGAAAAGAAGTTCTTATGAGTTAAATTCAGAGGGGTGGAGGAATTTAAGCTCCTCTGAATATTCCATGAGTAAAGAATGGATATAATTTGTTCTGAAGAAGCACGTTTAGGAGTTCGTGTAAAATTCTAAATTTGCGCCTTCGTTTCAGGTAAATGAGTTTTAAAGAGCAAATAGATACAGGCCGCTTACCGCGTCATATTGCCATCATCATGGATGGTAACGGACGTTGGGCTAAAAAGCAAGGCAAACTCAGAGTTTTTGGCCATCAGAATGGAGTTGCTGCAGTGCGCGATACAGTAGAAGCAGGTGCCGAGTTGGGTATTCAGTTCATGACGCTCTATGCCTTTAGCACCGAAAACTGGAGCCGCCCAAAATTAGAGGTCAACGCTCTTATGGAGTTGCTCATCAATACCATTCATAAGGAAACAAAAACCCTTATGGAAAATAATATCCGCCTGAATGCAATTGGTGATTTGGAAAGCTTGCCCGGTAGGTGTTATAAAAACCTTCAGGAAGCTATTCATAAAACAGAAGCCAACACACGCATGACACTTTCACTGGCGCTGAGCTATAGTTCGCGATGGGAAATTACCCACGCAACGAAACGCATAGCTGCCGAAGTTGCTGCAGGAAATATTACTCCTGAAAGCATTAACGACAGCCTCATTGAAAAATATCTCTCTACTGCCGGTATTCCTGACCCCGAACTCCTCATTCGTACCAGTGGCGAATACCGCATTAGTAATTTCCTCCTCTGGCAAATAGCCTACAGCGAGTTTTATTTTACCCAAAAATTATGGCCTGATTTCAGACGTGAAGACCTCTACGAAGCCATTGTAAATTATCAGAACCGCGATCGCAGATTTGGCGGTGTAAACGAATCAACAGCAACCGGACATGCATAAAAAAATTGCACTCTTTTTTCTTTTTATTATTTTCCTTCTGAAATCTGCAACAGCACAGATTTCCATCGGTGACGACTCCGTGCATGTTGATTACGGTTCACCCAAAGAATATGAAATTGGTGCCATCACTGTAAGCGGTGTGCAGTATCTTGACAAAAACGCTCTCAAAATTTTATCCGGACTAAGTGTTGGGGATAAGGTGAAAGTTCCGGGTGAGAAATTTTCAAAGGCAATAGAAAACTTATGGAAGCAAGGCCTGCTCACGGATGTCAAAATCGTAGCAACCAAAATTCAAGGCAATCTGATTTTTCTTGATTTGCAATTACAGGAAAAACCGCGACTCAGCAAATTTGCTTTCAATGGCGTGCGCAAGGGCCATGCTGACAAGCTGCGCGAAAAAATGCACATCACAAAAGGGAAAGTGCTTTCTGACAATGCACTGCAGGGTGTAAAATCTGATGTGCTTGCATTTTACAGAGAAAAGGGATTCTTAAATGCTCAGGTAAATCTGAAGGCTGAACGCGATAGCAATGAAGTGAACAGTGAAATTCTGTTCATTAATGTCAATAAAGGTAAACGCATTAAAATACACCGTATTCACATTATAGGCAATAAGGAAGTGTCAGCAGCTAAACTTAAGCGAGCCATGAAAGGTACGCGTGAAAACACCCTGCTATACTTTTTCAACTCAAAGAAATATGATGATGATAAATATGCTGAAGATAAAATCAGCTTAATTTCAAAGTATAATGAAAAGGGTTTTCGTGATGCACGTATTATTTCCGATTCGGTATATGCTTACAACAAACGAAAAATTGATATTGACATTAAAGTAGATGAAGGCGATCGCTATTATTTCCGTAATATCACCTGGCTTGGTAATACCAAATATACCTCAGCAGAATTGAGTAAAGTATTGGGCATTAAAACTGGCGATGTGTATAATGCAAAGCGACTGGAAAGCGCTTTGTATATGAGCGAGAGCAGCCGCGATATTACTTCGCTCTATATGGATGACGGATATCTGTTCTTCAATATAGATCCGGTAGAGGTATCAGCAGAAAATGATTCTATTGACCTCGAAATGAGAATTTATGAGGGTAAGCAGGCACGTATAAACCATGTTACTGTTAAAGGTAATACCAAAACCAACGACCGCGTAATTATGCGTGAAATACGTACCAAGCCCGGAGAACTTTTCAGTAGGAGCGATATCATCAGAACGCAGCGCGAATTGTCGCAATTAGGTTATTTCAACCCTGAAAAAATGGGTGTCAACCCTAAGCCTAATCCGGTAAATGGTACTGTGGACATTGAGTATGAAGTGGAAGAGCGCCCTAATGATCAGGTGGAACTTTCAGGAGGCTGGGGAGCCAATCAGATAGTTGGAACTTTGGGTGTGACATTTAATAATTTCTCAGCACGAAATATTTTTAATGGCAAGGCGTGGCGACCACTTCCTGCAGGTGACGGACAACGTTTGAGCGTCAGAGCAACCACTAACGGAATTTATTATCAGTCGTACAATGCTTCATTTACCGAGCCTTGGCTTGGAGGCAAAAAACCCAATGCGCTTACGGTTTCACTTTATCATTCATTGCAAACCAATGGCCTCAAGAAAAGTAATGATAACCGTCAGGCAATTACTATTTCCGGTGCTACTGTCGGGTTGCAACGAAGACTTAAATGGCCTGATGATTACTTTATGCTCTATACCGGATTGAATTATCAACTTTATACTCTCAAGAACTACAAGTCAACATTTCTTTTCACGGATGGAACATCCAACAATATTTCATTTGAGTTAAATCTCACACGAAGCAGTGTGGATCAACCCATTTATCCGCGTAAAGGCTCCGAAATCAGTTTCTCGTTACAACTCACACCGCCTTATTCTGCATTCAGCAATAAAGATTATTCCAATCTTGATTCTAAGGAAAAATACAAATGGATTGAATATCACAAATGGAAATACAGTGTAGGCTGGTACACCAAACTGATGGGTAATCTGGTAATGTATAACAAACTACAGTTCGGTTTTCTCGGATTTTATAACAGAAGTATTGGTCAATCACCTTTTGAGCGTTTCTATCTTGGAGGAGATGGCTTGTCAGGTTATGCACTTGATGGACGCGAAATTATTGCTTTACGTGGTTATGAGAACTATGCGCTTACACCAACCGATAATCTCGGAAATACAGTTGGAGGAACCATCTTCGATAAATTTGTTACCGAATTACGTTATCCTGTATCATTGAACCCAAGTGCTACAATTTATGTACTCGGATTTTTTGAAGGTGGAAATACCTGGAGTACATTCCGCGAATTTGCTCCTTTCAGCGTGAAACGCTCTACCGGAGTAGGTTTGCGTGTATTCCTTCCAATGTTTGGATTACTTGGCCTGGATTACGGCTGGCGACTCGACCCTCAGCCTGATGATGCACGTACCGGTATAGGGCGTTTCTCCTTTGTCATTGGACAGCAATTCTAATTCAGGCATTCACCCGTTGTTCACTGCTTCCTGATTTATTGGTATGGTATTTAGTGATACATTAAGCGAAAATTATATCTTTGCAAACTTTAAAAATAAGAGTAATATGAAAAAGACCATTCTTGTTTTAGCATTATTTGCCGGCACAGTTTTATCTGCCGCAGCACAGAAATATGCTTATGTGAACACCGAGTATATTTTGGAAAACATTCCGGAATATAAGGCTGCCATGCAACAATTAGATCAGACATCAGTTAACTGGCAGAAAGAGATTGAAACCAAATATGCCGCCATTGATAAATTGTATAAAGATTATCAGGCAGAGCAAATACTCCTTACCGAGGATATGAAACGCAAACGCGAAGCTGAAATAACTGCCAAAGAAAAAGAAGTAAAGGAATTTCAGAAGTCTAAATTCGGTTACGAGGGAGATTTGTTTAAGAAGAAACAAGAACTCGTAAAACCAATACAGGATAAAATTTATAATGCAGTGAAAAAAATGGCTGTTGATCAGAGCTATGCAGTGATATTCGATAAATCAAGCGATTTAATCATGCTTTACACCAATCCCAAGTATGATAAGAGTGATGAAATATTGAAATCAATGGGATATAAAGCCAAGGTTACAGATGTAGTTGGAGGTGGAAGTGGTAGCGGAGCCGGAAGTGGAAACAAAACAGGAGGTAACCCAAATGATGCTCCACATAAATCACCTGATTCAAAATAATATAAATATTAATTAAAATCATAAAAGTTAATCATGACAAAACCAGTTAAATTATTATTCGCAGGCTTGTTGGTATGCAGTTCGATGGTAGTAAATGCTCAGGTAAAGTTGGGACATATCAACTCCACACAATTGTTGAGTATGATGCCAGAAACCAAGGTTGCAGACAGCACTTTGCAAAAATTTGGAGAAACTCTTCAGAATCAGATGAAAACTATGTCTGCTGAATACGATTCGAAAATTGCCGATTATCAGGAAAAGTCCGCTTCTATGGCCGATCCAATTCGTAAAGCCAAAGAAAAAGAAATACATGATTTAGGAGATCGTATCCAGGACTTCCAGGAATCAGCACAAGCTTCTGTTCAGAAGAAAAAAGAAGAAGTTTATTCTCCCATCATTAAGAAAGCCGAAGAAGCAATTAAAGCTGTGGCTAAGGACAAAGGTTATACCTACGTGTTCGATTCAAGTGTTGGAGTATTACTTTATAGCAACGATTCTGACGATATCATGTCATTGGTAAAAGATAAACTGAAGTTGAAATAATACGGATTGATTAAGACCCAAGAGGCATTCCTGAACCGGATGCCTCTTTTTTTATTTAAAATCTTTTACGGTACGCTTTTTTATCATTCCACCTTTGGTATCTCTTACTGTATTCATAATGATAAAAGCATGTGGGTCTATGTGTTCAATTTCTACTTTGAGTTTGTTTACTTCAAGACGAGTAATAACCGTGTAAAGTATTTCAATCTCAGAAAGATTATGACCATTCTTGCCATAACCACGTTTGCCACTGTAAATAGTAACACCCATATTGAGTTTTTCGGTTATGAGCCTCCTGATTTCTTCACTGTGTGACGAGATAATTGTTACACCGGTATATTCCTCCACCCCCTCAACAATAAAGTCAACAGTGCGCGAAGCAGCCATGTAAATAAGCACAGAATATAAGGCCACCTCAATAGTGGTAAGAAGAGCTGCAAAACTGAAAATTATAATATTGAAAGCGAAAATAATTTCACCAATAGATAATCCTGACTTACGTCCAATGTAAATCGCCAGCACCTCTGTGCCATCAAGCACCGAACCTCCTCTTATTGCAAATCCAATTCCCATTCCAAGAAAAAATCCGCCAAAAATGGAAACCAGAAGTTTGTCATTGGTGACTGTTGGGTATGGAATGTAGTGTACCGCCAAAGCTAAACAGATAATGGCAATGATACTCTTGATAAAAAATTTAAAATCTATTTGCCTGTAAGCAAGAATCAGAAACGGGATATTTATTACCACAATCAGGATTGAAACATCAATTGCTGTTTTTAAACTTACAAGCAGCGATATTCCTGTAACTCCTCCGTCTATAAATTTATTGGGTAATAAAAATCCGCGTAACCCAAATCCTGCCGACAACACACCCAATGCTATAAAGATAAACGACATGAGTGCTTGCCTGATGGCTATCCGAAATCGAAAATAGTCATGTGCAACAACATATCGTGAACGGCCTTTGCGGTTGCCATTCGAGTCGCGTCTGAAAGGAAAAATTTTATCTATAATATAATCAAACATATTGCGGGGGCTTTGCAAATCTAATATTTTATTTTTTGTGCCGGAGAATATAAAATGAGCAAGATCTGATTTGTTAATTGACGAAAGTCACAACCTTATATATTCCAATTTGTTTACTTTGTGTATGAAAATAAAAACAGGATGGGTCATATCTTAAATTTATCATCTTTTGCTGTGTTACTTGTCAGAGTGTTGCTCGGAATTTTATTTTTATTTCAGGGTTACGAGAAAATCTTCAAGTTTAAAATATCAGGGGTTGAATCTGTTTACAAGTCGGATTTGATTAAGCGGGGGATTCCTGCATTTCTCATCAGACCTTCTATTATTATTTCTTCCTGGATTGAATTTGTATGTGGAATATTATTGATACCCGGATTATTTACCTCTTATGCTTTGATGCTTCTCGGTTTAAATCTGATTGGAGCAGCCGTTGCTTTCAGTGTGGTCAGGGCTATGTGGGATATGCAGTATTTCTTTCCGAGGTTTTTATTTCTTGTTTTCTTATTGATAGTACCTTCAGCTTCCGATATCTACTCACTTGATAATTTGTTTTGCCTTAAATAAAAATTTAATGATATGAAATCAATTCTTTGTCCAACTGATTTTTCAAAAAACTCGGCACATGCCGTTGCCTATGCTGCCGAAATGGCATTGAAGTTTAACGCTCGGATTTTGCTTTTGCACACTTTCGAAACTCCAATTCTGTATTCTGACATTACATTTGTTACCATGCAATATGATTTTAAAATATTGCACGATGCAGCAGCAGAAAAGCTCAGGAAATTTAAGGAAAAGATGTTTGTCAACAAATTCAACGAAATCAAAGTGGAGTTGGTGCTTCAGCAAGGATTGCCTTCAGCACGTATTAACGAAGTTGCAGCCGAAAAAAAAGCTGATTTGATTGTGATGGGTACAACAGGAACAGGCGCTGCCGAACGTCTTCTGATAGGAAGTAATGCTGCCAGAGTTATCAAAAGCGCTCCTTGTCCGGTTTTTCTTATTCCCCCACGTGCCAAATTCTCCGGTTTAGGCAAAATGGTTTACGCTACCGACCTCACAGATGAAAATCTTGACAGGGTAAAAACTATTATCCCGCTGGCCAAAATATTTAACAGTGAGTTGCTGTTTCTCTATGTTGACAAAACCACACTTGCAGGTGAGGATGTAGATATTAAAAAGATTACTGCATTGGTTCGTAAGAAAGTGAAATACCCAAAACAATCAGGTTATGTCTGTACCGACACATCCATACAGGAAGGAATTAATTTCTTTTTGAAAAAGTATAAGGCAGATGCTCTGGTATTGTTCACCCGGCATCGAAATATATTTAAAGAGGTTTATAAGCCTAGTATTTCCAAAAAATTGTCATTTAATACAAAAATCCCTCTGCTGGTAATACATGAGCAGGATGCACTCTGATGAGGGATTGACTTCGGTTTGTCAGCCGGGGTAGGGCAGTTTGGCTTTGATTGCAGAGTCTTATGCGCACGTTATTTGAAACTATTAAAGGACTCTGAAATTTGTAATTTGGGATTGTTTAACAAATATTCCCTGCCAATAGCATAGCCATTGGTAGAATATCCGAAAAATTGCTCTGTAAACCCCCTCTGAAAGAAGGTAGTTAAATGTAAATAAAAATATTCCTATGGAAAAAATTAAGTTTTTCGTTGGTAAATAAAAAAAATATATCTTTGCGCCTCGTTAAAAGCAGGTCTGGTAGTTCAGTTGGTTAGAATACATGCCTGTCACGCATGGGGTCGCGGGTTCGAGTCCCGTCCAGACCGCTGATAATTGAAAACTCCTTTGCTATGCAAAGGAGTTTTTTTTATGTAATTTATCAGGCCTGTTTCTGATAACCTGATAGCATGTATTTCAGGAAAATATTTCTGTCATTTCAATAGTTTTCGTCTTCCAATAAGTATGCGAGTTGCGGGGCGACCCAGTCCCACACTTTAAGCAAATCGGTAAAAGGGAAAATTATTTTGAAATCAGGGAAGCGTTGCCTTTGTATATCCACACATCAGGATATCCTTCATTCTTGATTTTTGAAATTCCGGTTTCGGCTTCTTCAAGAGTAGAAAAATAGGCGATAGCCACCATTTCCAGACCATTTTTGTTTTTACCCAGCATGGCCGATGTGTACCCTTTACTTTTCAACTCTGAATTTAAATTTTGTGCGTTTTCATACACTGAAAAACATCCACCGATAATATAATAGGCCTTTTCACTTGTTATGTTATGTGAAAGAGCAACTGCAGTAGTTACATTTTTTATGTTAGAAGTTTCAGGTCTTATTTCATTAACTTCTAAAGGTGTTTTTGTGTTTTCTTCAGGTGCAGCACTTACGGTTGATTCAACTGAAGCAGTTGTTTCCGGAGTTTCAGATGTATTTTTTTCTGAATTGCCTTTTTCAATATCTGTTCCTGCTTCGTAAATATTCTTATCAGGGTTAAGTTCCTGCTGACGTAGTTCTTCTTTGGTAGGCAGATTCACCTTTGTTTTAGCATCCTCTGACTGCGATTCTGCCGAACGTTCCATTACAGGTATAATTCCTGCGATGCCTTTAGATATTTTAGAAGATATAAAAGGATTGAAATATGCAAATGCCACCATTGCGGCAATTCCGGAAATAGCAGCAATCCTTAATAGTGGTTTAAGGTAATTCCTGCGTTTTTCAGCAGGCAAAACGGTTGCATCCTGATCGTCAAAAATATCGAACGGCTTGTCGCGCTGAATGGCAGGTGATTGTACAGCAGAAAATCCGAAGGAATCAAGGAGAAAATTTTGATGATTGGTTGGAGTAAACTGCAGATTCTTTTCTACATCATAAAATAATTCGCCAACATGGTCAATGACCAAACGCTGGTTATTTTCAAGTTGTGTTTTGCATGTTAATACAAAATCATTGATGATTTTACAGGCATCAGGATAAGTAAGCAGCAAACGCGAACAAATATAATTTGCCAGCAATCCGTCATTGGTAGTCAACTCACTGTTAAAAGCTACTGACTTGGATGGAGGCGAAAAAAGATGTTGTACAGGATGAATAGAGGCACTCTGATATCGGGTGACAAAGCCACCAAAATCAGGTACTATCACGCAGTCATGGTAATGAAGCAGGTCATGAATGTAATTGCCAATTTTCATCCGGTGATTATTTACCGGCAAATATAGAAAACTAATTTATACTCCGGATTTAATTTTATCCTGCTATTTTACGAAAATCAGTTTCTACCTGATAGTTTTCAGTTGCAAACGACAAAAACTTATCAAAAATTCTGATATTGTGTTTGTTCAACATTTTTGGGTGAGATATAAAATGCATATAATCATTCTGACGAAGAAAATCTTTATATGCAGGAAGTTTTACCTGCGACATTAATTCTATAGCCACCCGTTCCCAACTCGAATTCAGTATGTCATGTCCCGTAGTTTGTGGCTTCACCAATGAGGGGTCAATTTTTACTGCAATTTGACCTTCACCACGGTTGAAACTGTGATCTCCGGTTAATTTATAATAGAACTTGTGAAATACCTTATCAAGAAATTGAGTTTGTTTTGAAATGTAGATGGATGAAATATTTAATTCAGTAAAAGCTCCTCCACTTTCTTCTTTTACAATATCACTGTTGAATTTATATACAGATGATTGAGGTGCTTCCGAAAAATCAAAATACTGTGCATTGCTGAACAAATAAAATTTACCAAGCACGCTGAAGTCATATTTTATACTATGCTTTCTGAAATAAGGTTCAAAAACCGAAAACGGTTGAATACACCAGCCTCCGGCTCTATAACCATCCAATTGATAAGATGGGTTTACCGGGTTGATTATTTTTTTAAGCAGCTCCACTGAGCCGTCAAAAACTTCATTTCTTTCAGCCTCTGTTAAATGATAAAAACGGTATTTATCCGTCTTAGTAAGCTTCCATTCATTGGTTTGAGGAAGGTATTCAGAATCGAGCCAGTGAGGATGTAAATGTGGAAATACCTCATGGCCCCTCTTACTTATTGATGCTATATGTGCCGAAACACGTTCCAGATCTTTACTGCAGGCATCGTATTTTTCGGCATGTTTTTTTAAGGTAAGTAGGTGGGTAGTATCTACAAAGAAAATAGCTTTTGCTCCACGCTTTTCAATTACCTCAAGAATTTGGTCGGTAGGAGAGAATAAACAGTTTTCTATTGATCCGCTGCGGTTACCAAGAAATAATTCGTAATCAAATGTTATCAGAATCTGCTTCCGCTTTTGGTCCATTATTTAGAAATAGTTTGTTTGGATTTGTGAAATTCTGATAGCACTTTATGGTACATGCTTTCTATATCGGCTTCAATTTTTTTCTCAGAGAACTTTTGTCTGCAATAATTGGAAATTTCAGTTTGATTATACGTGTTGTAGTTATTCAACATCTGTATCATAGCATCAGCAAGTTGCTCAGGCGTGTTATCGTTAACAATGATTCCATTTGAATTATTTATAAAATCACTCGGACCTCCCGAGTTGGTTGTTATCACCGGCCTTCCGCATGCTAAACTTTCAATAAGCACTACTCCGAATGTTTCATACTTACTCGTCAATACAAAAGAATGGCAGTCGGAAGTTTCTATTTTTACCTGCTGCCTTGACAGTGCCCCCAGAAACGTCACGTATTCACCAAGGTTGTTCTCATTCACATAATTACTTAATGAACATTTTAGAGGACCATCACCACCAACTTTCAGTTCAATGTTTTTAATCCCTTTATTGATAAGTATGTGAAGTGCATCAAAAATCAACTGATGATTTTTTCTTGGCAATAAGAATGAGTTAGTGAAAAAGCAAAACTTTTCACCTTGCTGATAGGTTTTTACTTTGAAATCATCAAAGAAGATGTCCGCTACCAAGTTGTGTATTACTTTAAATGTATCGTTTTGGAGATGCAATGATTTTTCAATGTCCTTTTTAAAATTATTACTTACAATTATGGCTGCATCTGCATTGCAAAATATTTCACATGAAAGTTCAATGTCTTCGGGATGCGTTATGTCACCTGTCATAAAAGAGGTAAGATGCTCTGTGATTACGAAAGGTAAGTGTTTGTTTTTAGCTATGTAATATCCTGCCATCCCACCATGAAACACACTGTGCGCATGAATAATATCAGGCACTCCGTAATGCTGCGTGTATTTATTGTAAACTCGCTGAACGGCCTCATTAAATAGCTTGTAGCTCAGCTTTCGCATTTTAGGAATATATGCCTGATGAACGATGGAATATGTAGGCAAACCATTATCATCAACAAAATTCAAAACTTCGTCTTTCTTTTGAAACAATGAACCAACAGAAGCAAACTGAGGATAAATAATACCAACCTTGTGGCCGGCTTTCATCAGTGTTCTTGCCTGCTCCTCGAAAAAAGTGCCCAATACCGGCTCTTTAATAGATTTATACCACGATGGTATAATGAGAATATGCATAGCTTTTAAATGGTTATTTGATCTATAATATCTTTATATTGATTTCCCGGATGTCGCAATTTTAATAGAAAATCATATACGCGTGTTTTCAGCGGGTCAATATCTAGCTTCCACAAATATCCTTTTTTAAGTTCACCGCCAAATCCTTTCTTAAACCTGAAAACGCCCTCAAGTGAAGGGTCGTTATTCCCAATTCGCACACCAACAAAATCATATCTTGTTACTCCAATTGACTTCATCCGTTTCATCATTTCGAAGTGTAAAAATTTCATTGATCCGTATAGTTTAGTTTCGCCCATACTGCCCGCATGCGTACATAATGCAGCATACTTAGTGTGAACAATAAATACTCCACCAACCGGATTGCCGTTATCATAAACTACTGCAGGTGTTACATAATCGGCACCAAGATATTTATAATAGGATTGGAAATAATGGATGTTTTCTGAACACATTTGTACTTTTTGCATAGTGTGCTCATAGCACTTGTAAAAATCTTCCAGTACTTCTAAACCGAACTTTACAATACCGCCTGACTTTTCAGTATGATTTATGGCTTTTTGATATTTAGGGTGAAACTTTTTAAATATTTCTTCTGTGGATTGTGAAGCAAGGTCAATAATATAGGTGCCGAATTCGCAGTAACGAGAACCTTTTGGTATGGATGCCAGAATTCCATAAGGATGGGGCTGAACAAGACGCTGACAAATATTTGTGGTTTGACAATACTGAATAAACTCATTGAAAAATTGCAGTTGACCTTCAGCGTTCAATTCTTCATTACTACGAATGGGGGCATGTAAAATTTGTGCAAATTTCACGAAATGTGAAGTAAAGAACCTCACAGGCATATAGGCCTTCAGTTTTTCTGAATAGGCTATGTTTACTCTCTCATCTGCGTATTCTCGGTAAAGTGTACAGAAACCGGGTAAAAACTGAAAAGGCGAGTCTTTATTTAATCCGGAAAGTAAATCGGTATCTTCAGCGTTTTGACAGGATAATAGTTTCATGAGGTTAAAGGTGATGTTTTAAGTTTTTGGTCAAATATTTTTAGGCAGTTTTCTAAAATTCGTTGAGTGGATTTACCATCCCACATTGGGGGTACAGTTCCCTTTTTATATTTTCCGTTTGTTATTGCATTTATCTTTTTCCCAATGGTTTTTATATCAAAAGGAACCAGCTCATTTGTTCCTACTTCTACGGTGCTTGGTCTTTCCGTATTGGCCCTTAACGTTAAACAGGGTATTCTGCGAAATGTACTTTCTTCCTGAATTCCTCCACTGTCGGTAACGATATATGCGCAGTCGTGAATGAGTTTCTGAAATGCAAAATAATCAAGTGGCTCCGTTAGAATAAGTTTGTCGTTATTCACTATTTCATTTTTCAATCCAAACTCTTCTATTCTATGCATAGTGCGAGGATGAATAGGAAATACCAACTTGTGATTTTTGGTGATGAGTCTGATAATCGAGAAAAGATTTTCTAAACCATCCTTAAAGTCAACAGTTGCAGGGCGGTGCATCGTCATCAGTACAAATTCCTTTTCTCGAATATTAAGTTTGCTTAATATATCCGATTCTTGAATTTTATGATCAAACGCCACCAGTGTATCTATCATGGTGTTGCCTACAAAGAACAATTGTTGAGCTTTTTTTCCTTCGAGAATTAAATTTTCCTGGCCACTATCTTCGGTGATAAAAAAATAATCCGTAATTGCATCGGTGAGTATTCGGTTTATCTCTTCAGGCATGGTACGGTCATTACTGCGCAACCCACTTTCTATATGAGCAATCTTTGTGTTCATCTTGTTGGCTGTAAGTGCTGCTGCAAAGGTAGAGTTTACATCGCCAACAACCATCAATAAATCAGGTTTGTACTCTAGCATTACTTTTTCCAGACGCAACATAATCTCCGCCATTTGAGAGTTTGGTGTTCCATGAGGAATGTTGAGCCAGAAATCAGGAGTCAGTTCAAATTGTTCAAAAAACACATCCGCCATCTTACTGTCGTAATGCTGACCGGTATGTACTATTTTAATATCAAAGGGCATTCCCATTTGAGCATTCACTTTCTTGAACTGGGTTATCTTTATAAAATTAGGGCGTGTACCTACTACAATTAAAATCTTTTTCATTATTACTCCTTTGCCTATTTTTACGTTTAAATTTTAATTTTGTTCAGGTTGTTTTTCCTGACGATTTTTAAATTGCTCCTCCAAGATGAGCGCATCCACAAAGAAACGGGATGCCCAGTTAGGAATATCATAAGCGCAATATCCACCTGATACCGGCCATGACCCTGAAATTCCTCCGTTTACCATGGGCGAATGTGATAATAATTGCTTCTCTTTTACATAACTCAATAGTTTGGATGCTGTTACTGCATATTCTTTTTGTTGGGTATGTGATGCTAATACAAATCCAACAACACTTAACTGGCAATTTCCCGGTAAACAACAAAATGCTGCATCCGATTTCCATTCCTCATCCAATTCACCGGTTAAATAACCATCTTCTTTTACCAGCGGCATTATGCGTTTGAAGGCACGTTCCACGGTATTAATCCAATGGTCATCATTTAAATCAATTCCTGCACCCACAATTCCGCGAAGTGCATAGCCTATGGTGTGTGTACTCGGAATTTCATTTTCATCAAAACCATTACTTACAAAGTAATCATTTTTATCCTGAAGCGTTATGGCAAAATTGATATTGGCCTTTCCCGATTGTATGTATTTTTTTTCACCTGTTAACATTCCCAATTTGATGAGCGCCCATGCTGTACGCGTATTGGAGCTTAATTGATTTAATGTAAATTGTCTCCAGGCACCATCATTATCCTGTACTCTTAATATCCAGTCTGCACTTTGTTTAGCGGCTTCCAGGCATTTTTCGTTTCCAAAATGCTGATAGTAATCGGTTAATGCAAAAATAATCTGTCCGTTATTGAATACTCTTGGAGGCTGATTCTTAAAATCGCCATAAGAACCGGGAAATGTTCCGTCCTTTCGCTGTGTAGTAAGCAGCCATTTTATTAAATCTTCAATGATGGGCTGATTCCCGAAAACACTTGAAAAAATTTCTTTTTTTTCTCTCTGAAGATATATGAGTGTGTTTATCCAGAATGCTGTTGTTTCAGGGTAGGAGGGAAACCATTTGTTAAACATCATGGAATATTTGGCAGCACTGCCACCTCCGGGTAATAAAGTTTGCTGAAACCATTTTAATGCCAATATCAATCGCTCTTCATCTGTCAACTCCTGCACAGTGCCCTGCGATCGCAGATTCAGATAACGCATACGTAGCTGAGAAACTATTTTGCGAATCATATTGATTAGTTAAATTACCTTTTCAACCAACTCATTGTAAGTATAAACTCCTGATATTTCTCCGTTTTTGAGTTCGTAAATGCGGTCACAGTTCTTTAGGGTGGTTATACGATGAGCAATTATAAATATCGTTTTATTCGTATCGGATAAAGAATCTATAGCTTCGCTTACTTCCCTTTCTGTTTGAGTGTCCAGAGCACTCGTGGCTTCGTCAAAAACCAGTACCTGAGCATTGCGATAGAGCGAGCGGGCAATTCCTATCCGTTGTCGCTGGCCACCGGACAATCGTGATCCACGTTCGCCAACTTCTGTATTTACGCCTTTGGGTAAACCATTTACAAAATCATCCAGAGATGCCTGCTTGATAGCCAAGTCAAGTTGATGTTCATCAATTTTGTCTTCTCCGAATGCTACATTTTCCTCTACCGTTGAGTCAAGCATAAAAATATCTTGCTTAACATAGCCTATCATTCCTCTCCAGTACTCCAGATTTTCTTCTTTTAATGGTTGCCCGTCAATTAATATTCGACCATTGTTTTCATCAAAAAAGCGCAATAATATATTCATTAAAGTAGTCTTCCCTGATCCCGAACTACCTACAAACCCAACTTTCTCGCCTTTTTTTACTGTAAATGAAATGCTCTTAAGAACAGGTTCGTTCGATTTAGGAAAGGTGAAACTGATATTTTCAAAAGCAATATCTTTTTCAAAAACAATAGGTACATTACGGTTCATTTCAGCTTGTTTCACATAAAGCTCGTTGTATTCGTTCAGATTTTCTATAGCCACCTGATTTTTTGTTATCTGCATGATGGCATTCATGATACGGTTTAATGACGGCATCAAACGATAAGCTGCAGCAGCAAAAGCACCCACCATCATTATCACATCCTGACTTCCGCCTTCGATAAAAATTGCATATACAAAGATTACTACAATACCTAAGATAGCCACCAACTCATAACCACGAAACGGAATCATGTTGATGACGATGGAGCTCATGGAAAGGTTGTGATATTCTTTTTGGTATTTCAGAAATTTCTCTCTGTAAAAGTCAATCTTATTGGCAAGTTTAATATCCACAAAACCCATGATGGAATTATTGATGGCGGCCAACGCCTGAGGAAACATTTTGTCAAGACCTCGGCCTATCTGTTCATTCTTGGTGTTAACAGACTTATACAGCAAATAGGATGCTGGTCCGATAATCATCAGTATAAATAGAAACAGTTTTAAATTATATACCGCAATCAATGTAACAATAAAAATAAGAATGATAGACTCTGAAAAAAGCATCAGTATAGGCAACATGACCCACGCAGTATATGATGCAGGGTTTTGCTGAACGTGATTTATTATGCGTGATGATTTTACGCTGTTGAAATTAAAATAGGATAAAGAGAAATATTTTGAGAATTGATTTCGGGATATGTTATTGGCAACATCGGCCATAAATTTCCCTTCAATATAATTTACAAAAATGCCGAAGCCTGTTTTGAAAAATTGGAATAATAATATCACAACGATAAAAAATACCATAAACCCTTTATCGCTGCTGAAATGCAGATAGTCATAAATAGAACTGAAATATTTATTAGAGTGTATTATTTCAGGTTCCGTTGCCATTTTTACTAATGGCAATACAGAAGCAAGCCCAAAAACGTCCAGTACCGCTGATATAAAAATTAACAGAGCTAACCATTTAAGTTTTTTCTTCTGTAATGATGATAGATGATCTTTAAGGCTCTGATAAGTTTGTTTAAAAGCCTGTGATGAGGTATAGTCCTTTTTACTTAATGCCATAGTTTTGTTTTCGGGTTATTTGTAATATGCGCCTCCGTAGCCTACAGGCATATTTTTGGGATTTACACCATTCAGAATAAAGCTTAGACTCTTAATATTATTTTTCTCCATCAGCTGATGAGCCACATCCACAAAATCTTTTTTGCTGTAGCCGGCCTTCATAACATAAAGATTCAAGTCTGACTGTTTCATCATTACCAACGCATCTGATAACAGTCCTACCGGAGGCATATCAAGAATGATGTAGTCAAAATGTTCTTTAAGTTCCTGAATCAGTTGTTCCATCATAGGGTCTAAAATCAATTCAGAAGCATTTGGCGACTTAGGTCCGCTCAGAATTACTTTCAGATTTTCTACCGGAGTATCTTTGATGATGTCTTTTAAAGATGCTTTTCCAACCAAGTACGATGTTACTCCTATATCATTGGTCATATTCCATGCAGTTGCTTGTTTGGGTTTGTGAAGGTCAAGGTCAATGATTACAGCCTTTTTCTTAGCTCGTGCAAGTGTGGTTGCAGTGTTCACTGCGCAAAAAGTTTTTCCTTCTCCTGATATGGTTGAAGTGAACAAAATGACTTTTGATGCAGATTTTGGTGCAAAGTAGGAGAGGTTGGTCCTTACAACACGGAAAGCTTCAGCCGTGAGTGACTGTGGTGCAGAATGTACCACCAGGTATTCTTTTTTGGCTTCGGGGCTTTTGCCTATAACTCCAATAATTGGCTGATGCGTAATATCCGCAAGTTCGTCTTTGGTGAAAATATAATTGAGGAAAATACTCTTGAGGAATATGACAAGAAATGCAAGCGCTAATCCTATACCTACACCGGTAAATATCAATTTGTTTCGGATTGGCTTAAGTAATCCTAGACTGTTTGCCGGTTCAAGAATTGATTTGTCAGGAACAATGGCAGCTTTGGCAATAACTGTTTGGGCTCTTGTTTCCAAAAGGAAGAGATACATCTTTTCGTTTATCTCTTTTTTTCTGGTGATATCGCTTAATCCTTTAATGGTTGAAGGCATTCGGTTTAGTGATGCAGCAAAATTGCCCTCACGTTGCGACAAGAAATTAATTTGCATTACTAAGTCCTTACGCATATTCATCACAATGCCAATCAGGTTCTCTTTTGCTTTGTTAATCAACCCGTCAATTTCTTTCATCTGCGGGCTATTAGGCGTCTGGCTGAATGACAAATTTGTTCTTCGTTGTAAAAGGGTGGACAAATCCTGAAATGCAGAAGCAAGTCCCGGATTGCTTTGATCGGAATATAATGCCGGAGATAAAGTAGCTATATCACTTCCGCCACTGGCTAATTGATTGTAAACATATTCAATTGAGCTTAGTCGTGCTTGTAGTTTTGCTTTCTCACCCTGTATATCCATCTTTTCTTTTACCAGAGAACTCTGCTGATTGGTTACATCAATGGCTCCACTCTGCTGTTGATAATCCACGAGGTTGGTTTCTACTCCGTTTAACTGATCTTCCGTGTATTTAAGCTGATCTTCAATAAAACGAAGTGAGTTCTCATTGATTTCGCGTGCTACCGAAATAGAATAATTTATATAGAGTTTGGTAAGTGTATCCAGAAAATCAACACCTTTTTCTTCTACCTCATCCTCTATTCGAACGTTAATGATGGATGCATCCTGATCCTTTTCAAGGCTTAAGGCATCTTTATATTTCTTAACTAAATAACGATGATTATTAATAACGAAAAGATATTGAAACTCACTGAATTTCGGATTGTGTTTAATTGCATCTTCCCGACCTGTAACTACTATGCTGAATTTTTCTGTTACTACAGGCTCTCCGAATTTTAAGGTCTTTTTAAATGAATACGTTGGAGTACTAACGTCAAGGCTATAGGAGTCTTTATCAATAATCCTTAAATTAAATGGTATCCCGTAAAATGTTTCATCCAGAACTTTTCCATCCACACTAAAAGGGGTTCCTTTATAAACTTCTCCGGTTTTCAATCGCCCTTTGATGTAATACGATATATCCAGATTGAGTTTGTTTATGGCCTCACTTACCAATCTGGTGGAGGATAATATTTCTATTTCATTTGAAACTTCTTCCTTATTAGGCCCCATCGGAAGACTTGTAGATAGCGCATCTTTAAAAGCGTTTTTGGTTGGAGTTATTAACACTTTTGCTTCTGCTCCGTAAATTCGAACGGTTTTATAATAGAGAAAAACTCCACCGGCCACACCTAAAGTAATAAATATCAGAAACCAGTACCAGTTTTTAAATACAAGATTTAAAGCGGTTTTAACATCTTTGGCATCTACAATAGATTGGTTCTTAATATTTTTTTGATTATTCATATAGTCATAGTATGAACCCGTTTATACTATAAATTTCAGTAAATGGTTCTATATTGGTGGTTTAAAATTGTTTAATTTGCACAAAATTAAAAAATTACCTTAGCTATTATTTAGCAATGATGAAAATTATTAACTAAATTAAGTAACTAAGATGAACCACTCTTCGTTTACAGTATTTTAATTTCAAATCAACAATGAAAAAAGCTTTAATTACCGGTGTTACCGGACAGGACGGTGCCTACCTGAGTGAACTACTATTGCAAAAAGGTTATGAAGTTCACGGCATTAAGCGCAGGAGCTCTCTTTTTAACACTGAAAGGGTTGATCACCTGTATGAAGATATGCATGAGAAGAATGTGAAATTCAAACTGCATTATGGCGATCTGACTGACTCTGCTAACATTATCAGCATTATTCAGGAAGTGCAACCGGATGAAATTTATAACCTCGGTGCTATGAGCCACGTGCGTGTGAGTTTTGACATGCCCGAATATACTGCCAATGCTGACGGCATAGGGGCATTGCGCATTCTTGAAGCTGTACGTATGCTAGGAATGACCAATAAATGCCGTATTTATCAGGCTTCAACAAGTGAATTATATGGTCTTGTGCAGGAAGTGCCACAACGTGAGTCAACACCCTTTTACCCACGTTCGCCTTATGCTGTAGCCAAACTATATGCTTACTGGATTTTTGTAAACTACCGCGAAGCTTACAACATGTTTGCTTCTAACGGAATATTGTTTAATCATGAATCGCCATTACGAGGCGAAACTTTCGTAACACGTAAAGTTACACGTGCTGTAGCCCGAATTGCTTTGGGGCTGCAGGATACTGTTTACATGGGAAACATTGATGCAAAACGCGATTGGGGACATGCACAGGATTATGTGGAAGGTATGTGGCTCATGTTACAGCAGGATAAGCCTGATGATTTTGTGCTTGCTACCGGAATCACTACTACCGTTCGTGACTTTATAATTCTTGCATTTAAAGAAGTAGGTATGGAAATTGAATTCCAGGGAGCTGCAGAAAATGAAATTGCTGTAATTAAAAAATGTAACAATCCCGCCTATCAGTTACCTGTGGGTAGCGTAGTTATGCGCATTGACCCTAAATATTACCGTCCGGCTGAAGTGGAACTTTTAATTGGCGATCCTTCTAAAGCAAAGAAAATATTAGGATGGGAACCCAAACATAATCTTCAATCAATTGTAAAAGAAATGATGCACTGCGACCTTGAACTTTTCAAACGCGATCAGTATCTCAAGGCAGGTGGGCATAAAATCATTAACTATCACGAAGCGTAATTAATCATGCAAAAAAGTGCTAAAATTTATGTTGCCGGCCATCGTGGCATGGTGGGTTCTGCAATAGTTCGCAGACTGGAGAAAGACGGCTACTCAAATATTATTGTCCGCACGTCAAAAGAACTCGACCTCCGAAATCAAGCTGCTGTTGAAGACTTTTTCAGAGCAGAAAAACCGGAGTATGTTTTTCTTGCAGCTGCAAAAGTTGGTGGTATTGTTGCTAACAATACCTATCGTGCAGATTTTATTTATGAAAATCTTGCCATTGAATGTAATGTCATTAAAAGCTCGTTCGACCATAAGGTTAAGAAATTGTTGTTTCTCGGTTCTTCTTGTATCTATCCTAAGATGGCCCCACAGCCTTTAAAGGAAGAATACCTTCTTACAGGTCCGCTTGAACCTACCAACGAACCTTATGCTTTGGCAAAAATTGCAGGGCTGAAAATGTGTGAAGCTTTCCGCGATCAGTACGGGGTAGATTATATTTCTGCAATGCCTACCAATTTGTACGGCCCTAACGACAATTACGATCTTAAAAACTCGCATGTACTACCCGCTCTTATCCGTAAGTTTCATGATGCAGTGACTCAAAACCTTCCTTCAGTTGAGATCTGGGGAACTGGCTCACCACGCAGAGAGTTTCTGCATGTTGATGATTTGGCTGATGCCTGCTATTTTCTAATGCAGAATTACAGCGATGGCTCTACCGTAAATATCGGTACCGGTGAAGATATCAGTATTAAGGAACTGGCATTGCTTGTGAAAAATACACTCGGATATACAGGTGAATTGAAGTTTGACACCACAAAACCTGATGGTACACCGCGCAAATTGCTTTCTGTAGATAAACTGCATGCTTTAGGATGGAAACATCGCATAAGTCTTCCTCAGGGAGTTGCTATGGTTTGCGAAGAGGTTAAAAATATGGAAGTATTTTTGGAGCGATAGGAGCGGTAACGCCCCCTTTGCTTTTTTCTTTAAAGAGTGGGTATTTCCTGAAAACAATACAAAACAAAAAAGCCGCCAAATAAAGGCAGCTTAATTTTTTTTGATTTAAGTTAATTAAGAAGGTTGATGTGTCCCCGGAGTGGTATGACTACCATAAGCAGGGCATTTTTCGCGACTTTTACAGGAATTTAAAGCTATTACCATGGCGACAAGCAAGAAAGCAGTAAGTGTCTTTTTCATTATTTAAGCGTATTTGAGTTGCAAAGAAATAAAAAACGAAACAATTACTGAGTTATTTCACGAAAATTAGACATTAATTATTAACAAATGCGGTTTCCTCATAGTAGGACGACATTTTCATTCATTCTAAGAAAGAAGTAATGAGTAATTTAGCTGCCATAAGCGTTAACGATGTCTGAAGTAAAAGTGAAAATGGAAGCCGGTTGGAGTGAGGCACTCTCAGAAGAGTTTAGTCAGCCTTATTTCCGGCAACTAAAATCATTTTTATTAGAAGAAAGACAAACGTATAGGATATATCCCCCCGGGCCTCAGATTTTTAGTGCATTTAATTTCACTCCAATATCTGCGGTCAGAGTAGTAATTATAGGTCAGGATCCCTATCATGGTGCAGGTCAGGCCAATGGTCTTTGTTTTTCTGTTTCCGATGGGATAAAACCCCCTCCGTCTTTGGTTAATATTTTTAAAGAGCTGAATACTGATTTGGGAATTCCGATTCCCATTCACGGTAATCTCGAAAAATGGGCAAGGCAAGGCGTGTTTCTGCTCAATGCAACTCTCACGGTAAGGCAAGGGCAACCGGCATCACATCACGGGCATGGTTGGGAGCAATTTACCGATGCTGTAATACGGACGCTGTCAAAGCAGTGCAATGGTTTGGTATTTCTTCTGTGGGGTAGATTTGCACAAGCCAAAGAAAATCTAATTGACAGCAGCAAACACCACATTCTTAAAGCAGCACATCCTTCTCCATTCTCAGTTACCGGATTTTACGGTTGTCGTCATTTTTCAAAAACAAATGCGTTATTAGTTGAAGAAGGGCATGCACCTATTGATTGGAACATCAATAATATTTAAAATTTGAAATACGGAGTAGGATTTATTTTATATGTTTTAATGCTGATTCCGGTGTCGGCATTGTCGCAGTATGAATTGAAAATTTCAGGCGACCATCTTCCCGCTGTTAAATATAAATCCAATCTTACTGATTCTGTTTTAGTAATTAAAGAAATAAATAAACTTCTCAATCAGTATCAGTCTGATGGTTATTTGGCAGCATCTGTTGACAGTGTAAGTTTTAATCAACATAAAGTAAATGCAACAATTGTTATTGGTGAGAGATATAAATGGGCTGCATTGAGCCGAGGTAATGTGGATGAAAGAATATGGAACGAAACAGGCAGAAGCGAAAAACGATGGGTTAACACCAAAATCACTCCTGAAAGTTTTGCAGGAATTTTTAAATCGCTACTTACCTGGTACGAAAACCATGGATACCCTTTTGCAGAGATAAAACTTGTCAATCAAAATTGGGAAGGCAATACCTTGTCAGGTCAGATTCATATAGAGAAAAACGACCTGATAACTATTGACAGTGTCATTGTTCGTGGCAATGCAAAACTGAGCCGGATATATCTGCAGAATTATATCAACATTAAAAATGGTGATGTGTATAACGAGTCTGTCATAAGAGGCATATCAATACGTTTGAAGGAACTTCCTATGGTCAATGAAACAGCTCCATTTATTGTATCTTTTGAAGGAGGAAAGGCAATAATTATTCTATCACTGGCCAACAGAAAGGCTTCGCAAGTTGACGGTATCATCGGGGTATTGCCTGATGATAATAAAAAGGGAAAGATTAAACTCAGCGGTGATTTGAGGCTGAAACTTATCAGTGCATTTGGCCGTGGCGAACAATTTGAAATCAACTGGAAACAGCCTGTTGCAAATACACAAGATTTGCGCACCCGAATTAATTATCCGTTTCTTTTTTCTACACCCTTCGGTGTGGAAGGTGGTCTGGCTATTTATAAACGCGATACAACCTATATTGATGTAAATCTGAATGCTGCAATACAGTATATGCTCCGAGGCAACAGTTATCTGAAATTGTTTGTAACCAATAAAAAAACTTCTTTGTTGTCAACCTCATCACTGGTTAATGCTACCGTTTTGCCGTCTTACGCTGATATGGTTAATACTACTTACGGTCTTAATTTAAGGAGAGAAAAAACGGATTACAGACTCAATCCCACTTCAGGATATATTGTTGACATAACTGCCGGTGCCGGTCGAAAAAAAATATTGAAGAATCCGAATTTGAACATAGAGCTTTACAATAACATAAAGCTAAATACCGAAACATATCAGTCAGAACTTTCTGCAGATGTGTTTTTTCCTATAGGAAGTCGTTTTGTACTTAATACAGGTATGATGGCAGCCTGGATGAATTCAAAAAATGTTTTCAGTAACGAGCAGTACAGGATTGGGGGATTAAAAACACTGCGCGGTTTTGATGAGGAATCTATTTATGCAACTCAATATTATATCGGCAAAACAGAATTCAGATATTTACTTGATCGTAATTCATTCCTTCAGCTTTTTTACAATCAGGCTTATTATGCTTCAGAAACTTTGAAAGAAAATCATTATGATAAACCTCTGGGTTTTGGAGCAGGTATCACTTTTGAAACCAAACTCGGAATCTTCTCGCTAAACTATGCAGTAGGTAAACAGTTCAGTAATCCCATACAATTCCGAAGTGCAAAAATTCACTTCGGAATTGTAAATTATTTTTAACAATCATTAATCAGTAATACATCTTATCCAATCTGCTGTCAGCAGATATAAGTATGCTTATAGCATTTAGTTATGATTGTGAAAATCTGCATCATAACGTCTAAGGCATTAATCCTTTTTAATATTTCAACTTACAACGGTCTTGCTGTAAGCAAGAATCTTTTGAATACTTTCTGCTGATGGATTAACCAGTGCATTTTCTATTTTTTCCATTGTATTTACAATGGCATCAAATTCTTCTTCCACCTCAGGATATGTATCAATATGCTGTTGTGTGAGTACCGTATCCGGAAGGTCGGTCTCGTTAAAATAATAAAGAATTAAGTGGTCGTGAGTAAAGTTGTTGTACATAGGCAAATATTTGTTCATTTGCCTTTATAACGCAACCTGTTGCAGAATAGTATATAACTGCACACTTTTTTATGATACCAGCACCAGTTTTTTAGTTTCTACTATTTTACGAAGGTTAATCAGTGCATAACGCATCCGTCCAAGTGCGGTATTAATGCTCACACCCGTAGCATCAGCAATTTCTTTAAAACTCATATCGGCAAAATGACGGAGGATAACAACTTCTTTTTGCTCAAAAGGAAGTTCTTCAACCAGCAAACGCACTTCTTTATAAATCTGCTCACGCATCATTTTATCTTGTACATTTTCATCTGTCAGTTTAAGTGACTCTATGATGGAATAATCTTCCTTGTCGCGGACTAGCGGCATACGTTGATTTCTGCGGAAATGGTCAATTACCAGGTTATGACCTATGCGTAACACCCAGGGGAGAAATTTCCCTTCTTCGTTATAAGTGCCGCGTTTCAAGGTATTGATAACCTTTACAAACGTATCCTGAAAGATATCTTCAGCAGTTTCGCGGTCGTTGACTAAAAAGAGAATAGCCGAAAAAATTCTCTTCTGATGTCGTTCAATTAAAATAGTAAGACAGTTTTCGTTTCCTTGTTGGTACATTTCGACCAGTTGCTGGTCGGTAAGAACAGGTTTATGCATAATAGACTCCTTTTTTCAGTTTGAATGTTAAGTAGAGTTTTATGCTATATTTTTCCTCCTGTTTTTTAAAAAAGTGAAACTTTATTTTGAGATTATTAACGGGGCTTTATTGATATTATTGTGTAGCCTTGTTTTATTTATTATTTATTCAAGTAAAGATACGAAAAAATCCTGCCGAAGTTGATTTTTTTTGTCTGTCGGCAGGATTTTCAGTTTTTTTTCATCCCAAAGTCCGAATTGAGATTAAAAACGTTCAGTCATTGAAAAAAAGAATGATGACTCAATCGCTGCATTTTCATCACTGTCCGAACCATGAACGGCATTAGCTTCAATGCTTTTGGCATAAAGTTTACGTATGGTTCCGGCCTCGGCTTTGGCAGGGTCAGTAGCACCAATGGTTTTTCTGAAATCTTCTACCGCATTATCTTTTTCCAGAATAGCCGCTACTATTGGCCCTGATGACATGTATTTTACCAGGTCATTATAAAAAGGTCGCTCTTTGTGTACCGCATAAAATTCTCCTGCTCTCTCAGCGGTTAATCTTGTGTACTTCATGGCTTTAATCTTAAATCCGGCTTTAATAATATGATCCAGAATTGCGCCCATGTAGCCATTGGCTATTGCATCGGGCTTCAGCATAGTGAATGTTGTGCTCATTTTTAGCAGTATTATTACTTTAATTTTTTTGCGGCCACAAAAGTACGAGTTTAAACCATGCAATCAGCCCGATTAAATGTCTACATTTGTAAAAACACCAATAGGTTTAAGAATGATTCCTGTATTTAATCACGCACACATCCAAGAGTTAAAACAATTTTTATCGGTGCCCCGAAAGGTTGCCATAACCACTCACTATAAACCCGATGGCGATGCCATTGGATCGTTGCTTGGGTTATACAATTTTCTTCATTCACAAAAACACAAAGTAAAAGCTATCGTTCCTAGTGATTATCCTGAATTTATCAGTTTTATGAAAGGCAACGATAAAGTTCTTAATTATCAGTTAAAACCCAAGCAGGCAGAAAAATATTTTCACGAAGCTGAAATTATTTTTTGCCTCGATTTTAATGAACAGAGCAGGGTTGAGGCCATGCAGCATGCAATGATGGATAATAAAGCTGTTAAAGTAGTTATTGACCATCATATCGAACCACAAATCAATGCCCAATATGTGTTCTCTTTCCCTCAGTCATGTGCTACCTGCGAGTTGGTTTATTATTTTATCCGCATACTTAACCCCGAATATAAAATGAATGCCGATGTGGCTGAATGTCTTTACACAGGGATTATGACAGATACAGGCTCGTTCCGGTTTTCATCCATGAGTGCCGACACGCATCGCATCATTGCTGCACTGATGGACACAGGCATGAATCATGTAAAAATTCATGAATCGGTTTCAGATACTTTTACTGAAGATCGAATTCGTTTCCTTGGATATTGTCTGAGAGAAAAAATGCAGTTAATCCACGCATTTCATGCATCTTATATAGCACTCACGCGCACCGAATTGGAGCAATTTAATCATCAGACAGGCGACACCGAAGGCATAGTGAATTACCCTTTGAATATTAAAGGTGTGAAGATGTCAGCCCTGTTTACCGAGAAAGAAGATGGTGGTGTTAAAATTTCTTTTCGTTCCAAAGGCGACTTTTCAGTAAGAGAACTGGCAAAAAAATTCTTTAATGGCGGAGGTCATCACAATGCAGCCGGAGGACGTTTTGACGGAAACCTGGATGAGTGTGTAGAACACTTTATCGGGGCATTGAAATTCTATAAGGATGAATTGCAAAATGTAACCCCATAGAAAATTATAACGGAACATTTAACTCTCAAATTTATCGGATGAGCCATGCAATTAAAAAATATTTACATTAGCCCTCCGAAATTTTATATCCAACTATGAGTCAAACAGCACAACAAGGTCACCCACGGGGACTTTACCTCTTGTTTTTTACTGAAATGTGGGAACGTTTCAGCTATTATGGCATGAGAGCCATATTTGTTTTATACATGACCAAGGCTCTTCTTTTATCAGCCGCATCAGCATCCAACATTTATGGAAGTTTTACCGGATTGGTTTATCTCACTCCTTTACTCGGAGGTTATATTTCAGATAAATTCTGGGGTAATCGCAGAAGTATTTTTGTTGGGGGTATTTTAATGGCTATAGGTCAGTTCTGTTTGTTTTTCAGTGGAGGTCTTGTAATCCCCGGACAGGCCAGTCAGTCTGCCGTTGCCATGATGTGGGTTGGTCTTACACTTCTCATTATAGGTAATGGTTTCTTTAAGCCTAATATTTCCACTATGGTTGGGCAACTGTATCCTCAAAATGATCATCGGATTGATGGTGCGTTCACTATTTTTTATATGGGTATTAACCTCGGTGCTTTCTTTTCACCACTCATTTGCGGAGGTTTAGGTGAGGTGTTCGATGCATCAGGAAACCACATTCCTACAGAGTTTAAATGGGGTTTTCTGGCAGCAGGTATTGGTATGGTAGTTAGTACCATCTCTTTTGAGCTGCTTAAGAATAAGCATCTGGTGGACCCTGAAGGTAAACCTTTGGGTATGCCTAAACAGCGAATGGACATGAAAACGCTTGGGGTTATTATAGGATCTACCTTACTCATTTATGGTTTGTTAAACTATCATAACATCATTGAATTAATCGTTGGTGCTGCTTCAGTTTCAACTGAAGGTTCTACCGCTTATACCATTGCAAATCTGGATGTTATTGGCTATCTCATTTACTCTTCAATGATTATTATGCCGCTGATTATTCTTACAGATAAATCACTCAATAACGTTGAAAGGCAGCGTATAACAGTAATTTTCATTCTGGCATTTTTCGTAATATTTTTCTGGGCTTGCTTTGAGCAGGCGGGAGCATCACTTACCATTTTTGCCGATCAACAGGTTGACAGAGATGTGAAAATACATATCAGCAGATACATTATTCTTGTAGGAGCTTCGGTATTAATTTTTTATCTGACAAAAGCGTTAGGATGGTTTTTTGAATGGGCTTCCAAAGCAATTTTATCTATTCAGGTAATTGGTATTGCTGCAATGCTGGTACTTACACTCACAGGATATATCACCGATTTTACAAAAAATGACTTTCCCGCCTCTTGGTTTCAGTCGGTAAACCCGTTGGCAATTATCACCCTTGCACCTTTATTTACCATGATGTGGGGTAAACTTTCCAAAATGAATATGGAGCCGCCATCACCTCTGAAAATGGCTATGGGGCTTGCACTCGTGTCGTTAGGGTTTGTAATTATTGCCTATGCTGTGCATGGTGTTGATCCTTCTGTCAAAATTAGCATGTTCTGGCTGTTTGCTTTGTATATAGTACACACCATGGGTGAATTATGTTTGTCGCCTATCGGTCTGAGTATGGTTAGTAAACTGGCACCCATTCGGTTGTCATCCTTGCTGATGGGTACATGGTTTCTCGCTAATGCTGCTGCCAATAAATTTGCAGGTACACTGAGTGCTTTAATACCTCCCGGAGCTGGTGAAGCACCGTTGGAGGCCGCCAAAATCCCGTCATTCCTTGGCATTCAGATAGATAACTTGTTCGTTTTCTTCTGTGTGTTTATCGTTTTAAGTGGCGCTGGAGCATTGGTTCTTCTGGCTATCTATCGTAAACTGATTAAGATGATGCACGGCATTCATTGATGATAAAGTTGTTTAAAACTTTTTGTTTTAAGACTAAAAAAATTATCGCTATCCCAAAAAACTAAAATACTTTTGGAGTGTTAAATCAATTTATAAAATTTGTAAGATGAAAAAATTATTCACATTAATGGCTGTTGCCGGTATGTTTACTTTAGTATCATGCGGCCCATCTGCAGAAGAAAAAGCTGCTGCTGAAAAAGCTACTCAGGATTCAATTGCTAACGCTGAAGCACAAATGCAAGCTGCTCAGGAAGAAGCAAATAAACAAGCTGCTGCTGCTACTGAAGCTGCTCCTGCGGAAGGTGCACCTGCAACTGACGCTGCTGCTACAACTCCTGAAAATACTCAAACTTCAGGCGAAAACGCTCAGCATTAATTAAGTTATTTTAAAATGTAAAAAAAGAGGTCGAGATATTCGACCTCTTTTTTTATGACAGAAAACACATCTAAATATTATTGCCCCCCTGTTTATTTGATTGGCATTTAGAGCAGCCACCATGCGGTTTACGCAGTTTATTAACAAGGAATGCGCCTGCTAATCCTACTATTATTCCTATAATTATACTTTGCATTTCGATTAAACAAAACTACATTAATAAAGTTAATTTTGCAGCCCCTTTCATAATTAATCATGCAATTCGACAGAAAAGATTATTCCGATGAATTATTAATCAGACTCTATCATGAACTGATAAGGCCTAGACTGATAGAAGAAAAAATGCTGGTACTGCTTCGTCAGGGAAAACTGGCAAAATGGTTTTCCGGAATCGGACAGGAGGCGATAGCTGTAGGAGCAGCAATGGCAGCATTACCTGATGAGTATATACTCCCCATGCACCGCAATCTCGGTGTGTTTAGTGTGCGACAAATACCACTGCACCGTTTATTCTCTCAATGGATGGGTAAGCCCGGAGGATTTACCAAAGGGCGCGATCGTTCTTTTCATTTCGGAACTCAAGAGTACCATATCATTGGAATGATTTCTCATCTTGGACCACAAAACGGTATTGCAGATGGTATTGCATTAGGAAATTTACTCAAAGAAAATAATAGCGCAACAATTGTTTTTTCGGGAGACGGAGGTACCAGTGAAGGTGATTTTCATGAAGCAGTAAATGTTGCTGCCGTTTGGGATCTTCCGGTTATTTTTATAGTTGAAAATAATGGATATGGATTATCTACACCTTCCAGCGAACAATTCCGTTGTAAAAGTTTTGCCGATAAGGGAATAGGTTATGGTATTGAAGGTGTAAGTGTGGATGGAAATAATATTTTGGAAGTATATCACACACTCAATACTTTGCTGAAAGATATTCGGCAGAATCCAAGACCCGTAATTTTTGAAGCCCGAACTTTCAGGATGCGTGGACACGAAGAAGCCTCAGGAACCAAATATGTGCCTCAGCATTTGTTTGATGAGTGGGGAAAGAAAGATCCGATCGCCAACTTTGAAAACTTCCTGCTCGAGAATAATATTCTATCAAAGCAACGTGTTGAGGATATACGCAGTAAGATTAAAAAGGAAATTGAAGACAATCTTCAAATAACTTATTCCGAAAACGAAATTGAAGTTGACACGCAGTCTGAATTGAATGACCTGTTTGAGCAGCATGAAGTTGCTGTAATAAATCCTTCTGAATCCAAAACAGAAAAACGTTTTCTGGATGCCATTTCCGAAAGCATGAGGCAGGCTATGCAACGTCACCCGAATATGGTTATCATGGGTCAGGATATTGCAGAGTACGGAGGAGCATTTAAAGCCACACAGGGTTTTGTAGAAGAGTTTGGAAAGTCGCGTGTGAGAAATACACCTATTACTGAATCGGCCATTATAGGTGCAGGACTTGGATTGTCCATCAACGGATATAAATCAATAGTAGAAATGCAGTTTGCCGACTTCGTAACGTGCGGATTCAATCAGATAGCAAATAACCTGGCAAAAACACATTATCGCTGGGGGCAGAACGCTGATGTAGTAGTGCGAATGCCTACTGGTGCTGCAGTAGGAGCAGGACCTTTTCATTCGCAGTCAACAGAAGCTTGGTTTTTTCATATACCCGGATTAAAAATTGTTTACCCTGCATTTCCTCAGGATGCCAAAGGACTCTTGGCCGCGGCTATTGAAGACCCTAATCCTGTTATGTATTTTGAACATAAAGCATTATACAGAAGTATCAGCGGATTGGTGTCTGATAATTATTTTACGTTGCCTATAGGTAAAGGAAACCTTGTTCAACAGGGTAATGACCTTACCATTGTAACTTATGGTTTAGGTGTACACTGGGCGCTTGAAGCATTAAAAGAGTTTCCACAAATAAATGCCGACCTGATTGATTTAAGAACGCTGTTGCCTTGGGATAAAGAACTTGTTATGGAATCAGTAAAGCGAACAGGTAAAGTAATCGTGTTTCATGAAGATACTTTGACAGGTGGAATAGGAGCTGAGATAGCAGCTGTAATTGGACATGAGTGTTTCAAGTTTCTGGATGCTCCTGTAGTAAGATGTGGCAGCCTCGATACACCTGTGCCAATGTCACATGGTTTGGAATGGAATTTCCTTCCTCGCGACAGATTTAAAAAGCATTTGTTGGAATTGTATCAGTACTAAAAAGTGTGTCAGGCTTTTTCTTCCCAAATGAGGGAGAGATTCACCAACACTTCTACTGCTTTATTCATATCCTGAACACTTACATATTCTTCTTTGCTGTGAATGCCCATTTCTCCGGTAAACAGGTTCGGACATGGCATACCCATGAATGATAATCGCGAACCATCTGTTCCACCTCTTATGTTTTGTCGTTCACAAGGTATTCCACTTCGTTTGTAAGCTTCTTCTGCATAATTCATCACCTGTGGGTGCTTGTCAAGCACTTCTTTCATGTTTCGATATTGCTCCGAACGTTTGATTTCAAATTTCGAGCCTTTAAATTTATTAACTGTAGTTTCGGCCAGATTTTTCAATAACGACACATGATCAGCAAGTTTTGCTGTATTAAAATCACGAATAATAAATTTCACTTCAGCTTCTTCAAGTCCTCCTGAAATACTCACAGGATGTACGAAGCCGTCATACCCATCAGTAGCTTCCGGACATAATTTGTCTGCAGGTAAAAGACTGATAAAATGCGCAAGTACTTTTTGGGCATTTACCATTTTACCTTTTGCATAACCGGGATGTGCACTTACACCATAAAATTTTACGGAGCAAGCATCGGCAGAGAAGTTTTCACCTTCAAGCGTACCGCATTCGCCACCATCTAATGTGTAACCATATTCGGCACCCAGCTTTTTCATATCCGCTTTATCTACTCCGCGTCCTACTTCCTCATCAGGGGTGAATAATATCCTAATGTCGCCATGTTTTATTTCCGGATGCTGCATCATATATTGAACAAAGTCCATAATAACTGCAACACCGGCTTTATCATCAGCACCTAATAAAGTCAATCCCGAAGCAGTAATGATATCATCACCGATTTTGCTTTTCAGATAAGGATGTTTTTCCTTGCTTATTATCACTGAAGAATCGTCAGGGAGTATGATGTCATTGCCATCCCAATTGCTGTGTAGCAGAGGCTTTACATTGGTTCCGCTGCAATCAGGTGCAGTGTCCACATGTGAACAATAACAAATTACAGGAACTTTTTTTGACGTGTTACTTTTTAAAGTTGCGTAAACATATCCATACTCATCCAGCGAAGCATCATTTATCCCCAATGCCTTCAATTCTGTTACCAACAGTTTACTCAGGTCAAGTTGCTTAAGTGTACTTGGTTGTGAGGAGGAATTAGGGTCAGAGGTAGTGTCAACCTTTGCATAACGCATCATCCGCTCAGCGGTTGAATGAGTATAATCTTTCATTTTATTAAGTTATTTGAATTGCACCTTAAGAAGTTACCGCTCTTGAAATAACGATTTTCTGTACTTCAGAAGTGCCTTCGTAAATCTGTGTAATCTTTGCATCACGCATCAATCGTTCAACATGGAACTCTTTTACATAACCATAACCTCCATGTATCTGTACGGCTTCAACAGTGGTATCCATAGCAACTTTTGATGCATAAAGTTTAGCCATACTTCCGGCAAGGTCATAATTCAGATGCTGGTCTTTGAGCCAGGCAGCTTTCAGACATAATAAACGAGCGGCTTCTATCTCAGTGGCCATGTCAGCAAGTTTAAACTGAATTGCCTGATGCTTGCTAATTTCTTTGCCAAATGCTTTTCTCTCTTTAGCATATTTCACTGCAAGTTCGTAGGCGCCTGATGCAATGCCCAGTGCCTGTGATGCAATACCTATTCGTCCGCCTGAAAGTGTTTTCATAGCGAATTTAAATCCAAATCCATCTTCGCCAATTCGGTTTTCTTTTGGAACTTTCACATCGGTAAACATCAGAGAGTGTGTATCACTGCCGCGTATGCCCATTTTGTTTTCTTTGGGTCCTACTACAAATCCCGGCATTCCTTTTTCTACTATCAGGCAGTTTATACCTTTATGCCCTTTGGCTACATCGGTTTGTGCCATCACCAGATAAACACTTGCTGTGCTTCCGTTGGTAATCCAGTTTTTTGTTCCATTAAGCAAGTAGTGGTCGCCTTTATCAATTGCTGTAGTGCGTTGTGAAGTTGCATCACTTCCGGCTTCAGGTTCGCTCAGGCAAAATGCACCAATGATTTCGCCTTTAGCCAAAGGAACTAAATATTTTTTCTTCTGCTCTTCTGTACCAAAAGTTTCAAGACCCCAACATACAAGGGAGTTATTCACACTCATGACTACCGAAGCCGATGCATCAACTTTTGAAATTTCTTCCATCGCCAAAACGTATGATATTGCATCCAAACCCGCACCGCCATATTGAGGACTTACCATCATTCCCAAAAAGCCAAGTTCTCCTAATTTTTTTATCTGCTCAGCAGGGAATTTCTGATGTTCATCCCGCTCAATTACTCCCGGCAATAATTCGTTCTGTGCAAAATCCCTTGCCGCTTTTTGAATCATTAAATGTTCTTCTGATAGTTGAAAAAGCATAAATATATTTTTTTGCGAAAATACAATTTAGGCTGAATTATCAGAAGGTATATCTTAGAATTTATACTCTAAGTAAAGAATTGATGATATTGATAGAAGCGTTTGAGAATCAGAGCGTCTCAGAATACCTTGCATGTATTCCTAAAACATTTTGTGAGAAATATTTATACTGATGGCCAAGCCTAATAATACTTTGCTGAAAATGGCTTATATGTAGCGGAGGGTTTATCTTTGTACATCTCAAAAAACAGTTTTAAAGTGGTTTTATGATAGAAGAAATCCGCAAGAAGTATAATCAGAACTTTAAGAATGAAGTGTATCATGATTTCTTAAATAATTTTGACAATCTGTATCAACGAAAAGTTGAATTCCGAATAGCAGAAACTCCGGTTTTTATTCCAAAAAAGTTGAAGGATGAACTGGTGAAAGCCGGTGATGATATATTGCGCAATGTGTTGAAGCCTGAATATTTATCACAGAGTATTCATGCAATACCTAAAGATTTAGAGGTTCCCAATGAGTGCAATCACCCTCATTTTATTGCTGTTGATTTTGCAATCTGCAAGGATGCAAATGGTGAATACCTTCCTCAGTTAATAGAACTCCAAGGGTTTGCTTCGTTATTTTTCTGGCAGGATTTGCTGCCTCGCAAATACAGAGAATATTTTGACATACCGGAAGGGTTATCTCATTTCTTTAATGGATATACCACTGAAAAGCACAGAGAGCTTATGCGTCAGGTAATCGTTGGCAATCACTCGCCTGAAAACGTTATTTTGCTTGAAATTGAACCTGAGAAACAAAAAACATGGATTGATTTCTGGGAAACTAAAACACACCTTGGTGTTGAACCTGTTTGCATATCGAAGGTTATCAAAGAAGGACGTTTATTGTTTTATGAAAAGAATAACCGGAAGATTCAGATTAAAAGAATTTATAACAGAATAATTTTTGATGAATTGCTTCAACGCAATGATCTGAAAAGAAATTTCAACCTCACTGACGATGTGGATGTGGAATGGGCAGGTCATCCCAATTGGTTTTTCAGAATCAGTAAGTACACAATGCCGTTTATAAAAAGTAAATACGCTTCGGAATGTAGTTTTTTAAGTAATCTGAAAAATTGGCCACAAGATTTAGAGAACTATGTGCTTAAACCGTTGTATTCATTTGCAGGAAGTGGTGTGGTGATTGATGTTACAGCGAGCACATTGGATTCAATTGCACGGGATGATCGCCAATATTATTTGTTACAGAGAAAAGTAAAGTACGAACCTTGTTTGGTAACACCCACAGGCAATGCCAAAGTTGAAGTACGATTGCTGTATGTATGGCCGGAAAAAGACAACAATCCGAAATTGGTATTAAATCTTACACGTTTGAGCAAAGGTGCTATGATTGGTGTAAGTCAGAATAAGAATATGGATTGGGTAGGAGGTAGTGCTTCGCTTATGGAAGTTTAATTTGTGGTTTTATCTTTTCTTTTTCTTCTGAAAGATTCAACAAGATCACTTACGGTATTAAATTCTTTCCGGTAAAACACACCTATCCCCTGGGTGTATTGTGAGTTAAGGTTGTTAATTAGGTTATTGGTGTTGGTTTTGTTAAATGCTTTTGCTCTTAAATTTCCATCTTTACTAATCTTAAATTCTACCGTAAAGTCACCAATAATATTGGATGTTTGGTTGCTGTTGTTGGCAACACCAACATTACTTTCCACTGCTACCCGGTTTTTAAATAATTCGGTTGCTACCGATACGTCAAATTCATCTTTATTAAGCGCATCTCCTGGTCTGTAATTTACTCCTATATTGAATTTATCACTCAACTGCGAAGCCCAGTTCGAAATTTGTTGCGAAACAAATTCACTTAGATTTTGTCCAACAGCGTTTCCTGAACTTGTTTCCTCGGTGCCGGTCTTGCCTTCAGGTACCGAAAATCTATTTAACACAAGCAGACTAAATACCTGTCTGTTCATCTCTCTTTCGTTACCTAAAACACTGCGCAAACTTGTTTGTATTGCAGGGGTAGCATTAGGCACGTTGATGTCGAATAAAACATCAGGACTCATAAGATTATTTTTCAGCTGTAAAACAACCTCTACCGGAACCCTGCTGCGGTTTGATGAATCAGGTATTAGTTCAAATGTTGAGGCACGAAGATTATATTTGGCCGTAATGTCAATATTTGCATCGTAAGGCGAGCCGGCCCAGTGTATTTCACCGGTTTTGACTTTAAATCTTTTGTTAACTATATTTTGTAACGTGAACAGATAATCTCCGGCTTGAATATGATAATCGCCATACATTTTGAATTCACCTGCCGGATTTAATAACATTCTTATAATTCCATTACCATTTCCTTTCATTACATCTCCGATTTTCGAATCGAATATCAGTTGTATTTCAGCTTCAGGTGTTGCCTCCACTTGCAAATCCATATCTATTCCTGATATTTCAGTTTTCTTAATTCCGGTATTCAGCTTGGTTGTATCTGCTACATTTATAAAGGTTATATAATTGCTTTGCGTAATCTCGTCCGGGTTTGAAAGGGGTATAAATATTTGTGTGCCATCCTCTGATTTTACAACTATTTCCATTTTCATCAAATTGGGCGTACCCATCAATTTTGCATAGCCTGTTGCAAATGCTTTTCCGTAAAACAATTCGTTCTGCGAAGCATTGGTGTTCAGGCACTGAAGTTTTCGGGCATCTATTCTGAGATTGAAAATAAAATCATTTAAATTTTTATGAAAAATTTTTCCCGAAACAGTTCCTTTATTATTGAAGTCGTCTGAGATTTGAACATCATTAAATTCAAAATACTTTTCACCAAACACAATCTCCTGCTCAGGCATAATGGAATAACGGGTGTTCAGATAGTCAATTACCAATGAAGCTCGCTGCAATTTTGCTTTTCCGGTAAGTAATGGTGCATTTGCAGTGCCGTATAAATGTAATTCAGCAGTTGTGAGTCCTTTTAGTTTACTTGCAAAGCCTTTGAAATAATGCTCGAGCGGAGCAATGCTTAATTTGTCTGCCTTAATATTAAAATCTATTTCGTCATGTTTAGGTTTGAATATATAATTGCCCGTTATCACTGCCGAATTTCTTCCGTTTTGTTCAATGGCTCCTTCAATGTGCATGGTTTTTTTCTCAGTAATCCAATCAATGTTGGCAATGGCATCACCTAATTTATCATCATTAAATTCAAAGTCGCTAACCTTTAGGTTACCTGTAATTACCGGTTTTGTGTAAAGAGACGAAAAGAATAATTCTCCACTGGCTATTCCCGCTATTTTAATGTCATATAATGCCAATAGTTGATTTAATGCCACGGTGTTAAACTGAAATAATCCAAGTCTTAATTTATCTGAAGTTTGTTTACTAATATTTCCACTTAACTGAACCGACTGATTTTGATTTGATAGTACGAAATTCTGAAAACTGATTTGTGTGCTGTCAAAAACTATCTCGTTAGCGGGATTTATATTCCAGTTATCGCCTTCTATCAGCAGTGTTGATGGCAAAAAGTGAAAAATGGTTCGCCCGTTTTCGAATAATTGTTCTGTGCTTAATTTAAGTTTTGATTTAGATGTTGAATCATTCTCGATATTTAAAACAATAGTGGAGCGGTTTTTTCTAAAATCGGAACCTATCTTTATGTTTTTTAGTAAAAGGCTGTCATTCATTTTCAGGCGAGCAGAATTTATTTCAGCATTCAACCTGTTGTCGAAGGTGAAAATATTTATATTCAGATTTTTGTTTTCCAGATTATTATAGTTAGTCCATGGCGATTGCAATTGTAAGGATATATAATTCGCATTACGGTTAACCTTACCGTTAAATGTTGTCTCATCACTGATGGTTAGGCCCGGTGTAAAAATATTGAGTATAGGATTGATATTTTTAATCTTCCCGTCAAACCTGAAATTGTCAGAAAGTGTTTTTTCTGAAGGGGTAATATTTACTAAAAACGGAGGGAGATATATATTGAGCAGTCCGCCTACAGAATTGATGATTTTTGTAAGCGTATAATTTCCCGAAAGTGAAAAATCAACTACATCCGAGTTTAGTTGAATAGATTTTTCACCATCTTCTTTTATTGATTCAATTTTAAGATTGTTTATTGAAGCACTTTTATTCTCTTCAGAATAATTAATATTTTTAAATTGCAATACGCCATCGAAGTTGTCGAAACTAAAACCATGCATTTTTAAATCGGCCACAGCCGAAAAAAGTGCTGAAGTGTCGCGATTCAATAGGTTTAACTTGCTGAGTGCTGCATTTTTTACAGAAGCCGTAAAGTCAAAGTAGGGTAGCTTTTCTCTGAAATCAATGCTTCCCTTAAAATTCAGCATTGCATTTTCATCGTGCATATCAAGTGTTCCATTAAATAATTTTCTTGCTACATTGGCATCTAATACGATGTTTCTGTAAGTGTAGTTATTCAATGATACTTGGTTGATGGTTCCAATTAATTTGGCTGCTACCTTCTCTGAAGTAAACCCATTTCCGGTTAGTTCAGCGTTTAAGGATATGGTACCAACCTGGGATCCCAACCTCCAGAATCGTCCAATGTCAAAATCTGTAGCAGTAAGTTTTCCTGAATACGATGATTTATTCATGTCTTCATTGAACTTAAGGTTTATGTCTGTAGATATTTCTCCTAACGCGGTGCTTATATTTCCATAAGAAACAAAGTCATTATAAAACCCCGTGAACACACCTTTGTATTTTATTTTTCCAAGTTCAGAAAGGTTGTCAGGAAGTTTAATGTATTCATTGTTGGTAAATGGAAATAGTTTTATTGTTTCAGCATCACTTTTACTTGTAGTCAGGCTGCGGATGTTGAGATTGAGAAAAGTGGTGTTCACATCAGGTAGTCCGTTCATGCTCACATCGCCTTCAAAATGAGTGTCAACTCCATAATTAATTACCAATTGTTTGGTTTTAAGATTACTCACAGTTCCATGTGCAGCACCTTGAAAGGTAATAGCTTTATTAAGTCCTCTTAGTTCACTGGCAAAATATTGAAGATCGTTTGATGAAATACTGCTTTTGGTAAACTCTCCTTTCATGTAAACTTTGTCAATAAAATCTTCAAAATCTTCCATGCTTTTATAGCTCATACTATAGTGTGGTGCATCAATATCGGAGTAAGGAGTATGTATAATAATTTTCGAAAAGCTCATGCTGTCCTTTGTGATTGCAGTATTTGCGGAAAAATGATTTACCTTAAATCCTGATTTCTCCTGAAATGAAATATTGGTGCCATAAAACTTGATGACACTATCTAAAGGTTGAAAATTAAAAATTTCAGCATTGAACTTATTTACATCTATATCGTCAAAATCAATGCAACTGGTGGTGTCATTCCATTTATAATCGCGATAAGTAAAGTGAAGATTTTGAATATTTATTTTGTTTATCGAAAATGAAAACGGAGCGGATGTTGTGTCAGCCTTAGGCGATTTAAAGTAGTCAATAATAAATTGAAAATTCATATCCCGGCTCTCTTTGTATTTTTTCAATCCAATTCTGGCATCACTCAAATTCACGCGGTCAAGAATCAACTTTTTGTTTTGTGTAAGGAGTGATTGAAATGCAACACTTGCCGAAATGGTGTTGGCATATAACAGCGTATCATGATCCAAATCTTCTACATAAACCCCATCAAGAATAAAATTCTTTATCAACTCAAACCGCACTCTTTGAACAGTCACTTTTGTGTTTAATTCTGATGACAAATAGGAAGCCACTTTGTCAACTACAAAAGATTGCACTTTTTGAAATTTCAGACTAATTGAAAACAATCCGAGCAGCAGTAATACCGCCCCGACAACTATAAAGAATATTTTAAAAAACTTTCTGATAGACTGAACAATTAAGCGGCTAAAATTACACGAATTATTTAAGTTGATGGAGGCTGTTGGAGCCGGAGAATTAACCTATTTTTGTGATTTAATGCTAAGTTATTAAATCAGGCTTAAGAGAAAATGAAAAATAGCGAAGTTCTTATTCTGGGAATTGAATCTTCATGCGATGAGACTTCTGCCGCTGTTTCCTGCAACAATCGGCTTTTATCGAATATTATTGCTGGACAAAAGGTTCATGAGGCTTATGGCGGGGTAGTTCCCGAATTGGCCAGCCGTGCCCATCAGGCAAACATAATTCCCGTGGTTGACCAAGCATTAAAAGAGGCCGGAATCAGAAAAAAGGAATTAAATGCAATTGCTGTAACAGCAGGTCCCGGTTTAATTGGTTCACTGATGGTTGGAGTGTCATTCGCCAAAGCTTTATCGGCAGCACTATCAATACCGCTTATTGAAGTAAACCACATGCAGGCTCATGTGTTAGCAAATTTTGCCCTGAACAAGGAAACCCAAGCTCCGGTTCCCCAATTTCCGTTTTTATGCCTGACCGTTTCTGGTGGACATACTCAAATTGTGTTGGTGAAAGCTTATAACATGATGTACGTTATCGGACAGACGCTCGATGACGCTGCAGGCGAAGCTTTCGATAAAATTGCAAAAACATTAAACCTCCCTTATCCGGGCGGACCTTTAATTGACAGGTATGCCAAAACAGGTGATGCCAGTCGCTTTCAGTTTCCAACGGCCAATCTGTCGGAACTTGATTTTTCGTTCAGCGGTTTGAAAACATCGGTACTTTATTTTCTCAAAAAACATTTGGCTGAAGACGCAAATTTTATTGAGAAAAATATTGCCGATTTATGCGCATCTGTTCAACATACAATTGTTCGATCATTAATTAATAAACTGAAAAAGGCGTCCGAGCAAACAGGTATAAAACAAATTGCCATAGCAGGTGGAGTTTCAGCAAACAGCGGTTTAAGGAGTGAACTGCAAAAGGTTGCACTGCTAAATGGCTGGACTGTATTTATACCACCCATGTCCCTTTGTACTGACAATGCAGGTATGATTTGCATAGCGGCTTACTACAAGTATCTTGAAAATGACTTTTCAACCCTCGATTTAGCTCCGCAGGCTCGCTTATCTCTATAATGGCGATTCAGATTTCCGAATATAAACCTTTCATAATGTTAATAAACTTGTAATAATTGGTCGTGATATCATATCGGATGCCGTAATTTTGTTACAAATTGTAAAATACTTTACAAATGGAAAATCAAAATACCGAAAACAAGGGTAAGGGTAAAATTTGGATTGTTTTATTTGTGCTATCGGGACTCTTTAATGTTTACCAGTGGCGTAATCATCAAACTACAACTGAAGTGTTTGAGATAACACGTGATAGCCTGGTTACGGCAAGAGTGGATGTTGAAAAGGAACTTGGCGCAACCATTGAAGAATTAAATAAATACAAAGGCATTAATGAAAATCTCGACAGCCTACTCGCTGAAGCCAACAGTAAAATAGATGAGCAAAAAGGCCGCATTCAGAAATTATTAAATAGCGAAACAAATTCGGCAGTGCTTAATAAAAAGCTGCAAACGGAGTTGGAATCGTTGAAGAAACTTCGTGATGAATATCTCGATAAGATTGATGCCCTCATGGTGGAGAACCAGAAGCTTAAAGAAGATAACAGCCAACTGACAGGTACCGTTGAAACCCTGTCAAAAAATCTAGAATCAACAGTAAGCACTGCCTCCGTTCTTAAATCTGAATATTTTAAAATCTCATCTTTTAAAAAGAAAAGCAATGGAAAATTTACTTCAACTGCGCTGTCCAAACGCACCAATAAGTTAGATGTTTGTTTTACTGTGCTCGAAAATAAAATAGCAAAAGCAGGTGAGAAAAATGTGTATTTGCGCATCATTGAACCGGGGGGTAAAGTTATGGGCAACCGCTCCTCTGGATCAACTAATATAACTCTTGCCAATGGCGAAGAAGTAATGTGTACTGCTGTCTCATCTCTGCGCTACGACAATGTGAATGTAGAAAATTGCATGAGCTATGAGGAACCTGAACGCATTTTTACTCCCGGAACCTACCTCATTGAAGTATATGTGGATGGTAACCTTAGTGGCGCTACATCCTATATCTTAAGGTAAAATTCTTGTAAAATAATTGTCATAATTTTTAAAACGGCTATCTCTATGATAGCCGTTTTTATTTTTTACGTGCCAACCGATTTTTTGAACTTGAAAATCTTTTTCTGATTTCCTTTTCCGCCTTCTTCACTCTATAGAATAAGGTATTTTGATGCGCAAATAAAGTTATTGAAGTAGATTATCCTGATAATTATTTCAGGTTTTCAAGCTATTGATTTTTAAGCGTAAATGAGTCGCAGTTAATTCAGTATGACTTTAATCATAAACACCAATGGGCTTTTCACGATAATTTAGTCCGAAATTAATTAGTAGAATAATGAGTGAAAAAATGAGGACTCTTACGGAGCCTTTTAAAATTAAAATGGTTGAGCCGCTTAAGGTAACAACAGAAGCTTACAGAAAAGACGCTTTACAGAAAGCCGGATATAATCCTTTCCTTTTAAAATCAAGTGATGTATTTATTGATTTGCTTACCGACAGCGGTACAGGTGCAATGAGCGATAAGCAATGGGCCGGAATTATGATGGGTGATGAAAGTTATGCCGGTGCTCGTAGTTGGGAACATTTAGAAACGGTTGTTAGAAATCTGACCGGAATGCCATATATACTTCCTACTCATCAGGGTCGTGCTGCCGAAAGAATTCTATATGGTATCCTGGGAGGTAAAGGAAAAATTTTTATCAGCAATACACATTTTGATACTACAAGAGCCAATATAGAATTTACTGGCGCAACAGCAATTGATATTGTTTACGAAGAAGCAGAAAATCCCGAAACAGATCTTCCGTTTAAAGGAAATATCAATCTCGAAAAACTGCAGCAGTTAATCAACAAACATGGAAGAGAAAATATTGCAGCGGTAATTATTACGGTTACAAATAACTCTTCCGGAGGTCAGCCTGTAAGCATGGCAAATGTTCAGGCACTAAGAAAAATTTGTGATGAACATAATTTGTTGTTGGTAATTGATGGATGTCGAATTGCAGAAAATGCATATTTTATTAAACATCGCGAAGAAGGTTATGCCGACAAATCATGTGAAGATATTGCCAAACAAATGCTTCGTATGGGTGATGCTTTTGTGATGAGTGCTAAAAAGGACGCTATTGTAAATATTGGCGGTTTGCTCACTCTCAAAAACGAAGAGCTTGCTGTTAAATGCAAAAACCTCTTGATAATCTCTGAAGGCTTCACTACCTATGGAGGTCTTGCAGGTCGCGATATGGAAGCACTTGCAATCGGTCTTACAGAGGTGTTTGACGAAGACTATTTACATTATCGTATAAGAAGTACAGCTTATCTCGGTGAGAGATTAAGAAGTAAAGGCATTCCCGTAGTTTGGCCTATCGGTGGTCATGCAGTGTATGTTGACGCAAAAAAATTATACAATCAAATTCCTGTAGAGCAATTTCCCGGACAAGCATTGGTGTGTGATTTATACATTAAAGGCGGCATTCGTGCCGTTGAAATTGGAAGTTTAATGTTTGGTAAAAATGATGACAAAGGCAATATGATTCCTGCTATGAACGAACTGGTACGTTTGGCCATTCCTAGAAGAGTTTATACCCAAAGTCATATTGATTATGTACTCGATATTTTTGACGATATACTCGAATTAAGAAATCAGAAGACAGGTTACCGAATTACCTACGAACCACCATTCCTGAGACATTTCTCTGCACTTCTCGAAAAAATTTAAACTGATATTTACTATAAAATTAATATTCATTCAATGGCAATAATTAAAAAACGTTCATGGGCTGAGCCTTATAAAATGAAAATGGTAGAACTTCTGAAAATGACTACCAAACCGTATCGTACCAAAGCTATCAAGGAAGCAGGATTTAATACATTCTTATTGCATTCTGCAGATGTATATATTGACTTGCTTACCGATAGCGGTACCAACTCAATGAGCGACCGCCAGTGGAGCGCGTTCATGACTGGTGACGAAGCTTATGCCGGTAGCAAAAGTTATTATCTGCTCGAAGAAGCGATTCAGAAGTACTATGGTTATAAGTATGTGGTACCAACACATCAGGGAAGAGCTGCAGAAAATATTTTGTCGCAGATACTAATTAAAAAGGGAGACTTTGTTCCCGGAAATATGTATTTCACTACTACACGTCTGCATCAGGAATTAGCAGGTGGAACATTCGTGGACATTATCATTGACGAAGCACACGACCCGTTTAATGAACATCCTTTCAAAGGAAATGTGGATTTAGCAAAGCTCGATAAGTTAGTTAAGAAACATGGTGCGAAAAAAATTCCTTATGTATGTATCGCTACCAATGTGAACATGGCAGGAGGTCAGCCCATCAGTATGTCAAACTTGAAAGAGTTGAGAGCCTACACAAAAAAACATGGAATTCGGATTATTCATGACATGACACGTGTGGCTGAGAACGCATATTTTATTCAGCAAAGAGAAAAGGGATATAATAAAAAAAGTATTCGCGAAATTGTAAGAGAGATTTGTTCTTACACCGATGGTGCTACCATGAGTGCCAAAAAAGATGCTCTTGTAAATATTGGAGGTTTTCTTGCAATAAACGATTGGGATGTTTTTGAAGAAGCAAGAAACATGGTAGTAGTTTATGAAGGGTTGCATACTTATGGAGGTTTAGCAGGGCGCGATATGGAAGCAATTGCTGTAGGAATTGTTGAAAGTCTTGATGATAATCATCAACATGCACGTGTTGGTCAGGTAGAATACCTTGGACATAAAATGATGGAGTATGGAATTCCTATCGTTAAACCCATTGGAGGTCACGGAATTTTTGTTGATGCAAAATCTTTTCTTCCTCATCTTACACAAGATCAGTTTCCGGCTCAGACTCTCGCAGCCGAAATATATATTGATTCCGGAGTGCGTACAATGGAGCGAGGTATAGTTTCTGCAGGTCGCAAAGCCAATGGTGAAAATCATTACCCTAAACTTGAGCTTGTTCGCTTCACCTTGCCCCGAAGAGTTTATACTCAGGCGCACATGGATGTAATTGCCGAATCTGCAGCTACAGTTTACGACAAGAGAAAATTTATCAAAGGCTTGAAAATGGTTTACGAACCCAAATATCTGCGATTCTTTCAGGCTCGCTTTGAGAGATTGAAATAACTATATTTAATAAGGAGAATGAAGTTCAAACCACGACATACTTTTTTGTTATTGAGTTCGCTCTTTCTCCTTTATTCTTTTAGTATTTATCTCCATCCATTACGAGTAGCTGACGATAATAGATATGATAAAGAACTTGCCTCTGAAGGGCGTTTGGTATGGCAAAAATATAATTGCCAAAGCTGTCATCAGTTTTATGGACTTGGAGGTTATCTCGGACCTGACCTTACAAATTTTATGTCAAAGCCAGGTAGGGGAGAGCCATTCCTCAAAGCGATGGTAAATTCCGGAATAAAACAAATGCCTGCATTTAGTCTGACAGATGTTGAAATTCATGAATTAGCCGAATTCCTTAAAGCTACTGATGCCAGCGGTAGTGCAGACCCCAGATCTTTTAAGGCAAATAATTTTGGGATGATTGAACATAACGAACATGAGAAAAATTAATTTCGGGAACCTATTCCTTGTTACAGCTATTGTTATGCTTTTGTCAGGCCTCGTTTTCGGTGTTCTAGCAGCAATCATTTACATAGCTCCCGATTTTTTAAAAAACAGTTTAGGTTTTATTTCTTTAAGACCGCTGCATGTTTCATCAGCATTACTATGGATTTTCCTTGGTGCTACAGGTAGTGTATATAATGGTATCCGGATTGTGACTAAGAAAGAAGTTAGTAATCCTGTTGCTTTCACTCAGTGGTTGCTTTGGATGATTGCTATCATTGGAATTTTTACTTCTTATTTCACTCATCAATTTGGAGGAAGAGAGTACTGGGAGTTTAATCCTGTATGGGCATTGCCTATTGCCATCGCATGGATTTTATTCTTTATTAACTTCTATAAACATATTTACAAAGTACGAAACTGGCCTGTATATATGTGGATGTGGTTCACCGGCCTAGTTTTTTTCTTCTTTTCGTTTTCCGAAAATTATCTCTGGCTATTCCCTGTAATAAGAGAACATTTTGTTACTGATATGACCATTCAATGGAAAGTAAATGGCTCTCTGGTCGGAGCATGGAATCAGTTAATTTATGGAACAGCTTTCTTCCTTATGGATCGTATTTCCGGAACTAAAGATGTCGGAAAAAACAATCTTGCTTTTGCAATGTATTTCCTTGGCTTGTTCAATCTCATGTTTAATTGGGGGCATCATATTTATACACTTCCTACCGAAAATTATATTCGATACATTGGCTATGCAGTGAGTATGACTGAATGGATTTTCTTCGCGAAAATTATTTACAACTGGAAGAAAAGTGTTAGTGATATACAAAAACATTATCATTATTTCCCATATAGATTTCTGATGGCTTCCGACATTTGGGTATTTATTAATATTGGCCAGGCCTCACTCTTATCAATACCTGCAATTAATATTTACACCCATGGCACACATATTACTGTAGCGCATGCTATGGGAACTACCATTGGTATCAATAGCATGATCTTACTTGCAGCATGTTTCGAATTTCTTAAACCAGAATTGTATCGTACTGCGAAACCATCCCGTAGTATTAATTTTGCTTTTTGGATGTTGCAAATATCACTTGTTATTCTGTTTCTTTCCTTGAATATTGCCGGATTTAAAAAAGGAATTTGGCAGCTAACAGAAGAGCAAAGCAGCTATTCCGTAATGATGCAATCACTACAACCTTATTTCATATCCTTTCTCATAGCAGGTATCGGATTAATGATTTCCTTCTCAATCTTTGCTGGTAAATTACTTAAGCAAGCAAGAAAAAGTATTTTACTTTCTCATATCAATTAAGTCAAATTGCGAAGCTTTTTAGAAATTGAAGCTTAACCAGTTTACTCAAATTTCATTTTTCGTGATTACACTACATGAAGAAACTAGATGTTTTGTAGAATTTGCCTGACTAATTAAGTATCGTTACTAAGTGTTTATTTACTAATAACGCACTATCAATTAGCATATTGACATCGCCTAAATGAAGTGCAAATTTATTCAGGATTAATAGAGACTGCTTGTGTTAATATTAAATTAAGACAAAAATGTCCGAAATAAAAAAATAATATATTTTTGCGATAGATTCTTGTAATATTGAAAGAGTTTAAAATGTTTCTGATTCAGATCAAAAAATATTCTTAATCGAATTAATAATACTCATATGCAACATTCCTTATTAGTATTTTTCGCTATCCTGTCTGTAGTTATAACAGCGGTATTCATCTTTGTTTATCAATCATCTCTTTCAGCCAGCGAAGAGAATCAGGGGATGAAGAATACATTACAAAAGCGTGGCTGGTTTCTACTTATTTTGGTAGTAGTGTTGGCGATGTTTGCTTCCATCACCATTCCAAAATCGCCATACTTTGTTTATGCAAAAGATATTCCTTCCAAGGTGATTCACGTTGCAGCAGGGCAGTTTTATTTTATGATGTCGTACAACGCAATTGATCCGAAGAACCCCAGCAGCGACCCATCCATTGAAGTCCCGGTTAATCAAGTGGTCGAATTCAGAGTAACAAGTCTTGACGTAAATCACAACTTTGGAATTTACGACTCTAACAATGTGCTGATTGCGCAAACACAAGCAATGCCTGGTTATGTCAACCGATTGAGATGTAAATTTACAAAACCCGGTGACTATAACGTATTCTGCTTAGAATTTTGTGGTTCAGGTCATCAGATAATGAGATCATCTTTCACTGTTAAATAATAGAAAATATGGAGAATATTAGACTAAAAAAAATAACGGCAATCTGGATTATTGCAGTGCTTTTACTCTTTGTAGCAGCTATTACCCTCGGTATAATCATGCGTCTCAATCAGGCCGATGTAATGCATCTCAACCCTGCGAAATTTTATGAGGATATGACTGTCCATGGATTAACAATGATTGGAATTTGGTTTGTTGCAGGCATGGCGGCACTCAACTTTATCATGGAACGTTATGTCAAAACTAGTTATTCAGCAAATCTCATTGCTTTAATTTTTACAGTTATAGGAGTTGTTATGTTATGGATATCCGCTTTTGTAGGGCAATTCCATGCAGGATGGACTTTTCTTTATCCTTTGCCATTAAGACCTTTGTGGGATAGTTGGGCAATCGCTTTGTTTCTTTTCTCTATTGCTGTTCTTGGAGTTGGATGGCTTATTTGGACAATAAGTCTTATGGCTGCATTGCTAAGAAAATATTCCATCTCTCAGGTTTTTGCCTGGCAACATTTATCAAATAAAAATCCTGAAGTTGAAACGCCTCCTTTCGTTCTCATTTCAATGATTAGCTTGATTGGTGTCTTAACCAGTCTCCTCGCAGCAGTTGTTTTATTGATATTGCTTTTTGCAGAGTTTTATACACATGGCTCTTTTACAAATGATCCTTTGTTGATGAAAAATCTTACCTATTACTTCGGTCATACTATTGCTAATGAAATGCTTTATCTAGGCCTCGCTGTTATCTACGAGTTGTTTGCAGAAATCAGTGGTCGCCCTAAATGGAAAACTACTTGGTATGTTACCATTGCATGGAATCTCACATTATTCTTTGTACTTGGAGCATTTTTACATCACATGTACATGGATTTTGTGCAACCGGAATCATTACAACTGATAGGGCAGTTTGCATCATATCTGGCAAGTTTACCTTCTGCCGCAGTAACTGTATTTAGTATTATTGTAGCTGTATATCGTACTAAAATAAAATGGTCTATGCCTAACTTACTATTTTTGATTGGTACATGCGGTTGGATTATCGGTGGAGTAGGAGCACTCATTGATGCTACCATTTCTAATAATTTCGTGTTACATAATACACTTTGGGTACCTGCGCATTTTCACACTTACAATGCAATGGGCAATGTACTCTTTAGTCTCGGCTTCTTCTGTTGGTTTTCTACTCAGTTTTCTGCAAAAGAAGTCGTTGATAGAATGAGGTCATTAAAAATAGCTCTTTTGATTATTGGAGGAATTGGATTCTTAGCTGCATTTTATATTGCAGGTGCTGATTCAATTCCAAGAAGATATAGCAACTATCCTTCTGAACTTGCTGCCGGTAAGTCTTATGCATTATTAGGAGCTGTGTCTGCAATGATTTATTTAATTGCTATCATTATGTTCTTTGTAAATATTACCAAGCGGTGCTTAAAAATGTTGTTTACACATTAGTAATTATCACCTGTCTTTGTAGTCAGGCATGGAGTCAACCTCAGTCAGATTTACGTGAAGAGGAAAATATTTATGAGCAAATTTATAATGCTCCCTTAAAATTGATTGACGGTAAATCAACCACTGTACTCCAACTTGCCGAAAAAAAGCCACTTATCCTTGCTCTTATTTTTACAAGATGTTCGGGAATTTGTTCTCCTTATTTATTGCAACTGAAAGAAAATATTAAATCTCAATCTGCAGATGCTACCAAACCGTTCAATGTTCTTGTCTTAAGTTTTGATTCAGAAGATTCTGTAGCCGATATGGTTAATTTGGCAAAACGATTTGAATTGTTAGATGACAACAACTGGCATTTTGCTATTACGGATAGTATCACGGGGTTAATTAAATCTGTAGGTTTTCATCCCGTATGGAATGATAATATAAAGCAATTTGATCATGATGCATTGCTTGTTGGAATCAATACCCAGGGATTTATAATAAAGAAATTATTGGGCATGCGTGGTGAAAGTGATGTTGCGTTATTAATTGAAAGCATCAACAATGAATTTATTCCAACATATCGCTTACCTGGTAAAAGTAGTTTGTTTTCATGTTTTAATTATGACCCAAAAACAGGGAAAAACACCCCCGGATTAGGACTACTGTTTATTGCCTTACCTGCCTTAATTGCAATGCTTCTTTTATTTGGAATACGATTCGTGGTAAGGTCAAAATCCAGTTAGCATACTTTAATTGCGAAGCAACCAGATCACTTCAAATTTGAATTGACGTCCACTCATTGGATAATTCGATACAAGGAAATAGTTTCTTTCCATGAGGTTGGAATTTGCATGTTCAAGCCCAAGGCTGATGATTGCATTTTTTATCAAAGCGGATAAATGAACATTTATGAATGGATAGCCACCGCAATTTTTTTCTTCACTCAAGTAATATTTACCAATCGAAGGTTCATAAGAATATCCAATATATTTTGAATAATACATCACACTCAGACCTGGCAATAACTGAAGTTTATTTTGCCTTAACTTGAAATTATACCTGAAGTCTGATTGAATACCGAAAGATGGACTTCTTAATATATTAGTTTTTTCTGCATTAGTCCATAACAATTGATTGTTAAAAGTAATATGTTTCAACGTCAAACCATAAAATAGATTTATCTGACTGAAATTTATTTGTTTGTGTGTTTGCTCAGGCAAAAGAAGCGAATTGTAATATATTAAATCATTGATAATGTAATTCTGGAACTGTACGTTCGCATTATATTTCATTAATCTGATATTGAAAAATGGTTTGATAATTTTAATTATCCCAAAATCATTATTCCACTCATAATGATTGGATATGCAGAAATTATCTAACATTGAAGGGGGCTGATTTTGATAATCAACACCTGTGTTCATCTGAATATTTTTAAAAATGTGTGCTGATGCAGATATGAAAATGTTTGAATGATTAAAGTTCCTATGTTCTGGCAGTACATTTTTTTCATATCGAATTTTTAAAGATAGGAGGGAGGAGCTATCTCTGAATGTAACCTCACATTTTAATTGATGCTCCTGATAACTGCTGTCAATAATTGTTTGTTGAATTTTGTTTTCCATGATGGAGTAACCAAGATCCGCCCCCAACTTAAATTTTGAATTAAAAATTGTATAATCAATGGCCTTAATTCCAATTGCGCCACTATTTGATTTAATGCTGAAAAGGTCACTGGTACTATTTGTATCAAGATAATTATATAAATAATAATCCTCCTTGACATCTGATTCAAATTGATAAGACGATTTCTTTAAAATTATCGAAGCATAAGGTCTTAGATTAAATCCACTTAAAGAACTGCTACTGTCATTTCTGATTAAATTATAATCTATATAGCCTTCAATACTCCTCTCTTTCAACGTGGAAGAAGAGTTTATGAGATAAAATTCATAGAGTTTTGGATTCTTTATTTCACGCACAAAGTCTGTGTCATTTTTTATTCCTCCACTTTCCTTTTGAATATATTTTAGACTACTTCCTTTTATATAATAACTTAATGACTTTAACGAGGTGTTATAAAAGGCTAAATCAATTTTATTGTCTTTGTAATTTTGATTCTGATAATATCCATCGCTTCTTGTGCTTTTTAAGTTAACTTCTGTTAAAAGTAATTTATGCAATCTTTGATGATGATTAACCTCCAGAGTCACGGACTTAGGAGTTAAGGTCACATATTTAAGCAAACTTTTAGTTGAGGTATCTCTGTCATGAAATTTATTAGAATGACTATTCTGATTTAAAAAAAGTTGAACTCCCAGTGGTTCACGATAAATCAGCGAATGAATGTTTCCTCTTTTATATTCACTTCCTGAAAAATTTAAAAAGTCATCTATTTTAATACTATCTGATAAAGTAAATATGTTCCCTGGCACTTGACCTTGACCTCTCAAATTAAAAGAGATAGATATGAGAAAGAACAAGAAAAATGTCTTATGATTAATAATTATATACACCTTGTTAAGAATCATGAAAGGTCAATATTTAATCGTACAAAAATAAAAAAGCTCCGAAGTATAAAACTCCGGAGCTTAATATTTACGGCAACGACATACTATCCCACATGTTACTGTAGTACCATCTGCGCTAAGGGGCTTAACTTCTCTGTTCGGTATGGGAAGAGGTGGACACCCTTGCAATAGTCACCATAATCTCTTTTAAAAAGACATTACGTGGCAAAAAAATATTATAATAAATCTTTTATGTTAAAAGTTTCGGGTAATTAGTATTGCTCAGCTTTGACATTACTGCCTTTACACTTGCAACCTATCAACGTTATAGTCTTTAACGACCCTTATAAAGAAGTCTTATCTTGAGGCAAGTTTCGCGCTTAGATGCTTTCAGCGCTTATCTTAACCGAACGTAGCTACCCTGCGATGCAGCTGGCGCCACAACAGGTACACTAGAGGTTCGTCCGACTCGGTCCTCTCGTACTAGAGTCAGGCCCTCTCAAACTTCAAACGCCCACAACAGATAGGGACCGAACTGTCTCACGACGTTCTCAACCCAGCTCGCGTACCACTTTACATGGCGAACAGCCATACCCTTGGGGCCGACTC
>JAFDWZ010000002.1 GCA_018268195.1 Bacteroidota bacterium | reverse complement strand
CGGAGAAGACAACAGAGATGTGGCACGCATGGCATTGCTACTGGCAGGTTTGCCGATTGATGTTCCGGGAGAAACTGTGAATCGTTTATGTGCCTCAGGAATGTCGGCAGCTATTAATGCAGCACGCGCCTTAAAATGCGGAGATGCTCAACTGATGATTGCAGGAGGTGTGGAAAGTATGAGTCGTGCCCCTTATGTACTTTCCAAATCAGAAACGCCATTTGCGCGAAACGTTCAGATTTTTGACACAAGTATAGGATGGCGTTTTGTGAATCCTGAAATGAAAAAACTTTATGGAACCGACTCCATGGGCGAAACAGCTGAAAATGTTGCCGAACAGTTTTCTATAAGCCGTAATGATCAGGATGCATTTGCAGTACACTCTCAGCAAAAAGCTACGCATGCACAACAAAGTGGTCGTTTAGCGAAAGAGATTACTCCGGTAATTATTCCGCAGAAAAAAGGTGAACCAAAACAGGTAACTGACGATGAATTTATTAAACCATCAACAACAATTGAAACACTTGCCAAACTAAAACCTGCTTTTAAAAAAGAAGGAACGGTTACTGCAGGAAATGCTTCAGGTGTGAATGATGGGGCTTGCAGTCTTTTAATGGCTTCTGAGAGTGGTCTGAAAGCTTTTTCTCTCAAACCCATCGCACGCATAGTATCTTCAGCAGTTGTGGGTGTTGAGCCTCGCATCATGGGAATTGGCCCTGTGAAAGCTGCCAACACAGCATTGGAAAAAGCTGGTTTGCAATGGAAAGATATGGATGTGATAGAGCTGAATGAAGCATTTGCAGCTCAGAGTCTGGCATGTATAAGAGCATGGAAACTTGATGACAAGGATGAGCGGATCAATATCAATGGTGGAGCTATTGCTTTAGGGCATCCGCTTGGAATGTCAGGAGCGCGACTGTTGCAAACTGCTGCCCTGGAGCTGCAAATTACGGGTAAGCGCTATGCATTATGTACCATGTGTATTGGTGTTGGTCAGGGTTACGCTACCATTATAGAACGTTGCTGATTATCTGTTTTTCTTTCTGAAAATAACCACTTTGCTTTCCGTACGCTTAAGCAAACGTTCAATATTTTTCTGATGGGTTACTAAAACAAGAATGGGCACTGCCACGGCAAACACATTCATGCTGGTAACGGTTTCGTTTAACACGAACATTACAACAATTGGAAAGGCAACAGAAGCTGCCATTGAACCCAGAGATACATAACCGGTAGAAAGAAAAAATATCAGGAATACAGCCATACAAACTACAGCTGCCGGAGGATTTACTCCCCATAAAATTCCGAGCAATGTTGCCACTCCTTTTCCACCTCTGAAACCTGCAAAAACAGGAAAAATATGTCCTATCAATGCAGCAACACCAAGTGTTAGTTTGAAATTTATAAATTGCTGTGTGGCAGGCATGTAATCACCAAAAAACGTTGCTAACTGAACGGCCAGCCAACCTTTTGCAATATCCATTATCAATACCGGAACACCGGCCTTAGGGCCTAAAACCCTGAAAGTGTTGGTTGCTCCTGCATTGCCGCTGCCATATTCCCGCACATCAATGCCGAAAAACACCTTTCCTACCCACACTGCCGAAGGTACTGAACCTAATAAATACGCACACAACAATAAGGTAATATTCTCCGCATTAATCATTCGTTGCCAACTCTATTGACGCGCAAATATATTTGAATTCAGCAATAGCCAATGAAAGTAATCATCAACTATCCCGGTGAACAGAAGATGTATAGGACCTCCACTTTTCTATCATCTGCTCAAAATTGGCAGGAAGCGGAGCTTCAAAATATTGAGGAACAGAATTTTCGGGATGTGAAAAGCCAAGTGATCTGGCATGTAAAGCCTGATAAGGCATCAGTTCAAAACAATTTTGGATAAAAGATTTATACTTACTGCTTGTTGTTCCCTTAAGAATTCGATCTCCACCGTATTCAAAATCGCCAAACAAAGGATGACCTATATGTTGCATGTGCACACGAATCTGATGGGTACGCCCGGTTTCAAGTTTTAATTTTATTAATGAAACATAACCAAAACGTTCAATCACCTCAAAATGGGTTACGGCATGTTTCCCATGACTCCCATCAGGAAAAACATCCATAATTTTTCTGTTTACCAGATTACGCCCTACATGGCCAGTAATGGTTCCTTTATCCTCTTTAAAATCGCCCCAGGCCAAAGCAATATAATTGCGTTCAATAGTGCGTTCATAAAACTGCATTGCAAGATAATTTAATGCATCCTCATTCTTAGCTATCACTAATAAGCCTGATGTATTTTTATCAATCCGATGCGGCAATCCCGGTTTAAAATATCCGGAAGGCAATGCCTGACCTAAGAACTGAGGATAAAAATGTCCGGCCAGTGCATTGGCAAGAGTACCTGTGTAATTGCCATAAGCAGGATGCACAACGATTCCTGCCGGTTTATTTATTACGATTAACTGTTTGTCCTCATGAATGATATCCAGAGGTATATCCTCACATAATAACTCAAGGTCGCGAACCGGATAAGGTAATACCACCCTAATCATATCACCGGGTTTGACCTTATAGTTAGCTTTTGTGGGCTGCTCGTTTACTAATATACTGCCATTATCAATAGCCACCTGCAACCTGTTTCGGGTTACATTGGCCATTTTTGCAGTAAGAAACTTATCTATTCGTATCTGAGCTTGACCCTGATCAACCTCCATCTTATAATGCTCGAACAGGTCGTCCTGCTCCTGGCTTTCTCCGTAAATATTTTCTTTTTCTAAATCAGCTTCCATTTATCGTACAAAATTAAAAAAACATCTTCTTCCATGTAGAATTGAGGGAATCATTACATTTTTCTTTCATTAATTTTCGTTCATTTTTCTAATTACAATATCTTTTTTAAAAGGTAGTTAATCTGCTTTTTCAGAGTGAAAACACAATCATTACATTTCTATTTGTAAGAGTTCTAACGGTTACTTCAATTTCTATATTATAAATAACCCCATTTTCTTACAAAAGTTCAACAATGGGTTAATGTAACCAACCGAAATATACTGTCGTTATACCCCATATACAAAAATTAAGGAGAGATAGAATGCGTCAGCTGAAAATTACAAAACAAGTCACCAACCGCGAAACTTATTCATTAGACAAATATTTAAGTGAAATAGGTAAACTGCCATTGCTTACTGCAGAGCAGGAGGTGAAATATGCAAGACGCATAAAAGAAGGCGATCACAACGCACTTGAGATGCTTACCAAGTCTAATTTGCGCTTTGTGGTTTCTGTTGCTAAGCAATACCAGAATCAGGGTCTCACGTTGGGCGATTTAATCAATGAAGGAAATCTGGGACTGATAAAAGCCGCCTACCGTTTTGATGAAACACGAGGATTTAAATTTATATCCTATGCCGTATGGTGGATTCGCCAGAGTATCCTACAGGCAATATCAGAGCAAGCCCGCATTGTGCGACTGCCCGTAAACAAACTTGGATTTATCAATAAAATTAACAAAACATACGCTCAGCTTGAGCAGGACTTTGAACGCGAACCGTCCAACGAGGAAATAGCAACAGTGTTGAAAATGAATATCAACGAAATTGCCGACACTATGCGCTCTGCCGGTAAACATGTATCTATGGATGCCCCATTGCTTCAGGGTGAAGACGGAAGCCTGTTAGACTTGATTCCGACAGAAGAAAATCAAAGCCCTGAAAACACGCTGATGAGCGAATCGCTCAAAAGAGAAATTGAAAGAGCACTTACAACACTTACACCACGCGAGGCTGATGTTATACGTCTGTATTTTGGACTCACTCCCGAACCGGCAATGACATTGGAAGAAATAGGTGAACGCTTTGAACTTACCCGCGAGCGGGTTCGCCAGATTAAAGAGAAAGCCATCAGACGACTCAAACACACTTCGAGATGCCGCATTCTCAAAGCTTATTTAGGATGATTTTTTTCATGGTATATGGTTAGCGACTGACTGCCCGGGAAACCGGGCAGTTTCGTTTTTAGTACGTATTAAAGTTCATCATTACACCGGGCTAACATTTACCGTGCAGGTTGATTAAAAAAAATTGTGGCTGCATAAGGCTTGTTTATTCAACAATCCGATGCTAAATACGATATTCAGATTTTATCTTTTGATATGATATTTTTTTTCTATTTTGGCAACCTAAACTTTAATCATTCAATCAGATAAACAAACTTTCTTATGGCTTACGAATTTTATGACGCAACCATCATTGATATCATTGACGAAAATGATGTAGTTAAACGCTTTTTCATCAAAGTTCCCGATGAAAGACCTTTTTCATTCAAAGCCGGACAATTTGTAATGGTTGATTTGCCCATTGACTCCAAATTTACAAACCGTAGTTATTCTATTGCCTCTGCTCCCAGCAACGATAATATTTTTGAACTATGCATTGTACTCAACCCTAAAGGTTTAGGTACACCCTACATGTGGGAGAATTATAAAATAGGTACTACCGTAAAGTTATCTAGGGTTCTGGGAAAGTTTCAGATACAAGAGCCTATAGAAACGGATTTATGCTTTATCTGTACCGGAACCGGCATTGCCCCTCTTCGCTCACAAGTTGTTGATATACTAAAAAGAGGTATCCCTCATAAAAACCTTTATATGGTATTCGGAAACCGCTGGACGAAAGACATCCTGTACCGCGAAGAAATGGAACAATTAGAACGTGACTATCCTGAATTTAAGTTTTTGCCGGTGTTATCGAGAGATAATGAAGGCTGGACAGGACGAAAAGGATATGTACACGCTATTTACGAAGAAATATTTGCCGATAAGCGTCCGGCAAAATTTTACCTCTGTGGTTGGACGGATATGCTTAAAGAAGCCCGCCAAAGAATTGAAGCAATGGGTTACGATAAGAAATCCATTAAGTTTGAGCTTTACGACTAATATTTTTCAGCCATAGCACTGTTATTCGGCTTAAGGAAGAATTACTTTAAATAAATCTTTTTCATTCATTTTTGATTCATAACGAGGTAGTTATTTTCGCAAACCATAGCAAAACAACTATTTTTTATATTTGCACCTCCTAAAAAAATGAATACATTTATGATGGATAAGAAACTATTGAGCATTGCACTCATGACAGGCATGTTTTTGAACGCCTGGTCACAACCAAAGAACTCTAAAACCAGCCCTGTAGCCACAGCATCTGCAACAACAGTAAACAGCACAGCTAAAGATCCGGTAATTGTTACCATTGCAGGCTCATCAGTCAGCAAATCTGAATTTGAAAGAGTTTATTACAAAAACAATAACAAAGAAACGGCAGGTGATGAAAAATCCATCCGAGATTACATGGAGCTTTTTATCAACTACAAGTTGAAAGTAAAAGAAGCTGAAGCCTTGAAGATGGATACTTCAGCAGCATTCAAAGATGAGTTGATTGGATATCGCAAACAGTTAGCACAACCCTATCTTACCGACCAAAATGTGAATGACAATCTTATTCGCGAAGCTTATGACAGGCTTCAGAATGATGTAAGAGCAAGTCACATCCTTATTAAAGTTAATCAGGATGCACTTCCAAAGGATACACTGGAAGCTTACAACAAGATTATGAAAATAAGAGAGCGACTGATGAAAGGTGCCGATTTTGCAACTGTAGCACGCGAAACTTCTGAAGACCCATCAGCCAAAGAAAACGGTGGTGATCTAGGATACTTTACCGGATTGCAAATGGTCTATCCTTTCGAAACAGCAGCTTACAATACCAAACCGGGACAAATTTCAATGCCCGTTAGAACACGTTTTGGGTATCATTTAATAAAAGTTGCTGATGTGCGCCCTGCTGTAGGTGAAATTCACACTGCCCACATCATGATAAGAGTAAATGCCAACGACCCTGATTCAGTAAAGAATGAAGCTAAGAGAAAAATATTTGAAATTTATGAAAAACTGAAAGCCGGAGAAAAATTTGAAGATGCTGCAAAACAATATTCAGATGATAAAGGTACGGCAAGTAATGGCGGTGTTTTACCTTGGTTTGGCACAGGCAAAATGGTGCCTGAATTTGAAAAAGCGGCCTTTGCTTTAACAAAAGATGGAGACTTTACTGCACCTGTTCAAACTCCTTATGGATGGCATATCATCAAGAGAATTGAAAAACGTGGCATTCCTTCTTTTGACGAAAAGAAAAACGAAATTAAAAATCAGATTATGCGCGACAGCCGTAGCGAACTGGGAAAAGCTTCATTGGTTGCACGTATTAAGCAAGAAAATGGCTTCAAAGAAAATATTGCTGCCAAGGATGAGTATATAAAATCTTTAGATTCAACTCTGGCAAACGGCACTTATAATGACTCCGTTGCCTTAAAGAAAAACAAAACCATATTTACACTTGGTGGTAAAAATTATACCCAGTTCGACTTTGCTCAATACCTTGCTAAGCATCAAACCAAACGCACAGGTATTTCATCACAGGCAATTGCACATTCACAATATGAGCATTTTGTAAATGATGAATGTCTCAGTCTGGAAGAATCTCAATTAGATAAAAAATATCCGGAATTCCGTTCACTCATGAATGAATATCGTGACGGAATATTGCTATTCGACCTTACAGATAAAATGGTTTGGAGCAAAGCAGTAAAAGACACTGCCGGTCTGGAAAATTTTTATGATAAAAATAAAGATAACTATATGTGGGGCGAACGCCTTGATGCTACCGTTTACACTTGTAAAAACAGTGATGTGGCTTCACAGGCAAGAAAGATGCTGAAAAAGAAAAAAACCGACAGCGAAATTGCTGCTACGCTGAATAAAGACTCTTCGTTGAATATTAATATCAAAGAAGGAAAATTCTCTAAAGGCGACAATGAATTTGCTGATGAAGTAAAATGGATACCCGGATTAAGTAATGATATCAGCAAAAATAATCAGGTAGTATTTGTGAATGTAAAATCTGTGTTGGCACCTCAGGCCAAAAAATTAGATGAAGCACGCGGACTGATTACTGCGGATTACCAAAACTTCTTAGAAAAATCATGGATTAATGAATTGCGGAGCAAATACTCTTTTAAAGTTGACGAAGATGTATTGAAGACGTTATTCCAAAAATAAATGAGCTGAAGTTGAAATCACAAAATATAAGAAGTAATTCCGGGATGCTGCTGGCATTAGCCGGAATTGCTTTTTTATGTAGTTGTAATAATATTCAACTGGACTTTGCCGGTAAGAAAAAAAATAAAAATGCCGTTGCAAGAGTTTACGATAAATACTTGTACAAAACAGATATTGAAAATTTGGTATCCAAAGAATCCTCAGCACAAGACAGTGCTTTGATTGCAAAAAGTTTTATAGACGATTGGATTAAGCAAAACATCATTCTTCATCTTGCAGAAAACAATTTACCTGAAGAACAAAAAAATGTTGAAAGACAACTTCAGGAATACCGTAATTCGCTCATCACATTTGCCTATGAACAAGAGTTGGTACGTCAGCGACTTGATACCGTAGTTACTGATGACGAAATCGAAAAATATTACAATGAAAACGGTAAAAATTTCGTTCTGAGGAGCAACATCGTTAAAGCAATATTTGTGAAAGCGGCTAAAAAAACACCCAAGGTGGATAAAGTGAAAGCCTTGATACGTTCTACTAAAGAAAAAGACCGACAACAGTTAGAAGAATTCTGCTATCAGTATGCACTGGACTATTCGCTCAATGATAATGAATGGATGCAGTTTGATGATTTGTTGAAAAGAGTCCCTATTAAAACTTACGACAAAGAAGAATTTCTTCGAAACAACCGCTTTATAGAATTCTCAGACTCTGTAAACGTGTATTATGTATCTATACTTGGATTTCAGACAAGCGAAAGTAACTCACCACTTAACTTTGTAAAAGAAACCATACGCGAACTAATCATTAACAAACGTAAACTTTTGCTGATTGAAGAAATGCAGAAATCGGCCTTTAAGCAAGCACAACAAAACAATGAATTTGAAATCTATCAGTAAATATCTTCTTCCGGTAGCTGTAATGTTTTGCAGCATCACTACACAGGCTCAGACTCAAGGAACTGTAGTTGACCAGGTGATTGGTGTAATAGGAAATAAAATTGTTTTACTATCCGATTTGCAGGCTCAATATGAGCAATACCTTGCTCAAGGAAATTACGCAAGCGAAAATGCCAAGTGTGATGCTCTTGACCAGCTCATGCTTACAAGGCTGTTGGTTCACTATGCCAATATTGACAGTGTGACGGTGAGTGACGGTCAGGTGGAAGGAGAAATAGAAAAACGTATAGCCTATTTTACCGAACAGTTTGGCGGCTCCACCGAAAAACTGGAATCCTATTACCAAAAATCAATACCAGAAATTAAAGACGAATTCAGACCGCTTATTAAAGAACAGTTGCAGGCACAGGCTATGCAACAAAAAATTATTGGTAAGACTACTGCTTCGCCTGCCGAGGTAAAAGATTATTTCAACAGTATTCCGAAAGACAGTTTGCCATTTATCAATTCAGAAATTGAATATGCAGAGATTGCATTTCGAATCAAAATTTCGCAGGAAGAAAAAGACCGCGTCAAAGCACGTCTTGAAGAAATCAGAAATCGCTTATTAAAAGGTGAAGACTTTGCAACATTGGCCATTCTTTATTCGCAGGATGCCGGTTCCGCAAAAGAAGGAGGAGAACTGGGTTTTGTACCCAGAGGACAACTAGTGCCCGAATTTGAAGCAGTTGCCTACAAGTTAAAAAAAGGAGAAATATCACAGGTTTTTGAATCAAAATACGGATATCATATTGTTCAACTTATTGACCGCAGAGGAGAGTCTATTAATGTGCGACATATATTATTAAAACCTGAAGTAAGCAATGAAGATCTTTTAAAAACAAAAGCTCTTGCCGACAGTGTTGCCTACATGATTCGTGACAAGCAAATAAGTTTTGAAGATGCCGCAATTAAATATTCCGATGCTGAAGACACACGAAATAATGGAGGTAATGCAATGAATAGCGCTACCGGCAACACTCGTTTTGAAGCCAATCAGGTAGATGCAATGGTATTTTTTCAGTTAGATAAAATTCAGGAAGGCGAAATCAGCAATCCTGCACTCATTACTGCACGCGATGGTGCTCAGTATTATAAAATATTTTTACTCAAACGCAGAACGAAGCCGCATGTAGCCAATCTTACTGACGATTACCAGCGCATACAGATGGCCACTATGCAACACAAACAGGCAAAACTTATGGATGACTGGATTATCCGCAAAAAGAAATCCACCTACATTCGTATCAACCCGGAATATACCTCCTGCGATGAATTAAAAAAATGGGTAAACTAGTCAATTTGAAAAACAGATAAAGTAATCAGGAATTATGGATCAACGATTTTCTTCAGATGTAGAAGCAGTACAACAGTTAGTAAGTAGTTATAAAAAACTTCGTAACGAAATAGGAAAGGTTATTGTAGGTCAGGATGAAGTGGTTCGTGATGTACTGATATCAATTTTCAGTAAAGGCCACTGTTTGCTTGTTGGCGTTCCGGGTCTTGCCAAAACACTTTTGGTGAATACCATTTCGCAAGTGCTGGGACTATCCTTCAGTCGCATACAGTTTACTCCCGACCTTATGCCCAGCGATATTACGGGTATTGAAATTTTAGACGAAAACCGACAGTTTAAATTTATCAAAGGCCCTGTTTTTGCAAATATTATTCTGGCAGATGAGATTAACCGTACACCTCCTAAAACGCAGGCTGCACTTCTGGAAGCCATGCAGGAACGCTCGGTAACAGTTTCAGGCAAAAGATATGCATTGGATAACCCGTTCTTTGTACTCGCAACTCAGAATCCAATAGAACAGGAAGGTACCTACCCCCTGCCTGAAGCTCAGCTCGACCGTTTTATGTTCAACGTTTTTCTCGACTATCCCTCTTTTGAAGAAGAAGTTATGGTAGTGAAAAATACTACCGGTGAAAAAACAGGAACAGCAGAAAAAGTGCTTGATGAAAAAGAAATTATTTCGTTTCAGAATTTGATACGTAAAATTCCTGTTCCTGATAATGTGTTGAATTATGCCGTTGGCCTTACCGCCAAAACTCGACCGGGAGCATCAAATAAAACATCTGTAGTGAATGATTATATTGCCTGGGGAGCAGGCCCGCGAGCATCACAGTTTTTGGTTATAGGTGCTAAATGTCATGCAGCCATCAACGGAAAATTTTCACCTGATATAGAAGACGTAAAAACAGTTGCTGTTCCCATATTACGCCATCGCTTAGTGCGCAATTATAAAGCCGAGGCCGATAGTGTTCCTATTGAAAAAATCATTGCAGAGTTGCTCTGATAATTTCAGAATAATTCGAATATAAAAGTTTTACTCTTTTCAAACAGAGTTATTATTCATTACACATAAAACAACATGTTAAAAAAAGTTTTTCTTGGAGTGCTGACTTTAATTCTTCTGCTGGGAATAGGGTCGTTATTCATCTCCAATATTCATCATATTGAGCGCTCTACATATATCAATGCTTCGCCTAAAGTTATATTCCGCGAACTGAACACATTGAAGCAATGGGAAAAATGGAATACATGGCTGAAATTGGACACTACTATGAAAATAAGTTATAACGATATTCCTTCGGGAACAGGTGCGCGCTTACAGTGGACTTCAGCAAATCAAAATGTAGGTAACGGAACCTTGACTATTACAAAAAGTATCCCTGAACAACTGGTTGAAGTTGAACTCAACTTTGATGGTAAAGGAAAAGGGCTCAATGGCTTTAAGATAGAACCGGCAGGTGACAGCACCAAACTCACCACCTATTTCACTAGTGAAATGGGATGGAATCCGGTGTTAAAATATTTTTCACTAATGACAAAAAAAGCAGTGATAGAGATGACCGACAACGGGCTGAAGTCAATCAAAGATTATATTGAACAAATGATGCTGAGTGCAACACCGGAAAGCACAATTGACCTGGTGGAGATAAAAGAATCGGTACCCTATCTGTCTGTGCATGCAATAGCTGCAAAACCTTCCATAAGCAAAGAGATTGAGCAATGTTATAGTCAAATACAAGAAGAAATAAAGAAACAAAATCTGGAAGTGAGTAAGAGCATTGCTCCTTTTGCAATCTATTACAAAGCCGAAAACGACACTTTTGAATTTGATGCCTGCATAGCTACTTCCTCGGCAGGAAAAAGTAATTCGAAATTTATTTCTTCAGAGCTGAAATCAGGCCGATATATTATGTCGCGCTATTTCGGTCCTTACGAAAATACCACTACCACACATCTGGCAATAAAAGCGTATGCACAAGATAACAATTTGACTGTTAGCGGGCCACCTATTGAAGTGTATGTTACCGACCCTACTGTTGAAAAAAATACATCAAAATGGGAAACAGACATTTACTATCCCATTCAATAACAACGTATTCCAGAGAATTAAAAACTGAATTCAGGGTCTATTTCAAACATTGCAACTAGTTCCCTTCAGCGATTGACTTTGTCAATACAAAAAACCCGTAAGTATTTTGATAATGAATGCTTTTTATTATCTTTGCAGCCCTTTTCAGGGGTTATAGAAATTATTAAAAATCAATATAAAGTCTAACAATTCAAAATTCAAAAACAAACAAATTAAATGAGTGAAGTAAAACACATTGCCCCATCAGCAGATTTTGATTGGGATAACACCGGTAAATCAACCGACATTTACAAAACCGAAGACCGTGAACGCATGGAAGCCATGTACGATCAGACGTTGAATACGCTGACTGAACATGAAGTGAAAATGGGAACAGTTATCGGAATGACCGATAAAGAAGTTGTCATCAACATTGGATTTAAATCTGATGGTATGGTGCCATTAAATGAATTCCGCCACATGCCTGACCTTAAATTAGGCGATCAGGTGGAAGTATATGTAGAAACTCGTGAAGACAAAAACGGGCAGTTAATTCTGTCGCATAAAAAAGCACGCGCACTGCAATCATGGGAGCGTGTGAACAAAGCCCTTGAAGGTGATGAAATTATTCAGGGTTATGTAAAATGCCGTACCAAAGGAGGATTGATTGTAGATGTATTCGGTATTGAAGCATTCTTACCGGGTTCGCAAATTGATGTGAAACCTATCCGCGACTACGATGTGTTTGTAGGCAAAACGATGGAATTTAAAGTGGTTAAGATTAATGCTGAATTTAAAAACGTAGTCGTATCACACAAAGTACTTATTGAGGAAGAACTAGAAAGCCAGAAGTCTGAAATCATGTCGAAACTGGAAAAAGGTCAGGTACTTGAAGGTACTGTTAAGAACATCACTTCTTATGGAGTGTTTATGGACCTTGGAGGTGTGGACGGATTGCTGCATATTACCGATATTTCATGGGGAAGAATCAACCATCCGGAAGAAGTTCTTAAACTGGATGACAAAATCAACGTGGTTATTCTCGATTTTGATGAAGACAAAAAACGTATTGCTTTAGGATTAAAACAACTTACACCTCAACCATGGGAAGCACTCGATGCAAATCTCAAAGTTGGCGATAAAGTAAAAGGCAAAGTAGTTGTTCTTACTGACTATGGTGCATTTGTAGAAATAATCCCCGGTGTAGAAGGCCTGATTCACGTATCAGAAATGTCATGGTCACAGCATCTGCGCAGCCCACAAGACTTTATGAAAGTGGGTGATGAAATTGAATCTATGATACTCACCCTCGACCGCGAAGAGCGTAAAATGTCATTAGGACTTAAACAATTGATGCCTGACCCATGGGTTAACATCATGGATAAATATCCTGTTGGCTCTAAGCATACAGCTAAGGTTAGAAGCCTTACCAACTTCGGTGTGTTTGTAGAACTGGAAGAAGGAATTGATGGCTTGATACACATTTCTGACCTGAGCTGGTCTAAAAAAATCAAACATCCTGCTGAGTTTACCAAAGTTGGAGAAAATATTGAAGTAGTAGTTCTTGAAGTTGATACCGAACATCGCAGATTGAGTTTAGGACACAAACAATTAGAAGATAACCCATGGGATGCCTATGAAACTATCTTCAAAGTTGATTCTGTACATCAGGGTGTAGTAGGTAAAGTTACCGATAAAGGTGCTGTAATTAACTTCACAACTTATGGTGTTGAAGGTTTTGCTCCTTATCGTCATCTGATGAAAGAAAACGGAGCACCGGCAAAAGCTGACGAAACACTTGATTTCAAAGTAATCGAATTCAACAAAGAGAATAAGAAACTCGTAGTATCTCACACTCGTTTGTTTGAAGAAGCAAAAGCTTCTGAAAAACAGTCACGCGAAAATGATCGTTCACGTGATGAGAACGAAGCTTCACGTAATGTGAAAAAAATCAAAGATTCGCAGGAGAAAACCACACTGGGCGACCTGAGTGTGCTTTCAGCTCTTAAAGATGAAATGATTAACTCTGAGAAGAAAAATGATCAGGAATCCAATTAATGAAGTTGAACAATTTAAAAAAACCGTCTTCTGTTGAAGACGGTTTTTTTATTTTTATCCATTCAATATAAAAAGTTATTTTTCGTTTAAACTCTTACTGTTACTTTTGTTGCATGACCATTAGGAAATTATTAGGACTGCTGTTGATACTGTTTTTATCCGTATCCGTTTCGTGCCGCAAAGACAATCTGCTTACTGACTCGTCAGCCAAACTTACTTTCTCTGATGACACCATAATGTTTGATACGGTATTTGCCAGTATTGGCAGTACAACACAATACTTACTTGTTTATAACAATCACAACCGTCCTATAAATATTTCGAGCATCAAACTTGCCGGAGGCTCTTCATCCTCATTCCGAATGAATGTGGATGGACATGCCGGAAATGAATTTAAAGACATTGAAATAAGAGCGAAAGATAGCCTGTGGATTTTTATAGAAGTTACTATTGACCCTAACAGCAACCTTACTCCTTACCTCGTAACAGACTCTATCGTTTTTGAAACGAATGGCAATATACAGGATGTTGATTTGGTTGCCTACGGCAAAAACGCTCACTTCATCACACCGAAATATGCAATCACTTTTTCAGACGGTAGCGGACTACCCTACTCCATCATTGGCGATGGCGAACCTTGCGGTACGGTGGTTGAATGGGATAGCCTGATGCCTTATGTGGTTTATGGCTATGCCGTGGTTGACAGTTGTATTACACTGCGCATAAAAGAAGGAACCAAAATTTACTTTTATAATAACTCCGGTCTGTGGATTTACCGTTACGGTAATCTATATGTTGAAGGCTCCAAAGAGCACCCGGTAGAATTTGGTGGCACACGACTTGAAAGTGGTTACTTAGAAGTGCCCAATCAATGGGACAGAATATGGATAAATGAAGGTGGCGTAAATGTTATTGACCATGCAATTATTAAGAATGCTTTTTTCGGAGTGCAGGCAGAAGATGTAACACTGGATGGTGTGATTGGTGATGCACCTACTCAACTTACTTTAAGCAATACCATTATTCGTAACATGTCTGTAGGGTTGCTTGCCCGAAGTTTTAATATTTCAATGTACAACACACTGATAAGTGATTGCAAAAGCTATTGTGCTGCATTTACACAAGGCGGAAATTATACATTAAAACAAAACACCTTTGCAAACTATTGGCGTTATTCACAACGAAGTACGCCTGCATTTTTTATGAATGATTTTATTCCGACAACGAATGGTAATACCCATATACCGCTGAACATAGAAACTGACAATTGCATTATTTACGGCAATATAGATAATGAAATACAGAAAGACCTTGTTGACAGCACTGCAGACAGCTATGCATTTCGCTATTGCCTGCTAAAGGTTGATGAGAAAGTCACTCCTATTAGCGTAATACCGGGATTTTACAACATCTTAAAAAATATAAACCCTGAATTTAAGGATGTATATAATTACGACTATCATTTGAAAGACACATCTCCTTGTATAGATGCAGGTGATGCTTCCCTACTTAATTTCCCACAGTTGAATTTTGATTTGGATGGTAATGTACGTCCGCAGGGCTCCGCTCCCGATTTAGGAGCTTATGAGAAAAATTGATTCGACATGTTGAGAAAGGAATATATTAATTGAAGTCAATTAAATTTTCCTGATTAATAATAATCGTTATTCAATCTTTCAAAATCACTGATTTAAAACTGCTATTAGTTAATAAAATTAAAATTATTGTCCTAACTGCTTTTCAATTCTTTTATCAGGAACCAACCAGATGATGGCTACAACAAAATAGCACACCAAACTTATTTTGGGCAAATAGAACGTTAATACTATTCCTACAACATACAATATCCATGATAGATTTTCTTTAGTTGTATTGCTAAGTGCTTGTCCAATTTTTGATGTTTTACCTTCGTGACTAATAGCCGTATATTCAAGAATAAAAAAAGCTATAGCACAAAGTAGCAAGTTCACGCCATACAACATCGTAGGGTTTTTATCAAAATGGTTCTCTCCCATCCATGCTGTAGTGAGCGGCACCATTGACATAGCAAATAACAATCCCATATTAGCCCAGAGTATTTTCCCATTCACCTTTTCGATAGCCTGGCAAAGATGGTGATGATTATTCCAGTAAATGGCTACATAAAGAAAACTCAGTATGTATGAAATAAACTTGGGTAGCAACGGTTTCAGGCTCTCAAAATCTGAACCTTCAGGTACTTTTAATTCCAATACCATGATGGTAATTATGATGGCAATAACTCCATCACTAAATGCTTCTAATCGTCCTATTTTCATTTATTCTGTAATTTAATTCTGTTTCTGTTTATATAAAATCGGAAATTAATTCCGACATTGTGTATTCTATTATATAGCTGCACTACGGTTCGTCAGCACTAATTATTTTTACCTCTCTCTTTAATGTTTTTGAAGCAATCATACCACTTGCCAACGCCAGTACAATAACTCCTAACGATAGCCAATCAGGAATATCTACATGATGGGTAAGCAGCATCTTTGCGCCCACAAATGCAAGAATAACAATCAGGCTATAACTAATATAGGTAAACTTATCCAACATTCCAACTATCAGAAAAAACATTGAACGCAATCCCATTACAGCGAGAATATTCGAGCTGAAAATAATAAATGGATCAGCCGTGATAGCAAAAATAGCCGGGATACTGTCTAAAGCAAATAAAATATCAGTAAGTTCAATAATTATCAGAGCTACAAAAAGCGGAGTGGCAAACCTAATCTTCCCCTTCTTCACAAAAAAATGATCATCGTACAGCGTGTTAGAAACCGGATATACCTTTTTAATCCATTTATACAATTTGGATTTTTTAGGGTTCTTAGGTTTGTCATGGCTGATGAGCATTTTGATAGCAGTAAATATCAGGAACGCTCCGAATACATAAATTATCCAACTGAATTTATTGATAAGTGCCACACCAAAAACTATCATGATTGCTCTGAAAACTATGGCACCCAATACTCCATAAAACAATACTTCATGCTGATACTTTTTAGGAATAGCAAAAGAAGAAAAGATTAAAGCTATGAGAAAAATGTTGTCCACACTTAAAGATAGTTCAATCAAATACCCTGTAATATATTTAATAACAGCATTTATAGGGGTCAGATTGGTAGGATTATTAATCCAGCTATTTTTAAATGCAAGATATATAACACCTGAAAATAATGCAGCTACAGCAACCCATACGCCAGTCCAAATAGCAGCTTCTTTAGTTTTTATTACGTGAGGCGAACGATTAAAAATTCCTAAATCTAATGCTAAGGCTACAATAATGATGGCAATAAATACTATCCAAAGAATCATTCAGTAATAATGTGTTGTTTAGTCTTAATGTCGTTTACCTAAAAATTAAATGTTTTTTCAGCATTCTGTAAGTGTCATTGCCTTTTAAAATCAAGAATATGTTTTTTAACTCTTCAATTTCTTTATTCAGCGGAAGCAAAAATCAACATTTTACTGATACCTTTTCTTTAAACGTTAATAATATTTACAAGGCAACACCTTGATTGTGTATTCCTTCCTTTCCTGACTCTTTTCAGGGAGTCTATTGCCCCGAAAGCAAATTTGAATGGTATTGTTTTGTACGGTGCATTTGAGGCATCAACCTTTAATCACCTTTATCATTCTCTTTGCTGAAAGGACAATAAAAAGTGTAGCCACTCCAACTACAACACCAATTATCATACTGGCAACCACTTCAGGTAAATTTATAAATAGGTGATGGATATAATCCACATTATGCAGAAATAACCCTCCGGCTACCATCAGTAATGCTATGGTTCCAATTACACTCAACATTTTAACAACCACAGGCAATGCATTTACTAAAAGGCGACCTAACGCTCCTGAAAAACCTTTACCATCAGTGCGCCTGATAAGTTTAAGTCCTGCATCATCCATACGCACTATTAATGCCACAACACCATAAACACCAACTGTGGCAATGATAGCAACTGCTCCAACTGTGACTATGCGCAGCCATAACTCCTGATTGAGAACTGTACTTAAAGCTATAATTACAATTTCAAGCGACAAAATAAAATCGGTTCTGATGGCATCCTTAATTTTCTTTTTCTCATCATCAGCTGATTTTTCTACCGACTCCAAAACAACTTCGTTTTGTTTCTTGTGGTTTCTGTGAAAAAGATACTCTACAATTTTTTCTACCCCTTCATAAGCCAGATAGGTTCCTCCAACCATCAGAATAATTGTAATGGCAACAGGCAAATAAACATTCAATAAAAATACGATTGGGATGATGATAACTTTATTCAGAAAGGAGCCTTTGGTTATTTCCCACAACACGGGCAGTTCTCTTGAAGAAACAAATCCTGTAGATTTTTCCGCATTTACAGCAAGGTCATCACCCAAAATTCCTGCTGTTTTCTGAGAAGCAACTTTCGTAGCCAGGGCCACATCATCCATCAATGCACCGATGTCATCCAACAAAGCAAAAAATCCTGAAGCCATATTACTTGTAAAGGGCTGCAAATTTATTCAAAAGTGGCATTCAGCAATTTACTGAACGAACTTATAAGAAGATAAATTCTTGATTTTCTAATTTAATAAAACCACTGTTTCACAAACCAGTAAACCATCATCAAGCACCAAATAAGTTTCAGTCCGGTGCTTAATAAGAAACCGATAAAGGAACTCATTGCTATTTTAAATGCACGCTCAAAATTTCCATTACCTGCCATCAATTCACCTGCCAAGGCACCAGCAAACGGCCCTAGTACGATGCCTAATGGCCCCAAAAAAACTCCTATTACAGCCCCGGCAAAAGCACCTCGTTCACCGGCCTTGGTACCTCCTCTCTTTTTAACTGCCATTCCCGGAAGTATGTAATCAAAAATTGTGAGTAATAATGTTATTACCGCAGTGATGACTAAAAAGGTTGTGCTGAAATGAATATAACTTGTAAAATTAGCAACCAACAATCCCAGCCACGATATTGGCGGCCCCGGAAGTACAGGCAGAAAACTTCCTAAAATTCCTGCAATCAAAAAAACACAGGCTAAAATCAGCAAAAAAACATCCATCTGCAATAAGTGAAATAATGTGAACTGTTGAGTTCTATAAATTCAAATTTAATATTCAGAAGAAAATAATTATTGAAATTTTTCTACTAACGAAAGTATCTTACTATTCATTTAAACTGATAGAAACCGTTACGCAGAAAATACATTTACTTGAGACTTGCAAGAATGGCATATACCATAGGAATTTTATCCCCAAAATGTTCAATCCTGAATTTATCAGGCTCAAATTCTATGGTTTTATTAAAACAGTTATAAGGCGAATAATCAATTTCGTCAAGAGCATGTATCTCAAGTCCGTTTCGGATAAGGCTGTTTACTACTTCACTCAAACTATGATTCCATGTTACTGAATCGAGTTTTATATCTGCCGATTTATCAGCATAGGTACCTATCTCTGTTTCAACAATTGCTTCTGACTTAAAATATCTATATGCTATTTTCTCAAAATCGTTATCAAACATCCACATTATCGGATGAAATTCGACAATTAAAAACTTACCTCCGGGTTTTAGAAAATGTGAAATTACTTTTGCCCATTTATCTAAGTCGGGTAGCCACCCAATGGTTCCATAACTGGTGAAAACTAAATCAAACTTTTCGTTTAAATGATTGGGTAAATCATACACATCACAACAAATAAATTTTGCATTGGAGCCCGTAGTCAAGGCAATCTGTTTAGCATGCTCAATGGCTTTGTCAGATAAATCAACTCCGGTGGCTTCGGCACCAAGTCGGCTGAGTGAAATAGTATCCTGCCCGAAATGACATTGCAGATGCAATATTTTCTTTCCTCTTACATCGCCCAAAAGTTTGAGTTCAATTTCATTTAATGACGACTTCCCTTTTAGAAAACCGGATTGGTCATAGAACTCTGACTCAAGATGTATCTCCGTTCGTTTGTTCCACAGCTTTCGGTTTTGGTCTAAATAATTTTGTTCTGAGTCCATGTATGGTGTTTTGAGTATTCAAAGAAAACATAAATTCTTATTACTTTTAAATTTTAACCCGAAAGTCTTGAAAAAATTAAGCATCGGTTAACCAATAATATGACTTTAAAGTATCGGTCAAAAAGTATAATTGTCTTTTTATGATGGCTAATTTTTCGTTTCTTAGCATCATCAAAAAAAATAAAATTAAAATGATAAAAATACTTGCAAACGATGGTATAGATGCTGCAGGAAAACAAATATTTGAAGCAGCAGGATTTCAAGTTTCTACTGATAAAATTGCACAAGATCAATTAGCCGAAGCCCTGAAAGATTTTGATGCCATTTTGGTACGCAGTGCCACAACAGTTCGTCAGAATGTGATTGATGCCTGCCCCAATCTGAAAGTGATTGGTCGTGCCGGTGTAGGTATGGATAACATTGATGTAAAATATGCTCGTGATAAAGGATTGGCAGTGATAAACACGCCTGCTGCATCATCGCAGTCGGTTGCCGAACTTGTGTTTGCACATTTATTCACCGGAGTGAGAATGCTTCATGATGCCAACCGCAATATGCCTTCGTCAGAATCCAAAGAAACTTTTGACAAACTGAAAAAAAAGTATTCAGCCGGCATTGAACTTCGCGGAAAAACCATTGGAATTATTGGTGCAGGACAGATAGGGAAATGCGTTGCATCCATTGCAATGGGTTTAGGCATGAATGTGATGTTTCATCGTCTGAACAATGAAGATGTTACAGTGGATTTAAACCTGCATCCGTCATTGGGTCAGCATAAAATTTCGGTTACTTTTAAATGTGTATCGTTCACCAAGCTAATCACCGAAAGTGATTTTATTACTTTACACATGCCATTTGCAAAAGGTAGCCCTGCAGTTATTGCCAAGAAAGAATTTGACCTGATGAAACCCGGAGTAGGCATTGTGAACACTGCCCGTGGTGGAGTAATTTCTGAAAATGATTTGAACGATGCTTTAAACAGTGGCAAAGTGGCTTTTGCAGGGTTGGATGTTTTTGAGGGCGAACCGCTGATAAAAGAATCCTTGCGTAGCAATGAAAAAATTTCGCTCAGCCCGCATATAGGAGGAAGTACTAAAGAAGCGCAGGAGCGAATAGGTATTGAACTTGCCCAGAAAGTGGTTGAACATTTTACAAAAAAATAAACTTAAAAATCTAACTTTGCGCCCCTTAACTGAAATATAAAAAATTATGGCTGTTTTAAAACCTTTTAAAGGAATACGTCCCAAAAAAGAACTGGTAAAAAGTATTGCATGTCGCCCTTATGATGTGCTGGATGAAAAAGAAGCTCGAATAGAAACCAAAGGCGACCCCAACTCTTTCTACCATGTGATAAAACCTGAAATAGATTTTCCTGATGACTTCGACCATTACTCTCCTGAAATTTATAAAAAAGGAAAAGAGAATTTTGAACGCATGTTTCGTGATGGCGTATTTTTTCAGGACGGGAAAGACTGCTATTACATTTATGCACAAACCATGGATGGTCGCAAACAGTATGGCATAGTAGGATGTGCTGCAGTGGATGATTACATCAATGGTGTGATAAAAAAACACGAACTTACCAGGCCGGATAAAGAAGAAGACAGAAAAAATCACGTTCGCGTTTCAGGATTAAATTACGAACCTGTTTTTTTTGCCTACCGTCAGGTACATAAACTTGATGAACTGGTAAGCCACATCACTACCTCTGCTCCTGAATATGATTTCGTTTCGGATGACGGCATCGGGCATCAGTTCTGGATTGTAAATAATGACAGTGATATCAACATCATCACCGAAGAATTTGCAAAACTGAAAAACACTTATGTTGCAGACGGACATCACCGCACAGCTGCAGCTGCACTGGTGGGCAAAGAGCGCAGAGACAAAAATCCTAACCATACGGGAAAAGAAGAATATAATTTTTTCCTTGCTGTTCACTTTCCCGATAATCAGCTAAAAATTATGGACTATAACCGTGTGATAAAAGACTTGAACGGTTTGAGTGCAGCACAGTTGATTGAAAAACTTAAAGAGAATTTTACCATTGAAGATAAAGGAACTGAAGAATACCGACCTGCTGCATTGCACGAATTCAGTATGTATCTGGAGGGTAAATGGTATAAACTGAATGCCAAAGCCGGAACTTATAATGACAGTGACCCAATAGGAGTGTTGGATGTTACTATTCTTTCTGATAAAGTTTTAACTCCATTGCTCAATATTGTTGATTTGCGTAAAGACAAAAGAATTGACTTTGTTGGCGGGTTGCGCGGTCTTGGAGAACTGAAACGCAGAGTTGATAATGGTGAAATGAAGGTGGCCTTTGCATTGTATCCGGTAACCATGAAACAGTTAATGGATATTGCCGACAACGACTTGATAATGCCTCCCAAAGTAACCTGGTTTGAGCCTAAATTACGCAGTGGCTTGGTACTTCACTCACTCGACTAAACACACTTACGTCCTCATAATTAATACATTACAGGGTATTTTTGACTTTGGCAAACAACCTTTGGTTGAAAAAACATGCCCAACTATAGCTAAAATTTAGCTATTTTTGTGCTACGTTTACGAGAACCAAACAGAGAGCGTATGATGCAAGACGATGATTACGAAAGCCATGAAGATCAGGAAGACAACATTAACCAATCCATACTTCGTTTTGAAGAAATGCTTCGCAACAAAAAAAGTTATTTTTTTGATGCGGATACTTTACTCAAGATAACAGACTTTTATATAGATAACTATAAGTTTGATAAAGCTCTTGATGTTGTGAAATATGCCGAGAACATCAATCCCGGTATGGAAATATTTCAGATCAAAGAAGCCTACATTACTTTCTTGATTGGAAATAATGAAGAGGCTCTAGAGATGATTAACAGACTTCAGGACATTTATCCACTCAATGAGGAAATTTACTTATTAAAGAGTTCCATACTGAATAGCATGCAGCAATACAATGCTGCACTCGAAGTGCTTAATCACCTTCTTACATTCACTGAGTTTAAGGAAGACACTTATTATCAGATGGCCGTTACGTACAAGTATATGCTTGATATGCATGGAGCCATTCATTACCTGAAAAACTGTCTGGCAGAAAATAAAAAAAACCTCAATGCCATTCATGATATATGCGAATGTTTCTTGAACACCAACAGAACGGACGAGGCATTGGCGTACTTCCAGTCAATGATAGACAACGACCCTTACAATACCTATTGCTGGTATTACAAAGGTTATGTTTATCAATATCTCAGCCGGTTTGACGAAGCACTTAATTGCTACAGTTATTGCAATATTATAGATGAGGATTTTGTTGATGCCTACATTGAAACAGGACATTGCCTGATGATGATGGGCGAATATGAAAAAGCCATTGAATCATATAAACTGAGTTTTGAATTCGGGATGCCCGAAACACTCATTTACGAAGACATTGGAAAATGTTATGACTATCTTGAAAACTACGAGGAAGCCCGTAATTACTACAAGAAAGCAATAAAAAGCAATCCTGAATTACATTCGGCATGGTATGGAGTAGCCTCTACCCTTGCAGACGAAGGACGTTGGTATGAAGCTATTCACTATGTAAAAAAAGCTATAGAAGCAGATTCTACAGAAAGTGATTACTGGTTTTTGCTGGCAGACTGTGAGCGCGAACTTGGAAACATAGACCTTGCTGATGAGGCTTACAGAAAAGTAATGGAGATGGATCCTGACTACGTGGAAATATGGGAAGAGTATCCGGAATTTCTTTTTGAAATCAACCAGTTTGATGCAGCATTGGAATATGCCAAAATCGGTGTCAAATATTTTCCGAATTTACCTCAGATAAAACTGAAACTTATATCCTTGCATTACAGAGCAGGAAATCTGAAAGAAGCTTATATGTACATGGAAGAAGCTGCTCATGATTTTTCTGACATCATGCAATTTATTCAGGATTCCAATCCTGAACTACTCGAGGATGTAAATATTTTAAAAATTTTAGAGCAAACCAATAAGTGATGAATTTTGAATTGAGCCAGGTGCCTTCCCGTTCGGTTAAACCAAGAGATAACGGGCTTACAATGGTAATGGATAAAGGTATCAGTATCAGAGAAACAGAAGATTTTATTTCTGCCTCAGGACCGTTTGTTGACTTGGTAAAACTTGGTTTCGGAAGCAGTATTATAACCCCTAATCTCGACAAAAAAATTGCACTCTATAAAGAAGCAGGAATTCCGGTGTATTTCGGAGGAACCTTACTGGAGGCTTTTCTTATACGCAATGAGTTTAAAAACTATCTGAAAGTTTTGTCGAAATACAAAATGGAGTATGCTGAAATTTCTGATGGTTCCATTGTTTTGCCGCATGCAAAAAAATGCGAATACATCAAACAACTGGCAAAACATGTAACCGTAATTTCTGAAGTAGGCTCCAAAGAAGAAGGAATTATCATCCGCCCCAATGTGTGGATTCAGATGATGGAACGCGAACTGGATGCCGGAGCCTGGAAAGTGATAGCTGAAGCCCGTGAGAGCGGAACTGTAGGGATTTACAGACCTAATGGCAAAGCTCACGTTGTGCTCATTAATAAAATTATTTCTCGTATTCCTCATGAAAAAATTATCTGGGAATCTCCTCAAAAATCACAACAGGTGTATTTTATCAAACAATTTGGTGCCAATGTAAATCTGGGCAATATAGCCCCTTCTGAGGTGGTGGCGGTAGAGTCATTACGTTTAGGTTTACGCAGTGATACTTTTTTTCAGTTTTTGGATAAAAAAACAATTCACACATTCAGTGATTAGCTGAATTAATCGTAACAACATACGCTATTTAAGTGTATTTTTGCAACCTTAAAAAGTTACTGCATTAAAGCAGTATTTTCATTATTTATCATCACGTGTCCGTATTTTCCGAACATTCATTACGCAAACTGTTATTGGTAGTCTTAATTGTAGGATTTGCAGTTAAAATATTCGCAGGCTTTCAAATCAAAGATTCCTTTACCAAACGAGGTAATTCCAAAACATATCTTAATGCACTTGCCTGTAATTTATATCTGCATGACGAATACAGCCTCGTTACCGGAACTCCATCCGTAGATTACGAACCCCTCTACCCTGCTCTGATGAGCCTTGGTTATGCAGCGACTGGTTTCAATTGGTTAGGCATTACGGTTATTCAGGCATTGCTCCATCTGCTAACGTCATTTCTTCTTTTTAAAATTGTAACATCACTGTTCAATTCTGTAGCCGGATTTTTTGCTGCTTTATACCATGCCTGCTATCCCTATCTTTTCACGTATTCGCTTTCCATCTATGACCACACGCTTTTTGTGTTTCTGCTTGTATTTTTAGTGTATCTGGCAATACAAGAACCTATGAAAACAACGCATCTGATATTAGCTGGAATTGTTACAGGACTTGCTTTTCTCACGCGTGCAACAATACTCACATTTATTCCTCCATTACTTCTTTTTATATTTTTCATTCAGCGAAAAAATAAAAACTCCGGCAACGCAGTAACTTCCGTCATCCTTTATCTTTCCGCTACTGCGCTTACCCTTACACCTTGGTTGCTTCGAAACTATTCTTATACCGGAAGAATTTTAATCAGCACTCATGGTTCATTTGGTATGTGGCAGGGCAATAACGATTATTCGGAAGAATATCTCCGTGACGACCGCTCACTCGATCAGATTTACAGGCTAAATCCACCACCTGAAATTTATCGTCAGTATCCTCTTGGAGCACGTACCCCAAAAGATGCAGTTGTTGCTGCTGATGCTTATAAAAAAGAATCCGTTGAATGGGTAAAAAATCATTTCCCTCAATTTGTGCGAATGAGTTTTCTGAAAGCTCAGAAGCTTTGGTCATGGAACAGAAACCCTAAGACAGAAAACTTAAGATTTGGCAGCAATGAAGGACGACAATGGGTTTATTTTGTCTCCTATTTTCCACTTTTATTACTATCTCCTTTAGGACTTATATTACTCTATCGCAAAAACAAACCGGTAGCACTGTTGCTTGTTGGTATCCTACTTTGTTTTACCGGTGCACACATGATTGCAATCGGGTTTACCAGAGCACGTATTCCCATTGACTTTATACTCATGATTTGCAGCAGCATGACCATTGCATGGCTGCTTAACAGATTTTTTCCATCTTTAAAAATTTTCTCTTATGACAGATAAGAAAAAATATACAGTAATTTTTTTGGGTAAACTCCCGCCACCTTACATAGGCCCGTCAGTAGCTTGTGAGCTTATTCTTAATTCCAAACTTAAAGACGAATTTAATCTGATACATCTCGATTTATCAGATAAACGTGATATCAACACTTTGGCGAAACTTGATTTCACCAATTTCTATCTGGCATTTAAACAATATGCACAGTTGTTTTGGTATTGTATAAAATATCGTCCGGATTTGGTTTATGTTCCTGCCGGACAAACAACAGTAGGTTACACACGTGATGCAGGTTATATTCTAATTGCAAAACTATTCGGACGAAAAGTGCTTACACATTTGAGAGGCGGATATTTTCTGAACTGGTATAACGAATCAGGAAAAACGATGAAAGCATTCATACGTTTTGTTCACCGAAAAGTAAACGGACAAATTGTTCTCGGAAATAATTTGCGTAAACTGTTTAACTGGATAGTTCCTGAAAAAAATATTTACGTAATACCTAACGGAGGTAATTTTCCTGTGAATTACAGCGAACGCAATCACGAAAAACCTACAGTACTGTTTCTCGGAAATTATGTTCGCACCAAAGGAGTGATGGAAGCGTTATATGCTGCTCCGCTGGTGTATGCACAAAATAAAAACGTACAGTTTGCCTTTGCAGGTGAATGGCGTGATGCTGATGTAAAAACCGAATTTGAAAAATTTGTTGCCGAACATCCGGAGTTGCCAATAATTAATCATGGCCCTGTAAAAGGCGATAGGAAATTTCAGATTTTGAATGATGCTGATATTTTTGTTTTTCCAACTTACTATCGTAACGAGGGTCATCCATGGGTCACCGTAGAAGCTATGGCAGCAGGACTTCCTGTAATTTCAACCGATCATGCAGCAATTCCCGAGAGTGTGTATGATGGAGTAAATGGTTACCTGGTCGAAAAAAGAAATGTAAATCAACTCGCTGAAAAAATTATTATTTTGGCAAACGACAAAGCACTCCGAAATAAAATGGGTGCTGAAAGCAGAAGAATTTATCTGGAAAATCTTACCGAAGAAAAAATGGTTGAGCGTATGGGCAATGCTTTCAGGTCAGTAATTGAACAAAAATGAGTACTACAATGAAAAATGTTTTGGTTACGGGAGGTGCCGGTTTTATTGGAAGCCACCTCTGTGATTTTCTTCTGGCAGAAAAAAAATGGAAAGTACATTGCTTGGACGCTTTCGATAATTTTTATAATCCTGAAATAAAAAAACAAAACATCAGCGCCTCGTTAACGAACGAAAACTTTGTTTTACATCAGGGCGATATACGTGATACTAAATTTTTAGAAAATGTTTTCAGCAATCATTTTGATGTGATTGTTCATCTGGCCGCGCGTGCCGGGGTAAGACCTAGTATTGAGCAGCCTTTGTTGTATGAAGATGTGAATATCAGAGGCACGTTGAACCTTCTTGAAAAAGCACGAGAAAAAAATATTCGTCAATTCGTGTTTGCAGGGAGTAGCAGCGTTTATGGAGTTAACCCCAATACGCCATGGAGCGAAGACGATTTTGTTTTGAAACCTATTTCACCTTATGCTTCAACCAAGGTTGCAGGTGAACTTACAGGGCATACTTACACGCATCTCTATGGCATCCGATTTATTTCATTGAGATTTTTCACAGTATTCGGTCCACGCCAACGACCTGACTTGGCCATACATAAGTTTTATAGGTTGATGACTGAAAACAAAACCATTCCATTTTTTGGCAATGGCGAAACCAGTCGCGACTATACTTTTGTTGGCGATATAGTAAAAGGTATTCGTGCAGCAATGGACTACAACCAATCGCAGTATGAAATAATAAATCTGGGCAATAGCCGCACAGTAACATTGAAACAACTCATCTCACATATAGAAAATATTTCAGGACATAAAGCCATATTACAACAACTGCCTGAACAACCAGGTGATGTTCCGCATACGTTTGCCAATATCAGTAAAGCAAAGCGATTGCTCGATTACAAGCCTGAAACATCCCTAGAAGAAGGATTGAAAGAATTTAAAAAATGGTTTGATTCCACTCATGAAACAGCAAAATAACAGACCGATTTCCGCAATAAGATTAACATGGAACAACTGACACAAAATTTAAAAGACGGTAAAATGCAATTACTCGAAGTACCTTACCCGGTGTTGTCATCAGGTCAGGTGCTGGTTCGCAATCATTATTCGCTGATAAGTGCAGGCACCGAAGGAAAGACTGTAAAAGATGCAAGACTGAGCTATATTGGAAAGGCTCGTGCACGCAAAGAAGAAGTGAAAAAAGTAATTGATGCAGCAAAAACTTTCGGCATCATGAATACTTACAAGATGGTGATGAATAAATTAGATGCACCATCGTCATTAGGTTACAGCACAGCAGGAGAAGTGATTGCTGTGGCAGATGATGTGGTGGATTTCAGAATAGGTGATATTGTTGCCTGTGGTGGAAACAGTGCCGTACATGCCGAAGTGGTTGCCGTTCCTGTGAATTTATGCGTTAAAGTTGACAAAAATGTTCCGCTACAACATGCATGCTTTACTACATTAGGAAGTATTGCACTTCAGGGAATCCGTCAGGCTGACTTGCGCCTTGGAGAAAATTGTGTAGTCATAGGTCTAGGACTTGTGGGACAACTTACTCTGCAAATGTTACATGCCAGTGGAGTGAAAACCATTGGTGTGGATATTGACCAAAGAATGGTTGACCTTGCCATTGCCACCGGCACACCTCATTCTTACAGCCGCAAACTTGACGACCTGGAACACGTCATCAACGAACTGACTAACGGCTACGGCACTGACGCAGTAATCATTACTGCAGGAACAGATTCTTCTGACCCGATAGATTTGGCAGGTGCATTATGCCGTAAAAAAGGAAAAGTAATAATTGTGGGTGCTGTGCCTACAGGATTTAAACGTCCGAATTATTTCAAGAAAGAACTCGACCTGAGAATGAGTTGCTCATACGGGCCGGGACGTTATGATTCCGAGTACGAAGAAGGCGGACTGGATTATCCTTATGGCTATGTTCGCTGGACTGAAAACCGAAACATGCAGGCTTTTGTGGATATGCTGGCAACAGGAAAAATATCTCTTGAGAAATTACTCACTCATACTTTTAGTTTTTCAGAAGCACCCAAAGCGTATGACTTAATAATGAATAAGACCGAGCCTTTTGTGGGCATGGTGTTGAAATATGATACTTCTAAAACATTACAACAGAAAGTAAACATTGCATTACCGCAATATCAGCAAGGTGATGTTACCATAGGGCTGGTTGGTGCAGGTTCCTTTGGTCAGAATTTTTTGATTCCTGCATTAAAAAACACACCTGCAAAATTAGTAACAGTAGTTACCGCACGACCTAACAATGCCCGAAACATAGCAGACAAAAATCAGTTTGCTACTGCATCAGGTAATGCGCAGGATATTTTTAATGATACAAACATCAATACCGTATTTATTGCCACACGTCATGATACGCATGCTCCTTATGTTCTTGACGGTATCAATAAAGGAAAAAATATTTTTGTAGAAAAGCCATTATGCCTTACCGAAACTGAACTTGATAGTATAGTAGAAGCTCATAACAAACAACCTGTGCGTGTAATGGTGGGCTTCAACAGAAGATTCGCTCCCCTTGTACAACAACTGAAAAAACATTTCACTCCGGGAATGCCGGTGTCTGTAAACTATAGGATTAATGCAGGAGTAATCCCTGCTGACCATTGGGTACATGATTTAAAAACAGGCGGTGGAAGAATCATTGGTGAAGCATGTCACTTTATTGATCTTTGTATGTTTATAGCAGGCTCGCCAATAACATCAGTGAGTGCTGTTGCAGTTAAAGATGCCTCCATGCTGAACGATACAGTAGTTATTTCCCTTGCATTTGAAAACGGTAGTATTGCCAATGTATCTTATTTCAGCAATGGGAATAAGCAAGTCAGCAAAGAATATCTTGAAGTTTTTGGTTCTGGAATTGTTGCGCAGATGGATGATTTTAAAAGCTTAAATGTGTTCGGTAAAACTGAAAAGAAAACTACCGGCACTCAGGATAAAGGTCATCAGGAAGAAATAAAAATATTTGTAGAGTGCATCAAACAAGGAAAGCCTGCTCCTATTCCGTTTGAAGAAACAGTAATGTCAACACGGGCAACTTTCAAAGCACTACAAAGCATTGCAACCAACGGTCAGCGAATAACACTTTGAGAATGGACAAGCAGCAACTTTTATCAGCATCACTGGCAAAGCTGCAATCCTACATAGAAGGAGAAAATTATAAAGGCTACGACCCTTATGATGCATTAAAATCACCGTTTTTAAAATTACCTTTTCTCAGGAGCAATAAATTAATTCGATTCGGAAGTCAACAACTTGTAAAGCGATCGTCTTTAAATCTTCGTCCGTTGTTGTTTGTACCTAAAGGTTTGAATCCTGTTACTTTAGGGTTATGCATTCAGGCTTACAGCGAATTGTGTGGTATTTATCCTGAAAAGAAAAATGAATACACGGATAAAATAAACAAGCTTATTACCGAGCTGAAAAAATTAATTCCTCACGGATTTAAAGGCGCTTGCTGGGGTTATGATTTTGACTGGGAAGCGCGCTATGCAAAAATCCCTGCGTATCAGCCCACAGTGGTGGCCACAGGAATTATTACCAATGGACTATACGTTGCGTGGCAACTCACAGGCAACAAGGAAGCATTATCACTCTGCGAAAGTGCGGGAGAGTTTGTGATACATGACCTGAACCGAACATACGATAATGAAAACAATTTTTGTTTTTCATATTCGCCCTTCGATAAGCAAGTAGTTTTTAATGCAAGCATGAAGGGTGCCCGCTTATTGGCACAACTATACGAAGCTACAGGTAAAGAAGAATATAAAACCATTGCAGGCAGTGCTGTTGCTTTTGTGATGAATCATCAGCGTAGCGATGGTGCATGGATATATTCTACAAGTGATGCAGGAACCTGGGTTGACAATTACCACACCGGTTATGTGCTCGATTGCCTTCATGCCTATCAGCATTGTTGCAATGACCTTACATGGCAACAGCAACTGGAAAAAGGGATTAACTACTACCTGAAGAATTTTTTCGAAGATGATGGAATGCCTAAATTTTATGACAAAAAATCATATCCTGTAGATTGCACTGCCGCAGGGCAATCATTACTTACACTTGCACTTTTCGGACATTTTACCAAAGCACTGGATGTGGCTGCTTACATGACGGAAAATATGCAGAGTAAAAACGGCAGTTTTTATTTCAGGAAATATAAAAACCACACAGAAAAAATTTCATTTATGCGATGGAGCAATGCATGGATGTTTGCCGGAATGGCAACGCTGCTAAAAAAGTTTGTTAAGTGATGTACCTTGTTTGAAAAAGAAAAACAACAACAAAGGCAAACCCAGATTCAGATTTATCAGATATAAAATTTCATAAGTACCCGTAAGTTTCCAAAATCGTGCAATATATTGTGTGGGAAACCACTCTAGAACTTCAAACACAGGCACGTATCCTTCCTGCTCGGTATATCCTACTTTAACAACCTTGCCTGACAGCACAAAATCGTAAGAAAACATCAATGCACTTTTTGACTTTCGAAAGGGCGATTCACCTATGAGCAACGCTACATCTTTATTTAAATCGGGATATAAATTTTTCAAACTGTCAGGAATCACCAACACTCCTTTTTTGATAACAACATCGGCACACTTAGGATCACAAAACTGCTGAGTGGCTAATATGGTATTGGGATCGCTGTCGCTTCGGAATGATTTAGGTTTCTTCAGGGGCAACAGCCAGTAACCCGTAAATATTACCCATATCAACACTATAAATTTTAATCCCCAGTTGCGCATATCTGCAAATTTACTAAAACTGATACCTTACCTGTAACTTTATTTCACTTCTCTTATTGCCGTTGATTTCATCCAACCCCGAGCCAAAAGTTTTCTGATTGGTGTAAACGGTTTGCGCAAACCTTGCCCACACATCAATATTTTTCATCACTTTGTACCGCAAAGTCAGATAATATCTGTAACCTTTATTATAAAAAGCAGGTATGGAATAAGAATACTGAATGTCGTTTTCATAGGCATAAATACGTGAATCATAACTATCCGTATCAAACAAACCATAACGCAAGGAACCTGACAAAGGCGAACTCAGCGGCTTAAAAACGATATCCTGATACACCATCAAGCCTTTCTCATTAGGATTTTCTTCGTTGCTTACATTCACCCACTCCACTCTGCTGTGAATAGTTACAGCCTGCGAAATTTTGTATGAGAGATTGAAACGATAATTATCCTGAATGCGATAAACCAAATAATCTGCTTCCACAGGCTTACTGGTATTTATTTCTTTCATTTTTCTTCGTCCTCGTATGTACATGCTGAACTGACGAGATGGCGCCCATGTAAGTTGCCCCAGATATTCATGGCCTTTAGAAGGTGCATCAGCACCAAAACGCAGCCATGGGAAATTAAAATAATCTATGAATCCGGATAGCGTCCAATATCGGTCAGGTCTGAACACCAAACCTGCATAGGTTCCTTTTTCATTTCGCGTAGTACTGCTTTCACCAAATCCTCTTGCATAAAGATAATTGAAATCGCGTGGATAATTTCGATTGACAACAGAAACTGTTAATGCCGAACCAAGACTGATAATAGCACCATTTACATAAGCTATTGCTCCATTATCACTTCTGGAAAACTCACCGAACAAATTAAAATTTCTGTAAAGCCAGCTGTAATCAATTCCTGACTTAAAATATGTATCACCACTGAAATCAAAACGATTGTAAAGTTGGGCTGCACGGTTCAGCACTTTATCATAATTTACTTTTACGGCAGTAACCCCTACCTGAAAGTTCCTCCACCTGTAACCTCCGTTTACTCCAAACATTTGCTCGCGGATAGTATTTTTCTTGTTTAGTTCATTTTGTGTACGATGATATCCTGATTCAATGAAAGATGTAAAAATATCTTCCTGCTCTAATGAATCTGTTGAAAAATCAAGATTAGCATCGAGTTTCTTATTGCTGTAAAAAACATCTGCATTCCAGTTTCTACGTCCTATTGATACTGCAACTCCTCTCTTATAACTTGCTTCGTTCAGTGATGTATAAGGTTTGATTCCTCTTGCTAATTTTCGCACTCCGGCTACATCCGGTGTTTTGCCATAAGAAATGCCTGTGTACAATGTCAGCCCTTGACCATAAAGCAACTCATAATCTCCTATAACAGCCGATCTAATAATTCCTATATCACGAATAGCTAAATGTCCCGAATAGAAATCAAAACCATTCTTTTGGCTGCCTTTAAAAAATTCTTCGCCCTGATCTTTCTCTGCGGTAATATTAAAACTCAGGTTTTGTTTAAACCTGTACTGATACTGAGTATATAATTTCCATGGACTACCTGGATATGCTGCATGTACTTTATCGCTGGCAGTACCTTCTCTGAAACCTTCCTGTTTTTCGAGATAACGCTGCCCTCTTACTATCAGTCGGCTGTTGCCATGAGTAATCATTTTTTTCAATGTTTCGGCAACATTCAGGCTACTTCCTACTGTTACATAAGGCAAAATATTTCTGATATCCTGAATAGAAAAATAATCTACAACCTGTAATTCGTAAAGTGAAATAAAATATCCTGCCTGCTCACGGTAATCAATGATGGCTTGCGCCTGCATTTCTGTAAACAATCCCGTTTGCATCAATTCATCTTTCGTTGCAGTATTCAGATTGACAGGGTTGGATGCAAGATACTGCAATTGCTCAGTGAGTTCAGTAAGATCTACCGACTCATCAGCATTGCTTGCAACATCTTCAATTTTTTCTTCTACACGTTCATCACTGGCAGGGGGAGTTACAACCTGTGCATAAATTGAAGCATGAATGCTACAGAAAAACAAAACACTTATTACCTGTATTACTCTCTTCATATTTTAAAATGAGTAACGTAATGATCCTGCAGGGCTATAGCCGAGTGGCTGCATATATCCTGATGAAATATCGAAATGAAAATTCCCGAATGCAGCTCCTACTCCAAAGGTAAACTGCACAGGATTGCTGCTCACTCCTCCTCGAACATACAATGCTTTCACCGGATGATATTCAATGCCTACTTTGAAAATGCTTTTATCATTAATGTTTTTATACATCTCAGCAGCAGCAATTACTTTTTCAGATACCTCATAGCTGATTCCTGCTTTTACAATTATAGGAATGCGCTCATCGTCATAATCTGCCAGTTTTACATTCACCGGATTAAAAAAATGCACACCTGCTTTTAACTTATTGAAAGTGGCAAGTACACCTGCTTCAACCGTAAATGACGACCTGCTGCCATAGCCGTCAGCAAGATGAGTGTTCATATAATCGAGTTGAATACCGGCACTGAAAACCTGACTTAGCTTTCTTGCATAACCTATTCCTGCCTTACTCTGATTGAACAAACTATAGCCGTAACGATTCAAACTCACAGAAAAAACTCCGCGATTTTCGCTCAATGGTAAAGCAAAAGCTGCAAAGAGGGTGTTCATCTCTTTCACTGCGAAACGTGTGTTTACTGCAATTCCTGCTTCGGTATTGCTGAGCCCTGTTAAAGCGGCCTGATTGTTAAATGCAGCGAAAACATCACTCATTGTGACAGATGCATCACTCATTGCCTGACTACGTGCACCTGCATACATCAGCATATTCTGCGCCTTCAGGCTCGTGCTCAGAAATAAAAGTGTAAAGGTTATCGAAAAATATTTCATATCAGTTTGAAGAGAATTCAAACATATAGAAAATTTTAATTCAAATAGGGCTTGATTTTTGCAATTTGTTGATTTAGTATTACTCTATACCTATAATGAAATCGATTTTTACAATAATCTTAATTAGTTTGACAGGGCTATTTACGAATGCTCAGAACTGCGATTTTCTTTGTAATGGTGATTTTGAAAATCCTTCTTTTTCAAGCTCTCCAAACTTTATTGACAGCACTCAATTATCTTGTTGGAAAACAACTGCATCAAATAATTTAATGGAGATATGGCAGTCATCATTTATGGGTGTAAACTCCTATTCAGGCAATCAATTTATGGAAGTTAATGCATACGGCTTTGCTACCGTGTATCAGGAATTTCTTGCCTATCCCGGTATGCATTTAGAAATAAGCTTTGCTCATAGAGGCCGTGTGGGAATTGATTCTATGCAAGTTTCAATCGGTGAATCCGGTGGACCTTATACTATTCTTGGAAACTTTGGTGATAATGAGTTGGCATGGAATCATTACACACTATACTATGTTATTCCGATTAATAGCTCATCCAATAAATTCCAACTACGATTTGCAGCTACTTATGTTGCCTCAAACAATCCTTCAGTAGGAAACTTTCTTGATGATGTTAATGTTTGCAGAACAGAAGTAGGTATGAATCAATTAGACAGGGAAATAAATCAATTCTATTACAATCCAACATCACATACTTTGTTTATTGACATGAATAATTATGAAAAAGTAATGCTTAGGATAACGAATACTATTGGAGAACAAATTATGGAAATGCCGGTGTCAAGTTCAAAATCAACAATAGAATTATTCTCACTGAAGCAAGGTGTGTTTATAGCAACCTTATATGATAAAGGGTTTTCCCAAAAAATGAAATTCGTAATTGCTGATTAATTTATTTAACCGCTGAGATAATCACAGAGCCTGCAATTTCCTTTGCTATTGGAATTCGTTCTAAAATTTTACCTGTACCGTTTACTATTGAAATTAAAAAAGAAGGAACCACAGGATGTAGAAAATCATAAGGAATAATCTCTACATTTTTAAATCCATTTTGTTCAAGTATTTTTTTAAACTTCCACCGAACGATTGCAGTTTCATCCGGAGAATCGCCTAGCCACTTCTTTATAAAAGGCACATTTTTCTGAATAAATATCTGCGGATTAATCATATTAGGCTCTGCAAAAACCATTCTGCCACCGGGCTTCAGCACACGGTAAATTTCTTTTAAAGCTTTATGAAAATCGAGATGATGCAAAACCGAACTGCCAAATACAACCTGAAAACTGTTATCATCGAGATTGAGATTCATTGCATCTTCCAATCTGAATTCAATTCCGGAATATTTTTGCTTGGCAACTTCCAACAGTTCAGGTGATAAATCAGTAGCTATCACTTTTGCCTGAGTCAGATTCCGGAATTTATTTGAAAATAATCCGGTGCCACAGCCAATTTCCAGAGCCATCTCTCCGGGTTTTATCTCTGAATATTTTGCTAATAATGCTGCACGCCTGTCAGCTCTAACACGTCCGGCAGGGCTATCCCAATTCCAAATTGCTTCTGCACCTTCTTCAAGGAGTTTTTTACCGTGTTGCAGTTCGTTATGTATCCTATTATCCATTAATATTCTATCTCATATAAATAAGAAGGTTCCGACTCTCCTATTTGCTTTATCAGCTTCAATTTTTCAGGATATTTCTGTGATATTGGCACAAAAATGCGATGAAGTGTATTGATAACATAGCCATCATTTTTCTGCGGGTTTCTTCTCAGGCTTGCGATTAATACATGCGTTACCTTGTCTCTTTTCAAAATTGCCAACGCACTGTCAGGGTCAGAACTTATAACCGTGTAAATAGGATAAAACGTCTTCCCTCTTCCATATATGAATGACATTGGAGCCTTGCGTGACGCAACCAATGAGTTTGCCGGAAGACTGTCGGCACAATATCTGCTAAGTTTTAAAAAATTCGACCAGTCTTCGGTGTATCCATAATAAATATCCCCTGAAATATTTCGTTCAAGCACATGAATATTGTTTGCCGCTTTCCCAAAAGTTTTAAATAATCCTCCGAATCCAAATAACAGAAAAACAACTGTGAATACTATATTTCTGGCAGCCGTTTGCTTTCCAAAAATATAATACAACCCATAAAAGATTAACATTAATACAAAAGGCACATATACCAATACCATTCTCGGTTGATCCCAATTGGTCTGTAACACAAAGAATGTAAGTCCCATCATAAAGACGGAATAAATCATTGTAAACTGTAGAGCTTTGTTTTTGTTTTTCAAAATAACAATCAGCGCTATTACCATCAGAATCATAAAAATCATCACCAGCCCATTGGAGTAGGTAATTCTCTCATCGCTCATTAATCCGGTTATCTGATAAAATCTTTTACCAATGTAGATAGAAGTGTTATCTGCCAGCCGTCCTAAAAATCCAAAGAAATCATCAGTCCCTTTTGATGGATCATAAGCATCCTTCTGAATTAATATCTGATACTGATTTGCAAACTGATTTTCTGAACCCCAAATAGCTGACTTGATTAATTCAAACGGAATACGCAATATCATAAATGAACCTAAGATATACAGCAACTTCTTATACTCTTTTATCAGCACAAAAAACACTATTACTGCAAGTACTGCTCCTATTGAAATATTTTTTGTCAACGTTAGAAGGAATAAAACAGTCCCTGCCAAAAAATAATTCTTATCAAATCCTTTAGCAACAACATTCACCGATTTTATAACAAACAAGAAAAACAGTGCCTGCATCATGCAAAAAAATGCTTCGGTGTAAGTCAGGCTTGCATAATATTGAAAATAGCTGTTGGTTGCGATAAACAATAACACTCCGAATAATATCGTATAAGGAATAGTTTTTCTGAATGCATAATATAACAACAAAACCTGTAGGAGATTAAATAAAACAGAGAATGATTTAAGCAACGGAACATTGATGCCCCAAATAGAAACAGGAATACTGAGCAGCATGGGATAAAGCGGTGCCTTGGTATTATAATAACTGCTGATGTCTTTAGAAAATTTATAAGCTCCTTCTATATAATCAGAGTCGTCATTCCCTTCGCTCATTTTAACATCAAACAACAGAAAAGACAAAATAACTGTAATTGCAATTGTTGCAAATAGAAAAACCTTTTCGTTTCGTTCAATAAATTTCTCCAGTTTCGTCAGCCAGTCCTCGCCAGTCTGTAGCGCTACTTTTTTATTTGGAACGTGTTGTGACTTCTTTTCCTTTGCCATATAACCCCTTAAGCAAACTTTTTAGCATCAGCTAAGAATTTTTCAAGGCCAATGTCTGTAAGTGGATGTTTAAGCAAATCGGTAATAGCACTCAGCGGACAGGTAGCAACATCGGCACCTAATTTTGCACAGTTGATGATATGCATAGCATGACGTATGCTGGCCGCAAGTATTTGCGTGGCAAAATTATAGTTGTCATATATCTGACGAATTTCGGCAATAAGTTGAAGCCCGTCAGTACTTACATCATCCAACCTTCCTATAAAAGGAGAAACATACGATGCTCCTGCTTTGGCTGCAAGCAATGCCTGCCCCGGTGAAAATACCAGCGTACAATTGGTTCGTATGCCTTTAGATGTAAAATAATGTATGGCTTTTACTCCGTCCTTAATCATAGGCACTTTCACTACAATCTGCTTATGCAGCTTTGCCAATTCTTCTCCTTCAGCAATAATTCCTTTCAAGTCTGTTGCTATAACTTCAGCACTTACATCACCACTTACTATGTTGCAGATGTCAACATAATGTTGCATCACAGCATCGCGGCCTTTTATTCCTTCTTTTGCCATCAGCGTTGGGTTGGTGGTTACCCCATCAAGCACACCCAGTTCATTCGCTTCCTTAATCTGTGCAAGGTTGGCTGTATCAATAAAAAATTTCATTTGTTTAAATTAATTTGTTTTCTGAATTATTATTATTTGCCTTCAATACTACGGCAAAGATTTTCAAAAATTTCTTCTATGGAACCTACACCGTTCACTCCTTTAAACTTGTTTTGTGCTTTGTAGTATTCGGCCACAGGTGCAGTTTTTCTGTTATACTCTTCAATTCGTTTTCTTATAATCTCTTCGTTCTGGTCATCAGGCCTGCCGGAATCTTTACCTCTTAACAACAATCGCTTGGTAAGTTCGGTTTCGCTTACTTCAAGCGCCAGCATAAGTGTGATTGAAGTTCCTTTGTTTTTAAGCAGTTCATCCAATGCTTCGGCCTGTGCTTTTGTGCGCGGGAAACCATCAAAAATAAAACCTTTTGCATCGGGGTTTGCATTCAGTTTGGAATTAATCATTCCTATCACCACTTCATCGGGGACAAGAATTCCCTGGTCCATCAGTTTTTTTGCTTCCAGCCCAAGGGTAGTCTTTGCTGCAATTTCGCTGCGCAAAATATCTCCTGTGGAGAGATGTACCAACTGATAATGTTGAATTAGTTTTTCTGATTGAGTTCCTTTACCTGCACCCGGTGGACCGAATAAAACAAGATTGAGCATTATGTTTAAAGTTGATCTGTAAAAAAATTATTTCAAGTTAACGAAAGTAGTGTTTTTAGAGGAAAAAAATCAATTTAGCTTCGATTAGCTTTTCTTCAGCACATAAATATCCTGAAGATTACGACCGTACCCATCATAATCGAGTCCATATCCAACCACAAATTCAGGTTCTATTTCAAATCCCGAATAATCAACCGTAACAGGTTTCTTAAGAGCTGCAGGCTTGAACAACAGAGTAACAAGTTTTACAGACGCAGGTTGGTGCTGCGCTAATTCTTTCATCAGAAAAGTTACGGTCTCTCCGGTGTCAACAATATCTTCAATGAGAATAATATGTCGGTTTTTCAGATTGGCAGACAGACCAATTACCTGTTTCATAGTGCCTGTTGATGAAGTACCGCTATAGGATGAAACGCGTATAAACGAAACTTCACAGGGAGTTTCAATGTTTCGAAATAAATCTGCCATGAAAAGAAACGCTCCGTTGAGCACACCTATAAAAACCGGATTCTTGTCTTTATACTCGCCATTCAGTTGTGATGCAATTTCTTTAACGCGATTTTCAATCTGCTTCCGCGAAATCATCACTTCAAACGTTTTGTCTAATATAGTCACTTGCTGCATATTACCTTTTTGGGAGCCGCTAAAGTAGGAGTTTTTTAGTTGCTTTACCTTATTTAATTTTAATGCTGATAATTAAAACCTGGAAGTTACTTTTGTGTTATTATTAATTGAATTATGCATCATTTAAAATCAAATATCGTACTTGGAATATTAGGAGGTGGTCAACTTGGAAAAATGCTTTTACAGAAAGCTGCCGATTTCAATATGAACACCCACGTTCTCGATCCTGATGAAAATGCGCCATGCAGATATTTGTGCAAAGTGTTTAACCATGGCGATTTCAGAGATTATGATGCTGTGATGGCATTTGGAAACGAGTGCGATATTCTGACCATAGAAATTGAACACGTAAACACAGAAGCTTTATATGAGTTGGAAAGATTGGGAAAAAAAGTTTATCCCCAACCACATATTATTGAAATGACGCAGGATAAAGGTCTTCAGAAACAGTTTTATATTGATCATAATTTGCCTACTGCTGCTTTTTATCTTGTAAATTCAAAAGAAGAAATACGAAAAAATCGTTTCCCTTTGGTGCAAAAATTACGCAAAGGGGGGTATGATGGAAAAGGGGTAAAAATTATCCGTTCGGAGAGTGAACTTGCTGATGCATTCAATGAACCTTCTGTTATTGAAGATTGTATTGATGTTGACAAAGAAATTTCAGTTATTACCGCTCGCAATACTGATGGCGATGTGAAGTCATTTCCTGTAGTGGATATGCTGTTTAACAAGGATGCCAATTTAGTTGAGTTGCTCTACAGCCCTTCAGAATTAAATATAGAAATACAGCACAAAGCTGTTGAAATTGCAGAAGACCTTATTAAAAGTCTTGGAATGACAGGACTTCTTGCTGTGGAAATGTTTGTAACAAAAAACGGAGATATTCTGATAAATGAAATTGCTCCTCGGCCGCATAACAGTGGCCACCATACTATTGAAGCAAATGCAGTATCACAGTTTGAGCAACATCTGCGTGCTATTTATAATCTTCCTTTGGCTGATACACATACATTATCGGCTGCTGCCATGATTAATCTTTTAGGAGAAAAAGACTATACAGGTACTGCTGTTTATCAGGGAATAGAAAAAGCGCTTCAATCAGGAAATGTACACTTGCATTTATACGGAAAAAAAACCACGCGTCCTTATCGCAAAATGGGACATGCCACCATCACTGCAGCTACCACCCAAGAGGCTATACAAATAGCCCGTCAGGTGCAAAGTGCTTTAAAAATTATCAGTTAAAATAAAGTGTGCGATTGCCCAATTCCTGGCCGGTCATGGCTTTGAACTGATGCAGCAACTGTTGATGAATGGCAGAGTCGGCTTCGTGACCTTCTATCAGCAATGCATCTGAACTAAGCTTAACGGTTGCCAGATTATTTTCAATAAGTCCTTTTTTCTTCAAAGTGGAAAACAGATATTCAACAAATTTGCTGCTTGCCGTATTTTCCTTATCCACTCCCATCTTGTTCATTGCACTTTTGGCTTCAGTAAGCACATCGGCATAGCGCGACCATTCAGATGATTGAACTTCGTTGTTGTTTAAAGTCACTTTATCAATATCGCCACCTCTGAAAAATACTTTAAACTGTCCGTCCTCATTATTGATATTTACAGTCTGATTTTCCAAAATATAACTTCCTGCCTTATTTTCTACATGAGTTACTTTATTCTTTAACGGTGCGGGCTCTGCCTCCTTTTTCATTACAACCGATGTTGAGGTTTCAGCCACAGGTTCTGCTACATTTTCATTTGCAGTAGTTGCCGGTGTTGCTTCTTCAACTTCTGTTGTGTTTTGCCCCTTTGCAGGTTCTGAAGGTTTCGTCACAGATGTTGCAGATTCAACAGGTTGTGGTGTGGTTTCAACAGCAGTATGATTGTTGAGCACAAAATAGGCTCCGCCACCTAAAATTAATACAGCGAAAACAGCAAATATTGCATATTTCCACTGTGAAGTTCGCTCTGTAGCAGCCCTGCTTTCCGATACTTTCATGTTAAACTGTTCAATGGCTTCGTCAAATGAAACGCTGGGCTCAGTGCTTCTGACATCATCAAACAATTTATCTAATTTGTTTTTTTCCATGGTGATAAATTACTGCAATTATACAATTTGTTCTTCTAATATTTTTTTCAATGCTTCACGTGCCCTTGACACCCGACTTTTTACAGCGGAGAGGCTGTCGCCCTGTATCTGCTGTATTTCATTTAATGAGAGTCCGGAAATTTCAAATAACACGATAGCTTCTTTTTGTTTCAATGGCAACTGATCAAGTGCTTTATATAAATCTTTAACCTCCAATTTAATCTCTGCTCCTGCACTTTCGTCCAATACCTGCTCGCTTTGCTCGGAATCGTACACATGGCTCATTCTTTTTTTTCTGTCCTGCAAGCGGTAAACCAACCTGCTGGCAACAGTAAACAAATAACTCAGCAAGGCCTCGTGATGACGTATGGTTTCAAATTTCTGATAAGCCACCAGCATCGTCTCACTCACTATATCCTGCACGTCTTCACGGTTATAAACCATGGTTTGTACAAATCGTACAAGCCTATCGTGCAAAGGTTTATATGCCTCTGTGAATACTTTCTGTTTTCCTGTTACTTGTTCCGCAGCAGACATTATTTCAGTTATTCAGTAAGAGCAACTTAGCTTCAAAAAGTTGCAGTTCCGTGATTTTTATTTTTCGGAAGTAAATTTAAGGATAATTTTACAGCCTGAAATCAAATACTATGCAAGCTTTATCAACAACCAATTATCATTTCAATGGTCAGACAGCTTTTTACAAAGGTAAGGTAAGAGATGTTTATACTATTGATAACAAATGGCTTGTAATGGTAGTTACCGACCGTGTTTCGGCATTTGATGTAGTGTTGCCACGAGCTATTCCATTCAAAGGAGCAGTGCTCAATCAGATTGCTGCATATTTTATGCAAGCCACTTCGCAAATTGTGCCTAATTGGATTGTATCAGTGCCTGATGAACAAGTTACCATTGGTATTCCTTGTCAGCCTTTAAAAGTAGAGATGGTCATCAGAGGTTATCTTTCCGGACATGCATGGCGTGAATATCGCAGCGGCAAAAGGGTTATTTGTGGCGAAAAACTTCCTGAAGGTTTAAAAGAAAGCGACCCTCTGCCCTCACCCATCATCACACCTACTACCAAAGCATCGCACGGACATGATCAGGATATCAGTAAAGACGAAATTATTAAGCAGGGTATCGTAAGCAAAGAGATTTATGAGCAAGCAGAGCACTACACACATCAACTTTATAAAAAGGGCACTGAAATGGCTGCAGAACGCGGCCTGATTCTGGTGGACACCAAATATGAATTCGGACTGCATGATGGAAAAGTTTATCTGATAGATGAAATACACACTCCTGATTCATCACGCTATTTTTATGCCGATGGATATGAGGAACGTCAACAAAAAGGACTTGCTCAAAAACAACTTTCAAAAGAATTTTTAAGGCAATGGCTTATCGAAAATAATTTCCAGGGGTTGCCCGGGCAAACAGTTCCTGAGATGACTGACGAAGTAGTCCAGATGGTATCTGAAAGATATATTGAACTGTATGAGCATATCACCGGTAAAAAATTCAATAAAGTGGAACCGGCAAACATTGAACAGCGCATTTTCGATAATATCAACAAAGCACTTTTGCAACTTTCATCACGATAAATAGCTGATTTACTCTCGCTGTTAAGTGGGAGTATTTATGCTTTACAAGTACTTTTTTGTACAAAATTAATCTCAGACAAAAACGTCATGACCCCTCTTTCCGATCTGTATTTTTGTAAGTGATTTATAAAGTTTAAAGACATCGGCTTTTCCCCAATATTGAAAATCCTGCTTCCGACTAATTTCACCCATTGATACCCAGCTGATTATAATCATTCACAGAGTTGTAATTTCAGGTAGCATTATTTATTACCTTCGCCTCCTGTATTTCAGCTCCTCATTAAATTGAAAAATCAATCTCCACATAGTTTTCACATCCCTGTATTAGGATTGAGTTTCAGCGTTGACACTCCTGCTAAGGTAGCACGCTATGGCATATCATCTGTAATGTCCATTATGGACGATGGCCTTTTGGAAAATTTACGTTCCTTTTATTGCCATCAGCATAAATTCCCATTTCATCATATCACAAAAAAGGAGCACGACTCACGCGCAAAACGAATCACTGCCTATCTTAATACCATCAAACGCATGGTTGACCAACAGTTTGATGAATTAAAAAATCTGGAATTTGCAGAAGGTACAGACCTTTGGAAATATTTCGAATTATTACCTCAGAATTCACCTCTGAAAATTTCTTTCGAAAGCATGTGTGCCGAAAAGGATGCTTCTGTTAAAGTGCAAATGCAAAACCAATTGCGTAATGCCATCTCACCCGGAAGTATTGATGTGAACATTATGGCCAAGGTGGACAATCCAACCTATGACAAAAACGGAGATCCTATGCCTGATGAATTTTCTGATGCATTAAGTGCCCTGCGAGGTTATGCACAAAGCGATTTGGAGTCGTCCATAATTTTTTCGGCAGGATACAATCCCCGACTTTACAGTTACATTGAGCAATTTGAAGATTTCTATCCTGAAAATAATTATCTGCGCAAGAAAATTATTTTGAAAGTGAGTGATTACCGTTCGGCAATGGTACAAGGAAAAATTCTTGCCAAAAAAGGCCTCTGGGTTTCTGATTTCAGAATAGAATCCGGCCTCAACTGTGGTGGCCATACCTTTGCTACTGACGGACTATTGCTCGGTCCTATTCTTGAAGAATTCCGATTACATAAAAAAGCTTTGTTGGCTGAGCTTTATGATATGTGCAATCAGGGTCTTAAAGCCAAAGGAAGAAAAGAATTTACGGCTGTACCTAAGCAAAAAGTTACTGCTCAGGGCGGTGTAGGCAATAACGATGAACATCAATTTCTGTTGTCTTATTTCGAGTTGGATGGTGTTGGCTGGGGAAGCCCTTTCCTGCTGGTGCCCGAAGCAACCAATGTAGACGACAGAACCCTGCAACTGCTTGCAACTGCCAATAAGGAAGATTACTATTTGAGTTATGCATCACCATTGGGCGTACCCTTTAATAATTTCAGAAAAAGCAGTGGTGAAGAACAGCGTAAACAACGTATTGACAAAGGCCGCCCGGGAAGTCCGTGCTACAAAAAATTACTCTCCAACAATACAGAGTTTACTGAAAAAATCATCTGTACTTCTTCCAGACAATATCAGGACTTAAAAATAAAACAGATAAAAGCACAGCAAATTTCTGAGGAAGAAAAGCAGCAAATGATTGATAACATTGAGGAAAAAGATTGCCTCTGCGAAGGGCTTACTTCATCGGTGTTATTGAAAAACAAAATTCCTGTACCGCACAATATCAATGCTGTTACCATTTGCCCAGGACCCAATCTGGCATACTTTTCAGGTGTACATTCCTTAAAAGAAATGGTCAGTCATATTTATGGTCGAATAAATCTGAACAATAAACTTGATCGACCTAATATGTTCATCAACGAATTGCAGTTATATATTGATTACCTTCAGAGGCAGATTTCCGAATTCGGAGACTCCATCAGCGATAAGCAGAAAAAATATATTGAGAAGTTTAAATCTAACCTGCAGTTGGGAATCAATTTTTACAAAACCTTGTTGCCTCACTTCAACAATATTCCTTTTAACACACTTCAGCTAAACTCACTGGAGTTGCTACTTGCCAATACCGGGCATTTATGTGAGGAGATTTAGATTCTGTGCATTCTTTCTGAGAAAATAATTACAGAATACCTCTGTTCATTTATAATCATGCATAACGACAGTCAGGTTAAGAGTATGACACCCTCTGACTTAACTGCAAATGTTTTAAAAAACTAAAAACCGATAGCTGACGTACGCTTACAAGTGTTTTAATAAGTTCATCAAATTGTAAATTTGAATTTTGAATTATTTCAACAGATACCCTCTCGTAACTTTTTAATAATATTAATTTCAAACACAAAGACTCGTAAAGTTTTTTTGTTCTTTTACGTTTATAAAACTTAAATTGAAAATAATATGATTAAACATTTCACTTCGTTGCTTATAGTAGCAGCAATGGCAGGCACAGTTTCTGCACAAAAAATTAAAATTCAGGAAGGAAACCTTAAAGACCTTAAAGGGCAAACCCAATTAAATGTGGTTTATGATTACAGCAACATGCGTGTTGGTAAATTTGCTAAGGAAGAAGAATACATCAGCAAAAAAACTGCTGAATACAATGCGAAAGAACCCGGACGCGGTGATGACTGGGCTAAGAAATGGGAAGGCGACCGTAAAAATCGTTTTGAGCCGAGCTTTGAAGAATTATTCAACAAAAAATCTTCCGCAAAAATTGGCAATTTTGCCGATGCAAAATATACTGTGAAGGTGCATACTATTTTTACCGAACCAGGATTTAATGTTTACGTAACTCGTAAAAATGCTTCTATCAATCTTGAAATCACAGTTTATGAAACTGCAAATCCTGATAAACCAATTTGCAAAATTACCGGAATTGGTTTCCCCGGTCGTACATTTGGCGGATACGACTATGATACCGGACTACGTATTTCAGAAGCGTATGCTAAAGCCGGTAAAGACCTCAGCGGATTCTTTGCAAAAAATATGAAATAATTTTTTTATCTAACATTTTCAATAAAAAGAGCTGTCAGAGAACTGACAGCTCTTTTTATTACCATAATTATGTAATCTCTAATTAGTTTTTCTACGTTACTTTCTTTAACCTTTCAACTATTGCTGCCACCGCTGGGCATATCAGCGAATTCTGATAAGTTAAATCCATAATCTGATACATATTCTTGCGAATGGTATGCGGATATTCTCTGCATGCCTGCGGTCTGATGTGATAAATAGAGCAATAATTATCTTCCAGAAGAAAAGGGCAAGGCGACTTCCTTAATACATAATGTCCATCCTCGTCAAGGCGAAGATATTTTTCTACCAATTCACCCGGTTTTATATGTAAATGCTGAGCAATTCGTCCTATATCTACATCACGAAAAATAGGGCTGGTGGTTTTACAACAATTGGCACAATCAAGACAACTATATTTATCAAAAAAAACATTTGTCTCCTCTTTAAATTTCTTATCAAGAGCAGTAGATTTTTGCTGAGCAGCTTTTTTTAAAAACAATTTGTTTTCTTTTCGCTTACTTTGTGCCGTTTCTAGTATTTTTTTCAATTCATCATTCATCCCGTCACAAAATAACAGAATAATTTTAACAGGAATAATATCGAATTAAAACAATAATGAACATGAGCAAAAAAATCATACAATCCAATCAAGCTCCCGCTCCCATAGGGCCTTACAGCCAGGCAGTGCAAACAGGTAATCTGATATTCCTGTCAGGCCAAATTCCTATTGACCCCTCATCCGGACAACTTAAAGTAGGAAGTATAGAAGAACAAGCCACTCAGGTAATGGAAAACCTGAAAGCGGTTTTGGCCCAAGCAGGTTTAAATTTTTCAAATATTATTAAAACCACAATTTTCCTCACCAATATGAGCGATTTTGAAGCTGTAAATAAAATTTATGGCTCTTATTTTTCCGAAAACTTTCCTGCGCGTGAGACCGTTGCAGTGGCCGGATTACCCAAAAATGTAAATGTAGAAATTTCAGTAATTGCTGCCTCATTCTGAATTTGTTTTAAAGATTTATAGAAAAAATAAAGTGATTTTTTGTTTAAAATATTTGTTACATAACTTTGTGCCGTAAAATTTTTCTAACTATTAAATCAAACTAAAATGGGATTCTTTAAAGAGTTTAAAGATTTCGCAATGCGCGGAAATCTTGTGGATTTTGCTGTCGGTGTTATTGTAGGTGCTGCCTTTGGTAAAGTAACATCCTCTTTTGTAGATGGCATTGTTATGCCTGTCGTAGGTAAAATTGTGGGAGGTACAGACTTCTCTGAAATGAAATACAAAATTCAGGACGGAAGCAAGGAAGTATTAGACGCCTCAGGAAATGTAGTGACAAAGGCTACACCTGAAGTGTTTATTAAATACGGAGAGTTTATCACCGTATGTCTCGATTTTCTAATTGTGGCATTTGTGATGTTTCTTCTTATCAAAGGAATGAACAGACTTAAGAAAGCTGAACCTGCACCACCACCTCCAGGTCCAACTAAAGACCAGGAACTTTTAGGTGAAATCAGAGATTTGCTTAAAAAGTAAAAAATAACAAGGGGGGGATTGCTAAACAATCCCTTCTTTTTTAAAACAAATAATCATTAAATTAAATTAAATATAATTATAGTATGAAACATTTATTTACAACACTTGCAGCAATGGCAATAGTGTTACCATCACTTGCACAAACCGAAACTGCCGTTGATACCTCATGGAAAAAAGGTGGAATGGGCTCGGTAAACTTTAATCAGATTGCCTTCAGTAACTGGGCTGCAGGTGGCGAAAATTCAGTCTCCGGAGCTGCTTTCCTTACTCTGTTTGCAAATTATGCTAAAGATCGTATTGCTTGGGATAATCAGTTGGATCTTGCTTATGGATTACTTAAATCAGGAAGCGCGAAAGTTGTTAAGAGTGAAGATAAAATAGACCTCAACTCTAAATTAGGTTATAAAATTGCCAAAGAGAGTAAGTTCTATTATACCTTCCTTTTCAATTTCAAAAGTCAGTTTGGCAATGGCTACGATTATAAATTAGACACTCTTCGTGAGCATCCTATTTCCAGATTTCTTGCACCTGCATATCTGTTATATTCCATTGGTGTGGATTACAAACCTAATGACAACTTCAGTTTGTATTTGTCACCCCTTACCGGTAGAACTATTATTGTGAATGATGACAACCTTTCGCAAGCAGGAGCCTTTGGTGTTGACCCGGGTAAAAAGTCACTCACCCAATTAGGCGCTTACCTGAAAGCTATGTACAAGAAAGATGTATTTACCAATGTTAATTTTCAGACCAAATTAGAGTTGTTCAGCAACTATCTTAAAAACCCACAAAACATTGCCATTAACCATGAAATTTTAATTGCAATGAAAATAAATAAATACCTGAGTGCCAATATCGGAACTCAATTAATTTATGATGATATCATACCTGTAACTGTCATCAAAGAAACCAGCGGAGTAAAAGAAGCTCAAACAGGTCCTAGACTTCAGTTCAAAGAAGTATTCGGCATTGGACTGTCATACAAGTTTTAACATACGGCATTAACAATCAATACATTAAATGCCACTTTTGAAATTCAAAAGTGGCATTTAAATTAAATAAAAAAAAGCTGAGCGGAGTGTGTGATACTTATCAAATAAATTGTATCTTTGCACACTTTATTTTTTAAAAGAGATTAAATACAATGATTTTAACAGCCGAAAAGAAAAAGGAAATTTTCACAAAATTTGGTGGTAACGACAAAAACACCGGTAATGCCGAAGCACAAATTACTATGTTTACCGAGCGTATCAATCATCTGACAAGTCATCTGAAAAATCAGCCGAAAGATTATTCAACACAGCAATCACTAATCAGACTTGTAGGTAAACGCAGAAGTTTACTCGACTATCTCACAAAAACAGATATTCAGCGCTATCGTAAAATAGTAGCCGACTTAGGTTTAAGGAAGTAATTAAATTGAAAAACACAACATATCAAAAAGGCAATGTTAAACGATTGCCTTTTTGTTTTTAAACACTTTTATAGAAGATGAATTTAGGAGTTAAACACACATTTTCTCTGCCTGACGGACGAGAAATCACCATGGAAACAGGAAAATTAGCTAAACAGGCTGATGGCTCTGTAGTAATAAGAATGGGCGATTGCATGATTTTGGCAACAGCCTGTGCTAAACAAGATGCAATGCCCGGGGTTGATTTTATGCCTCTAACAGTAGATTATCAAGAGAAATATGCGTCAGTAGGGCGTTTTCCGGGAGGATTTTTCAAACGTGAAGCACGACCATCAGAATATGAAATTCTAATCAGCCGATTGATTGACCGTGCCCTGCGCCCGATGTTTCCTGAAAACTTCCATGCCGACACACAGGTGTTAGTGACTCTTCACTCAGGTGATACCAAAATATTACCCGATGCACTTGCAGCACTTGCAGCTTCAACAGCACTTACAATAAGCGACATCCCTTTCAACGGACCTATATCAGAAGTACGTGTAGCTCAAATTGACGGCAATATGGTAATTAATCCGTTTACGGAAGATTTATCACGCGCTACCCTCGATTTGATTGTTGCAGGTTCAGCAGAAAACATTGTAATGGTAGAAGGCGAAATGAATGAAGTAACCGAAGCTACTATGCTTGAAGCTATTCGCACTGCACACGAAGCAATAAAAATTCAATGCCAGGCACAACTTGACCTTCTTGCCAAAATTGGTGGTAAAACAAAACGCGAATACAATCACGAAGAACATGATGAGGAGCTTCGTAAGTTAGTAAAAGACGAAACCTACAAAAAAGTATATGAAACTGCTCTAATGGGAAACCCAAATAAGAGCGAACGACAAAAAGCTTTTGAAGCTATTCTCGAAGAATTCAAATCAAGATATAGCGAAGAAGAACTAGAAGAAAAAACAGCTTTCATCAAACGTTATTATCATGATGTGGAGTATGATGCTGTACGTGAAGCTTTACTTGCAGAGAAAAAACGCCTTGATGGTCGTGGTCTTTCTGAAATACGCCCTATCTGGAGTGAAGTGAATTATATCCCTACCGCCCACGGTTCAGCTGTTTTCACAAGAGGTGAAACACAATCGCTAACCACAGTTACTTTAGGAGGTAAAATGGAAGAGCAGATTATTGATGGTGCAATGATTGAAGGCACTAAAAAGTTTCTTCTGCATTACAACTTCCCTCCTTTCTCAACCGGTGAGGTAAGACCTATGCGTGGAACAGGAAGACGTGAAGTAGGCCATGGCAATCTTGCATTGCGAGCACTTACCAAAGCATTACCTGATGAATCAGAAAACCCTTACACCATACGTGTAGTTTCTGATATTCTCGAGTCTAATGGCTCCAGTTCCATGGCTACAGTTTGTGCAGGAAGCATGGCGTTAATGGATGCAGGTATAAAAATGAAATCAACTGTAGCAGGTATTGCTATGGGACTTATAAGCGATGGCAAAGGCCGCTATGCCATACTCAGCGACATTCTGGGAGATGAAGATCACTTAGGTGATATGGATTTTAAAGTAGCAGGAACTGCCAAAGGTATTACTGCCACACAGATGGATTTGAAGGTTACAGGTTTGCCTTACGAAGTAATGGCGCAAGCATTGGAGCAGGCACGTCAGGGACGTTTGCACATCATTGGCGAAATGGAAAAAACCATCACTGAAGCACGCCCCGACTACAAACCAAATGCTCCAAGAATAGTTGAGTTTACTATTGAAACAGATCAGATTGGTGCAGTAATAGGACCCGGAGGAAAAATCATTCAGGAAATTCAACGCGAAAGCGGTGCAACCATTACTATTGAAGAGAAAAATAACAAAGGTTATGTACAAATTGCCGCAGTAGGCAAAGAAAGTATGGATAAAGCCCTTGAACGTGTGAAAGCAATAGTTGCAGTGCCTGAAATAGGAACAGTTTATAAAGGAAAAGTAAAGAACATTACCACCTTTGGTGCCTTTGTTGAAATTTTACCCGGCAAAGACGGCTTGTTGCATATTTCAGAAATCACGCATGAGCGATTAGCAACCATGGATGGAGTTTTCAAAGAAGGTGATATAGTGGAAGTAAAACTCATCGGTGTGGAAGAAAAATCAGGCAAGCTCAAATTGTCGCGAAAAGCTCTGTTGCCTAAACCTGAAAGAGCAGCTGGCGAAGGAAGACCACATGACGGCAAGCATCGCGAACGCAGGTTACCGAAAGAAAATCAAAATACGGAATCATAAAACAAAAGAGCTGCTTTAATTAAAGCAGCTCTTTTGTTTTATGCTCTGTCAGATTAGTCAAAACTTCAACTAACTCGCGCTGAACTTCTGCTCCTTTATTGTCGTTATACCAGTTCTGAATTTCAAGTTTAATGGTATCAATCGTCATTCCCTTTTCTTTCATTGACAGATAAAACTGCTGACAAGCATCCGGTCTCGGCCCCCATACAGCAAGATCTTTATCATCACTGTTTCTGATAATCAACTTAGGAATTGACTTGGAATTGTTGGTCAGATAATCGTTTATACGGTTTGGTTCGCTATCACGCAACTCATAATTGACAGAAACATTAGGGTTTTGGCGGCTTATCAGTTCAATAAAAGGCACTATGTGAGCAGCATCGCCACACCACGGCTCAGTTATCACAATCCAAAGCTGTTGTTCCTTAATATTTTTCATCACGTTAATCGTCTCATCCGATAATTTACCTGTTTTCAGCCAGCGATTCAGTCGTGACCAATTTAGCCTTGTGTACTCAAAATAATCAGGATTGTCATAAGGTTCAGGCCTTTGCCCGGCTTCCTGTTTCAATAAATTTTCAAAATAAGAGTGATATTCTTCAAAAGTCATAATCAGAATCTTTAAAAACTTGTTTAAGGATGCAATATTAGCGGGTTAACGACACTAATTATCGCTACCGCATCAGCAAATAAGATGATAAATGTCAATTTGGCTCTTCTTCAAGAAGACATTAGGCTTTTTGAGCGCAGCCTCAATGTACCGGTGTAAAATCCATACCATTGTTATACTTACCTTTAATAAGAAAATTTATTTAAAGTTATGCAGTGAATTTAAATAGTTTTTTTACATTTGCAGCCTCAAAAAAAATAATGGCCCGTTCGTCTAGGGGTTAGGACATCTCCCTTTCACGGAGGAAACACGAGTTCGATTCTCGTACGGGCTACAAAAAAAACAGAATAAAATCTGTCATTTATAAAGAATTAAAACAGTAACACATGGCAAATCATAAGTCAGCCGAAAAGAGAATCCGCTCTAATGGAGCAAAGAGAACCAGAAACCGTTATCAGGCTAAAACATCACGTAATGTATTAAAAGAAATACGTGGTACTAAGGATAAAAAAGAAGCTGAAAAAATGCTTCCTGAAGTAAATGCGCTGGTTGATAAAATGGCAAAGAAAAATATCATCCATAAAAACAAGGCAGCCAATTTAAAATCTAGCGTTGCGCGCCATGTAAATAGCTTAAAATAAAGCATTAAAAATATAAATACCTTAAAGCCCATCTGTTACAGGTGGGCTTTTTTATTTGCTACTCTCCTCCTATTTTTACAAGATGGAAAAAGAAACCGGAAACACCATAAAATCATGGTCGGAGAGCGACAGGCCACGTGAAAAACTAGAAGAAAAAGGACGAAGAGCTTTAACCGACAGCGAATTGCTGGCCATACTTATACGCTCAGGCAGCCGTGATGAATCAGCCGTTGACCTTGCTAAACGAATGCTTAAAACCGTTGACAACGATCTTACAGCTCTTTCGCGATTGACCGTAAAAGATATGGCTCAGTTCAAGGGTATTGGAAAAGTAAAGGCCATCACCATTGTGGCAGCACTTGAGTTGGGAAGCAGACGTGCTACTGCCCAGGCAGTTGAAAAGAAAAAAATCACATCCAGCAAGGATGCCGTAGAAGTGTTTAAAGGTCAACTGGCCGACCTTCCTTATGAAGAGTTCTGGATTATGATGCTTGACCGTGCCAATAAGATAATTGACATTGAAAATATAAGCAAAGGCGGCATATCGGGAACTGTGGTAGATGCACGAATAATTTTTAAAAATGCCATTCAAAATCTTGCCTCAGGAATCATCCTTTGCCATAACCACCCCAGCGGAAATAATAAACCCAGCCAGAATGATATAAGCCTTACACGCAAACTCAAAGATGCCGGTATGTTGCTTGATATTAATGTTTTGGACCACATTATTATTTCCGGTAGCAGTTTCTACAGTTTTGCTGATGAGGGAGCGTTGTAATTTTATCAACACAACATATATTCCCTGAAAATCCCTTTTATTTTAATGGTATCTTTGTAAAACTTTTTTTTAATGAAATACGCTCATAAATCACCGGCCATACTTCTTTTGCAGGATGGAACCATCTTCTACGGAAAGTCAGCAGGGAAAATAGGCACTGCCACAGGCGAAATTTGTTTCAACACCGGGATGACCGGATATCAGGAAATTTTTACCGACCCCAGCTACAAATCACAAATTATGGTGATGACGTCTGTTCACATTGGCAACTACGGAGTAAAGAATGCCGAGTCTGAATCGGCATCGGTAAAAATATCCGGATTGGTTTGTCGTAATTTCAGTGAACATTTTTCACGTAAGCAAGCAGATCAAAGTTTGCAGGATTATTTTGTTGAGAACAACATGGTTGTGGTTTCTGATGTGGACACCAGAGCTATCGTTCAGCACATCCGCAACAAAGGTGCAATGAATGCTATTATTTCTTCTGAAATTTCAGATATCGAAACGCTAAAGCAGCAATTGAGCAAAGTACCATCAATGGAAGGTTTGGAACTTTCCAGTCAGGTTTCGACAAAACAACCTTACACCTTTGGGAATGCCGATGCAGAACTGCGTGTTGCAGTGCTTGATTTGGGAGTAAAAGAAAACACTTTACGCTGTCTTGCTGACCGCAACTGCTATGTAAAAGTATTTCCAATGTCATCATCATTTGATGAGATGGAAAAATTCAAACCACAGGGATACCTTATTTCCAATGGACCCGGTGATCCTGCTGTGATGCCACAGACCGTTACTACCATGAAACAGATTTTAGATTCAGATAAAGCATTGATGGGAATTTGCCTTGGTCATCAGATGTTGGCAGAAGCATGTGGGATAAAAACCTTTAAGATGTTTAATGGGCACCGCGGCATCAATCATCCTGTTAAGAACATGATTACAGGAAAGGCAGAAGTTACTTCCCAAAATCATGGCTTCGGAGTAGTACCTGAAGATGTACTAAAAAACTCAGAGATAGAAGTTACGCATGTCAACCTGAATGATAACAGCATTGAAGGTATCAGAGTGAAAAACAAAAAAGCATTTTCTGTTCAGTATCATCCTGAAGCAGCACCGGGACCAAATGATGCACGGTATCTTTTTGACGATTTTGTAAAAGCAGTACGTGAAGTAAAACATGAGGTTGCTGTACATTAACAGCAACCCGCTTTCAACAACTTTCCTTTTTAATTTAACGCTTCTCTTATTGAGATAAGGTAAGTCGTATCGTGATTCCAATTGCTGTATTTGAATTGGGATACGATGTAGATACCACCGGTGTATTAATAGTTTTCTCGAAGAACATTCGAAGATTGAGTCTTTCATTAACTGTATAATCCGATGCCAGTTTGATTGAAATAATTGTAAGACCGGAAGTAGGCTGACTGGTACCCTCCACGAGTTTACGCAGTATGGTAGTATTTTTCCTAATTGAGAAATCAAGCGTGGTGTTCAGGTCGTTGGAAGTACGTGATTGAACACTTCTGAACAGACCGAACGGAAACTTGAAGTTAGGCACACGATATCCTGCACCGAAACTCAACTCATTACCTTTAACTTCGGTAACCTGAATACCTGCCAGTGTAAGTGAGATATTGCGATCTCGTTTATACTCAATTCTTGTAGTGAAATTTCCTCCTGAAGATCTTCCACCCCGGTCAACAGCCGATTTACTTCCGGGTGAAGATTTATCGTTTTTATTTTTCCAAGTAATATCAATACCAATTAAAGGACTGTATTGTTCGCTCAGACTCACCTGTCCTATTTGTCGTTGAGGTATAAAATCGTTATTGATATCACGTGCACTTCCGCCCTGAACGTAAGATATATCCGTAGTAAAATTATTTACGTTGTAAGTTGAACGATAACCATGATTCAGGTTGATACTCTGAAACAGTTTCTTCGTAAAAGCCAACCTCGATAACCCGTCATAACGAATAGTCCAGTTGGGCAATGGAATGCGCGGAAATAAATCCAGAGATATTTTAGATGCATCCTTTTTGGAATATGCAGAAAGGAAGGATAATATAACAACCTCTTGTGATGTACCACTATAACCATCATTGTAGCCATCGCTACCTACTCCCGTGGAGTTGGCGTTTTTCTCACCAAGACGCTGAGATAAAACACGTCTGTTTGCTGCAAATCGTTCAAATATACCTGAGGAGTAATCCTTTCGATCGTTAGTAAATGATGTTCCCCACATCAGATAACTCATGCTGAAATTACCGCCTTCAGTACGTGCCAGCGATTCATAATAGCTGCCATCAGCACGCGGATTGCGATAGGCACGATAATTTTCAGTGGTATTGAGTGAGTAATTTCTATTAAAATTCACGTCTATATTAAATCCGGTGAGAGGCTCCAATGATGCTCTTCCTGTAATGTTCTGAGTATAGGTGGCCATAAACTGGCTGTTGAATGTTGAATCCGTTGTAAGCCATCCGTTCTTCGCAGCCCTCTCTCGAATATTCTGATTCTGGCTTCCAAGTACAAATGCAAAACCCGGTGCGTTGGTTCCATCCCAGTTTTGTCCCAGCCACTCACTCTGTTTATTAAATCCGGGCATCAGCAATCCATTGGTTTCATTCCAGTTGAACGAAATGTTTTTCAAACTGAAAATCACTTTGGCAATAGCTTTTATTGCCGGATTGATTTCCTGTTCCTTCTTCTTTTCAGGAGGCTTCACCGGTTTTGTTTTCAAACTGTCTGTTACCGCTGTACCCGATTTCTTATCCTCCTTCTTGGTTGGAGTTTTGGGTTTTGGCGGAGCTGTAAGTTTCTTGTACAACTTCCACTTATTATACAAGGAAGTAAAATTAAAGCTGTTATTTACCTGAATGGTGTTCGAGTTTTGAATAGTATTACCTATTGCAGGGTTGGTATAATATTTTCCTGTTGACTGGCTAACTATAAGCGGTGATGCTGTCCAGTGATATGTTGTGTTGTAACGGGTGTTTACACTTATCCAATCGGTAATCGGAAATTTATTCAAAGGCAGATTATACGACAATGAAACATTATGCATATAATCTGTATTTCGTCCGAGGTTGAAAAAGTTCTTACGTACAGAATCACGTTTTTCAGAAGAGTTTAACGCCCCTTCCGGTTCATCAATTTTACTTTGGTTGTTGGCGTTGAATTCAAACTTTAATGCACGGGTAATATCCCAGCTGGTAGCATATTGCCTGTTCATCATAAAGTTTTTGTCATACAGTATGGGAATAGAATTATCCGATACTCCCGAATTGAGTAATGCATTTACATCGCGCACTTTCAACTCACCGTAATGTCTGTTTACATCCCATCTAAAATTAAAAGTTGATGGCATATAGTTAAAATTGAAATCTTTTATTGCACGCAAATATTTCGATTTCGACTTCAATCCTTTAAATGGAGTTACGGGTTTAGGATTGGTATTAAAGTTATAACCTATTGCTCCCAGATAATCTTTCTGAATTTCATATTCTGTATTGATATTTCTTCGGTAAACTTCCGTGTAACCATAAGTGAAGTTTAGATTTTCCACATCATAAAAGCGTGATTTAGATGCATTATTACCTGTTTTGTTCTTCTTAACGTTAGTAAAGTTCAAACTCTTTCTTCGCGTATAATCCTGGGAGAATTTTTTTCTTGACTGCTTACGTTGGGAGTCATCAATATTACTGATTGATCTGCTGAACTCAATATCCGGATCGAGTGGGTCGTACTGCGGGTTGCTGAATACTTCGCCAAAACCGAAATACATAGGCACGGTGAGTCCGGTGCTTGTAGGAAAGAACTTTCCTAACTCCAGGGTAGTAGCCACATCATAATTTGTAACATCTTCTTTACTTCTTTCACCTACCTTGCTCTCCAGACTTCCGAATCCATGCGTAGAATGTCCTCCTGAGATAGATACATTACCCAGGTCGGCAAGTTTTATCTGTGCACGCCCTACTGTAGCCCATCCGCCTTTGTCGTTAAAATCAGACATTCTGAATTCATTGAACCATATTTCAGCACATTTAGGTTGTCCGTCATCAGGTGGACGAGGCGGGAAGGTTGGATTTTCACCACTTGGGTTCCATACTCCCAACATCATCACTTTTACTTCGCTGAGTGTGGGGTTACCTTTTATAAAAATCACATTGTTGCCATCAAGTTTGGCATACTCATCTGTAAGTGCAACTCCGGCATTGTTCCTTTCGAGTTTGGCATCGGTAAGTTTACTCAGGTCTATATCGAAATCATTTTCCTTAGGCCATATTTGCTGAGGGTCGGTAGTGTAAAATGGCGTTATTTTTAATGGAATACGATAGTCGTAATAATTGTCGGTAAAGTCGGAACCTAAACGAACTACCGCATATAACTCACCATCTTTGGTAGGAGCTGCAGGAGGTAAAAACGACTCAGCATGAATCACCATTTTCACATGCTTATAATTGCGCATATCAAGGTTGGAGTTCTTATAACACACTTTAAGATCGCCATCACCAAGAGCACATACTTTAAGTGAAAGGGATTGCTCATTGAGTTGTCGCTGATTGGTGGAGGTAATATCAATCTCTCTTTCAAAATCAGGAGGCAATACATAGTTGATAGGATCGCGGTTGGAATTTTCTTCTAATGAAACTGCCCCTAAATCAAATACAGCAGGCGGGGTGGTGATTCCGGTAAGATTGTAGTCATATTTTCTCCATTCTCCTCTCAAAAATTCAAAATTTGCTAGTCGCATTACTACCGGGCTGGAAAAACCTTTTGCAAACACACGAATAAATTTCACAGACTTTAAATCCGATATCTGGCCAAAACGTTCGCGGTTGTTATCGTTAACAGGAATTTTGATAAGATACCATGTAATCGTTTTTCCTGACCCGTCAGGTAAATTGAGTGCGGGTACATTTTCCATTACATCGGCCACATAGTTTTGCCCTACGGTAAGTTTTGCAGGATCTATGTCCACTTTATACTGGAAATAGTTTTCATCTACCTCCATTCCATTTATTCGGTTACAATCTTCTGCATCAGGAGTCTGTGTGCTTGAGGGCACATAGGTTCCGCTTCCTGCTACCGGTGAATTGTTTTCCGTACCATTGAAATTTTTATATCTCACAAGAATACCATCATTGCCGGTATAGTTATCCCCTCTGAAATAATTGAAATCGTCAGATGATGGATCGTTATTAAGTGCATCTTTTACTGCCTGATTGGTAACATTGGCATTGATGTAATCCAGAAAATTACTTGCAAAATGAGTTCTTTCGTCATCATTACCTAATCCATCCAACCCTACATCCTGTTGTTTACGCGTGGATTCATCGCGATCAAATGCATAGAGTACATTTTGAGCTACAGGAGTGCGACCCCAAGCATTTTCACGATAAGCGCCCGGAGTGGTAGTTGTTGGCAATCCATTTTCATAACTCTCATATCCATCACGCAAAACATCTTCTGATACATCACCCAAATTGAAATAAAGCGTTCCCGTATTTCCCAGACTTGTGTCAGGTGAGTCACCATTGAAAGGATTCATCAACCAAAACTGAATGTACTGAATATTGGACTCTTCAAAGTTGCTGGTTTCTACCTTTCGCATAAAACCACCCCATCTGGATTGCGGATTCACTAATTTTCCATCGGCATTAATACCTGAAGAAAACCCTGGACGTGCTGAAGTTTCGTAATTATAAGGTCCGCGTTCATCAGGATAAAATGCAATGTCGAATGTATTTACATAAGGGATAATACCATTATTATACTGACGCTTGGGGAATAATTCCTTTTCACTGATTTGTCTTACGTTGTGGTTACTTCTTTCAGCAGCAGACAATGAAACGGTGCTGTTGCTTCTGTAAAATGCAGTCGGGTCCACATTATACCATGCCATTTTTGCACGGTTGTAACCATATCCTAATGTATCATGACTTGATGTTACATAATCAAACTCGGGGAATAAAGTAGATTGAAATCTTGGTACGGATGCAAGTGTCCATTGCCCTGCAATATTTAATGGAATGGTGCTTTGTGTTCCTTCAAAATTGTCAATATAGGCATTTCCTTTTTTTCCTATTGCCTTGCTGTGGCCGGGAATCAGATATGCAAACTCTCCATTGAGTGATACTGATGACACTTCCTTGGTATTGATAAATGGAAGTTTGTCAACCATTTTGGTAATGAAGCGTGATTTGGTACGATACGTTCCGTCAAAACCAAGCATGGTGTTGGATATTGGTTCATCACCAATATTTACCTTTCGGGTTATTGGTCGCTCATTGAGGTGAAGTATGGTTCCGCCAATGGCAAAATCTTTACTTATTTTATAATCAAAACGTGACCCCATTAAAGTCTTCGACTGTATAGAGAATAAAGAGTTGCTCTCCAAAGACACTTTTATAGGTGTAGCCGAATTGAGAACCGATGTGTTGATGATTTTCACACGACCCAGATTATAATCAACCGTGTAATCCTGATTTTCTACCAGTTCGGTACCACCGGCAGTTACTTTTACCGACCCTTGCGGGATATTAACTGCATTAAGTGATATTTCAGAACCCGAAGCACTTTGGTAAGAACCTTTGAGCTTAAATTTATTTTTACCCTGTGCAAGTGCAATGGTCTTGGTAGAATCATACAATTCCTTGAACACATATTTTGACGCAGTCGCTGAACTCTGAAATTTCGATTCGAGATAACGGCCAAAAGGTTCTACCGAGGGCAGAATGATCCTTCCCGTTTGACTGTTGACGGTAATTCCCTCTACATAATCAAAAATACCATCGCCATAAGGTGTTGCATCACCGGAAGTATTCAGGTTGTCGGCATTCAAAATTCTGATAAGACTTTTATTGGCAATATTAGGTTCGTTAGGTTCGGCAAGTTGGCGTACATAACTTCCTGCTGAGTTATCAAAATATAAAATATCTAATCTGAATTTATCTTTTGAAATCTGAAAAGCATTCAGGTTATATACGTTTTTCATCATCAGTTTCCATGATGGCAAAGCGGTGTTGAAGTTTCTGCCTCTGATAAGTTTTACAATCAAAGGTTTTGAAGGGTCAATACCGGATGTTGTCAACTCCCCTACTCTGTACACTTTTCCATTCATGGTATATTCAAATGCCACTGCCAGTGCCTGATCATTTCGCAACTCGGAGTTAAGTGAGATAAAACCCAGTCTTTCGTTAAAAGTATAATCGCTGGAGCTTAGTTTTTTAGCATTGGTAATTAACTCATAATCCTGCTGTGGCGAGAAATTATAAATGGATGCCAACGGGTCGAGAATGGCTGAAGCATTTTGAAAATCGCGAATACCGCTGTAAGTAGTTGTAAGTTTATTATAAAGGTTATTTGACAACTCATCAGAAGGGTAAACAGAGGTTCCCTGCCCCACAAAATTGGACGCATACGCATTATACTCACCTAAATCCTGCATGGCCACCAGGTTGCGTGTTTGATCCTGCGAGTTAAAATTCACCTGTGTAATCCACACTTCAATTTTGTTGATGGTAATGGGCGACATTATGGTTGGCAACTGACTTACTGCCTGGTCATAATGTTCACGAAAATATTGTGAGATAAAAAAGTGGCGGTTTGCTTCGTATTGATCACCCGGTATATCAAAGTTGGTGATTTGTCCACCACCGGGAGGCACATCAATAGTACTTGCCTGCCCTTTCTGTTGTGAGAAAATAGACGTTACACCCAATCGGCCAAACTGCAACTGAGTTTTTATACCAAACAAACTCTGGCTTCCTTTTATCAAGGTTCCTGTGAGCGGAAGTGTAACATTTCCGGCTTCTATTTTTCGGATAATCTCATCTTCATTACCGGTATATTCAAGCTTCATTTGGTTCTCAAAGTCAAAACTGGCTTCGGTATTGTAATTCACGCTCAGTTTCATTTTCTCGCCAATGTTGCCAATCACATTCATCTGAATTTTTTCATTGAAATCAAATGAAGTAAGCCTGCGTTGTTTTTCAGGAATCTGTGGGTTATCGGTACGATTGATATTTACTCCAAATGTTAACTCAGCAGAACCCTGCGGACGTATGTCAATTGTGTTTCCTCCAAAAATTCGGTCGAAAGCTTCACCGGCCACATATATTTTAGGAATGAGTGGCTTGCGCGCAATCACATCTTCGCCATCGGCCCTTTCCTTCCAGTATTTGTTAGTAGTTTTTTTAAACTGATCTTCTTTAAACTCTTCAAAGGTCATGTAGGAAGGATTGCGGTAAAACTCATCTCCTACTTTTTCGTTGATATCGTATTCTCTGGTATCGGGGTTATAATCAACAGAAGTGTTGATATTGGAAGGCGTTGTTCCGAATAACGGACTGTGGTCGTAAGGATTGGAATAAGGGTCGGTAAGGCGATCGTTAAAAGGGTAAGGCAAGGGAGCCACAGGACTATCGGGGGGCATAGGTATAGTGATAGCGCCTTGTGTATCGCTGAAATCAGAAATAGATGATGGGCTGCTGCCTCCATTTACATACACCAATGGGAAGGCAAACAAACTCAGTGCTGAATATCTTAAAAACTTTGATCCTGGCAAATTATTCTCTTTTTTAGGGAACTATATCTCAAAAAAATTTCCGGCTAAAAATATAACTTTTAGTTAAACCAACAGTGGTCTTGAAACAGTAGTTATATACATAATTTTGAGCATTCCAATTGTTAAAAAAATCGGTTTAAGTAAGTTATAAATTTTTTAAAGCTGCCTTTATCAGCTCTTCTACCGTAAGTGGCTGGCTGCTGTGATTAATAACTTTATGAAGTTCTTTATCAGCAGCACTACGGTTGAATCCCAATGCAAGCAATGCACTTAACGCTTCATCTCTGGCTGTATTGCTTGATGAAGAAATTATTGTTGTCATTTCCGACTTACCCAATTTATCTTTCAGGTCAATAATTATACGTTGAGCAGTTTTGTCGCCAATGCCTTTTATTCGTTTAATAGCTGCCACCTGCCCTGTTGTAATAGCCTGATGAAGTTCAACAGCTGTCATTGACGAAAGCATCATACGCGCAGTGCCGGTACCTACACCCGAAACGGATATAAGATGGCGGAAAAGAATTCGTTCTTCCTCATCAGCAAAACCATATAATACATGTGCATCCTCTTTAATTGCAAGATGCGTGAAAACTTTTGCAGATGTTTCATCTTTGAGGCGGGTGTAGGTTTGCAAGGATATGTTTAACTGATAGCCCACACCTCCGGCATCTACCACTATATAGGTTGCCGATTTAAATGTAATATTTCCTGAAATATAATCGTACATGACTTTTTTCTGTAATCGCGCAAATGTAGTGAATGAAAGCTGAGGAAAATATTATGCAGATTTAATCACCAAAGCCCTGCTGAGCTATTGCACATAACTCTCCGCCATAAATGGTGGAGTTATTTTTTTAGAGATACTACATTGGCCTTTGCACACCCGTAGCCCTAAAGGGCGCAGGCGCGCTGGTGTTTTTTATATTCGACTCCAATTGCAACCCAGCAGGAATCTTCGATAACCTGCCGGGTGTTAGAGATTTAACTTTTAAATACGAAAATCAAACTATAAAAATCAATCGGAAAATAAATTCAACACTCCTATTGTTTACGGCTTTGCGCGTCAATAACAGCAATGGTAACCATGTTTACAATATCGCGCACACTGCTGCCAAGTTGTAAGACGTGAACAGGTTTTTTCATTCCTAACAACACAGGTCCAATTGCCTCGGCAGCTTCCATGGATTGCAAGAGCTTGTAGGCAATGTTACCAGCATCAAGATTCGGAAATATCAGCGTATTCACTCCACCCTCAATCAATTCACAGAAAGGATAATTATCATGCAGCAACTGCATATTGAGTGCAAAGTTGGCTTGCATCTCACCATCCACTACCATACCAGGAAATTTTTGATGAAGTAGTTCCACAGCCTTTCGAACCTTAATAGCTGAAGGGTCGTTAGACGTGCCGAAATTTGAAAACGACAGCAATGATATTCGAGGCTTGATATTAAACTGTTGAACTGCTTTGGCAGTAAGCAGCGTTATTTCTACCAGATCTTCTGTGGTGGGATTAACATTGATGGTGGTATCTGCAAAAAACAACGGACCTTTTTTGGTAATCATAATGTACATACCTGCTACTCTAGTTCCGTGCTCCTGCACACCTATTATGCGCAATGCAGGGCGAATGGTGTCAGCATAATTGCGCGTAAGTCCGGAGATGAGTGCATCAGCCTGTCCTGTTTCAACCATCATGGCTCCATAAAAATTTCGCTCGCGCATAACCTTTCTTGATTCGTAAGCCGAAAAACCTCTGCGATTGGCTTTTTCAAAAAACAACTGGCTGAAAGTGTTGAGATGATCCTGATCGGTACGTGGGTCAATGATAGGAATGTCGTCAATATTGATATGGTTTTCCTGTACAATCTGTGCAATGCGTTCCTTATTACCCAACAATATAGGTTTTGCAATGCCTTCTTCTTTAACTTGCTGTGCTGCTTTCAGGATTTTATAATTATCAGCTTCGGCAAACACTACGCGTTGCGGATTTTGCTTGGCTCGGGTAACAATAGCACGAATAAGTTTATTATCGAGGTTAAGTCGTTTCTTTAAATCTTCCACATAGCGCTCCCAGTTGGTAATCTTTACTTGCGCCACACCTGACTCCATTGCAGCACGAGCAACAGCAGGAGCTACCGTATAAATCAATCGCGGGTCAAGAGGTTTGGGTATAATATATTCCGGACCGAATTGAAGATTTTTAGTATTGTAAGCAAGGTTCACCATTTCGGGAACAGGTTGACGTGCCAGTTGTGCAATAGCATGCACCGCTGCCAGTTTCATCTCTTCATTAATTTTTGTTGCTCTCACATCTAATGCCCCTCTGAAAATAAACGGAAAACCAATTACATTATTCACCTGATTAGGAAAATCGCTCCTGCCTGTTGCCATAATCACATCCTGACGTGCATTTTTCGCATCCGTATAAGTTATTTCAGGGTCAGGATTTGCCATGGCAAACACCACAGGATTGTCAGCCATAGACTGCAGCATGGCAGCATTGAGAATATTGCCTTTGCTCAAACCAATAAACACATCAGCATCTTTAATAGCTTGCTCCAGTGTGTTTATTTTACGTGTGGTAGCAAATTCACTTTTATTGGCGTCAAGATTTTCGCGGTCGGAGGTTATCACTCCTGAACTGTCGAGCATCACAATATTTTTCTTGTTGGCACCGAGTGATACAAACAATTTGGTACATGATATTGCCGAAGCTCCTGCTCCATTGACTACAATTCTTACTTTATCAATTTTTTTGTTTACCAGTTCCAATGCATTGATTAATGCAGCACCGCTGATGATGGCAGTACCATGTTGGTCATCGTGCATCACCGGAATTTTTAATTCTTCCTTGAGACGTTTTTCTATTTCAAAACATTCAGGTGCTTTAATATCTTCCAGATTAATGCCTCCGAAAGTTGGAGATATTGCCTTTACTGTTTTTACAAAATCATCTACATTGGTTTGGTTTATCTCAATGTCGAATACATCAATATCCGCAAAAATTTTAAAGAGCAAACCTTTACCTTCCATCACCGGTTTTGAAGCTTCAGGGCCAATGTTACCTAACCCCAATACAGCTGTTCCATTTGAAATTACAGCTACAAGATTTCCTTTAGCGGTATATTTATAAACGTTGTCAACCTCTTTTTCAATCTCAAGGCATGGCTCAGCTACTCCGGGCGAATAAGCCAGAGACAAATCGCGTTGCGAACTGTAAGGCTTGCAAGGAATAACTTCAATTTTTCCGGGTCGTCCTGATGAATGGTAGTCGAGTGCTTCTTGTTTAGCTCCCATATTTTTAAAAATTAAGCCTGCTAAATTAATAATTTATCATGTCACTGCATTTGATAGCTGAAATGGATTTCATCCATGATTACTTGATTATAACAATCGTATCAGACTTTGACTACCTCAATCAATGACATCGTTTTAAAAAATCATATTTTATTCAATCTGATGATTTTAATCATACGATAATACATCACCGACAAATTCTTCTTACCATAAAACAAAAAGAGTAGTTACACAGGTTGCGCAACTACTCTTCTGAAATGATTGAAATCTCGTTTATTCAATAATTATTTTTCGCACAGCATTACCTGTTTCGGAAGTTGCCGACAGAGTGTAAACTCCTGATGCGAGATTTTGTGTGGATATGCGTTTAAGATTATTCCCCGGAACAACATTCATCACTTCTTTGTAAACAGTAGCACCTTGTGCATTGGTCAAAATCAGATGAATCTGTTGAGCCTTATCTGTAGTTACCTGAAAATTAAAATAATTTTTTGCAGGATTTGGAGCTATCTGCACATCGGTGTTCAACGACAGTTGATTAATACCAACATTGGCACGAACTGAATCACGGTAAGCAATTCCTGTCACTACTTCTATGCCCAACATATCCATAGTTGTAATCTGCAACAAAGGTATAAGTTGATTCTGTCCAAACCATTTATACTCGACAACCTTATCACGGTCCATGCCATAACCAAATCCTAAAGTGTCGGCATACAAAGAGTCATGTGCAGCAAGCACTGTGCGCATACGAAGTGCATTGAAAGTTCCGTAAGGTGTTATCAGGGTACCCCATCCATCCACATGATTCACACGCTTCTGAGAAAATCCGTAGTAGCCAAGATTTGGAATGGAAAAACTCCACGCTGCATTACAAGAGTCGGCATTATTAAAATTCATAGGAAAAGTATAAACAACATCCTTACTAGAATAAGAAATTGGAGTTTGAATGCCGCTGATGGTAATACCTAATCCCTGCTGGCGGTAGTCATTAGAACTTTTATAATAAAAACTAAAAGGATCGCTCAGTGTAATAGGTAAATTTGGAATTGTAGGAATATTTCCTTCGGCACGTGCAATATTGGCGCGGTTGCTGTTGAACCCACTATTTACGAAAAAAAGTGAGTAAATATTTCCGGTGCTGTTAACAGACAAAAAGGAAGAAGTATCCTGACTTTGTGGAACGAGAGAACTGAAATCCCATGTTTGACCGGCACCTGTTGTGGTGAAGTCAACTGTTGAGTTTACGTCTGCATGGCTTACTACAATATTACTGCCTGCAGAGGCAAAATCATTATCCGTAAGTGTAATTTGCGCCATAGTTCCCATAGATGAAAAGCTTAGCGCTGCAATAATGTAAAGGTGTTTCATTTGTTATTTATTTTAGTTTATTTTAGTATATTTCGATTTAAATTTATTATCCATGCTCAATCCATGATTTATAATAATCAGGGATCATTATTCTTAAGGCTTCTTCAGTAAGCCACAATGGCTTGAACGTGTCAACCATCACGGCAAGTTCCTTGGTTTCTTTTGCTCCTAATGATTTTTCTACCAACCCCGGATGCGGACCATGAGGAATTCCACCGGGATGTAATGTTATCTGTCCTTTACTCACATTTTTTCGACTCATGAAATTGCCATCAACATAATAGAGCACCTCATCCGAATCAATGTTGGAATGGTTATAAGGAACCGGTATTGATAACGGATGATAATCGTACATACGCGGCACAAAAGAGCAAACAACAAAATTATGTCCTTCGAAAGTTTGATGTATAGGTGGCGGCAAATGTATTCTGCCTGTAATAGGTTCAAAATCGTGAATAGAAAAAATATAAGGATAGCAAAATCCGTCCCACCCTATGGCATCGAAGGGATGTGTGGCATAAACAAAAGGATAAACAATATTTTCCTTTTTAATCATTACCAGAAACTCGCCACTTTCATCATGTGTTACCAGATTCTGAGGTTTACGGAAATCACGTTCGCAGTAAGGGCTGTGTTCCTCAAACTGTCCAAACTCATTGCGATAACGTTTTGGTGTTTGAATGGCACTGAATGAATCTACCACGAGCAATCTGTTTTCAGGTGTATTGAAGTGCAGTTGAAAAATAGTTCCTCTTGGAATAACAATATAATCGCCATAACGAAATTCCATACTTCCGTAAATGGAGTAAAAAGTTCCACTACCTTCATGGATGAATATCAGCTCATCAGCATCGGCATTTTTTAAAAAATATTCAGTAGTTGACTTACGTGGTGCGGCAAGCGAAATATGCAAATCGTTATTCACCAGCACAGGCTTTTTACTTTTTATATAATCATCTTCAGGCTCTACTTTAAAACCCTGAAAACTCTGATGCAGCAAGGATCGCTTCATTGCTATTTTTGGTTCACGCGAAAAAGGTTCACCTGCACTCTTTATCATTGTGGGTGGATGACAATGATAAATTAATGAATACACATTGCTGAACCCATGCGTTGAAAACAACTCTTCGGCATAAAGGCTGCCATCGGGTTTGCGCATCTGGGTATGACGTTTGTGAGGTATTTTCCCTAATGTATGATAATGCGACATGCTATAATATTAATTAACGTACAAATTTAGTTTAATTTTCATTGAAATCATCATGAAGTAATATTAATAGGAAACGAATAATCCACATTCAGATATTTGCAATATTAATTCAAATATCTATTTTTGACCGCTGAGATATTAAAACCAATTCATTAAATATGGGTAGTACAAGACGATTAGTCAAAGGTGAGAAAAAGATTTTTGGCGTATGCAGTGGTCTTGCAAATTATTTCGACACTGACCCGACCTTGGTACGGATTATTTTTTTAATTGCATTGTTAGGTTTTGGCACCGGCTTGCTACTGTACATAGTTTTAGCAATAGTAATGCCTGAAAATTAAGTAATTCAATTCCAATAAACATATTTTATACACTAAATTGACAAAACAACGTTATTAAAAATCAGATAGGATGGGGATTAATGAGTTTTTCTTATACTTGCCCTCCGTTTTTTATGGAAAACACAATAAATTAATATCAAATAACTACTAATAAATTTAAAACTTAAATTTTAAACGAACATGAGTTCATCAGGTAAATCAGGCGGTGGCTTTAAGTCCATCTTTGCAGCAATAGTTATTCCTGTTGCTTTATTAATTGCAATCGGTATTTACGTATTTATTTTGGGTAATCCGGCTAACTTTTTAGAAAACAATCCGGCTAACAACCCCAGCAACTATTTGGGTACCATTCATAAGGGAGGAGTTATCGTGCCTATTCTTATGACTTTACTTATTGTAGTTATTACATTTTCTATCGAGCGCTTTATCACCATCAGCAGCTCCAAAGGTTCAGGATCTGTAGATGGTTTTATTAATAAGCTTCGCAGTAATTTAGCGAAAGGCGATATTGACGCTGCCAGTGCAGAATGTGAAAAACAAAAAGGTTCTATTGCCAATGTAGTAAAAGCCGGTCTGAAATCTTACCGTCAAATGGAGAAAGATGGTGCTTTGGACAAAGAGCGTAAAATTGCAGCTATTCAAAAAGAACTAGAAGAAGCAACCACTCTTGAGTTGCCTATGTTGTCAAAAAATCTGATGATTATTTCCACTATTGCATCTATCGCAACGTTGATGGGGCTGCTTGGAACAGTAATCGGTATGATTCGTGCATTTGCTGCGTTAGCGCAGGCAGGTGCTCCTGATGCAGTAGCTTTGTCAACAGGTATTTCTGAAGCGCTTATCAATACAGCGCTTGGTATCGGAACATCGGCCATTGCTATCGTTAGCTATAATTACTTTACCAACAAAATTGATTCTCTGACTTACGGAATTGACGAAGCAGGTTACAGTATCGTTCAAACGTTTACTGCAAACACTAAGTAATTCTCAAAAGTTAAGAACAATAAAAGCATTCGCTAATGCCAAAAATTAAAGTTCCAAAGAAGAGTCCTTCACTCGATATGACCCCGATGGTGGATCTGGCGTTTTTGCTGGTAACATTCTTTATGTTGACCACCAAATTCAGACCGGAAGAACCCGTAGTGGTGGATATGCCTTCTTCGGTATCGTCAAAAATATTACCTGAAAATGCACTTACAATTACGGTAGATTCCGCAGGAAGAGCATTTTTTAATATTGACGGACAAAGTGTAAGAAGGAATCTGCTGACACGTATAGGTGAAAAATATAAAATTCAGTTTACGGAAGATGAACTGAAAAAATTCGCCTTGATGTCAACCATAGGAATGCCTGCAGAAAAACTGAAGGCTTACCTCGATGCTCCTGAATCCGAACGTAAAAAAATGGATAAAGCTACAGGAGGAATTCCTATTGATACGCTCAACAATCAACTTGCCGACTGGATAGTTTATGGATGGACGGCTGCCATTTCCGATGATGCATATGCTAAGAAAAAAGAATCAGGAAATGAGTTACGTTTTGCCATTAAAGGTGATGGCGGAGTTGATTACACCTACATTAAACGGATAATTGAAATATTTCAACAAAATAAAGTCAACCGTTTTAATCTGATTACAAATTTACAGGCAACTCCAACAACAGAATAAAACAAAAAGGAAATGGCTGAAGTAAATACAGACCAGGGTGGTGGCAAAGGTGGCAAGCACGGTAAAGTGCGCGCCAAGAAAGCATCTACCCACATAGATATGACCCCGATGGTGGATCTGGCATTTTTGCTGCTCACCTTTTTTATGCTTACCACAACATTCAGTAAGCCGAAAACGATTGAGATTAACATGCCGGTAAAAGACGGAGATCCCACAAAGGTAAATAATGCAATTACCGTTCTGCTGAGTGATAAAGACCGTGTGTTTTGGTACTATGGTGAATTTAAACCCGGAGAAACACAACTCATAAAAACTGATTTTTCAGATAATGGAATCCGCAAAATTTTATTAGATAAAAATGCCGTTGCACATCAGGAAGTGATGAAACTGGAAGACCAGTTGGCAAAACGTCAAATTGCTGATTCTACTTTCAAACGGTTGGCGGTAGATGCCAAATCACAGAAAAGTGCACTTATGGTACTTATTAAAACCGATGACAAGGCGAAATACCGAAATGTGATTGACATACTTGACGAATTGAGTATTGCGAGCGTAGGAAAATATGCAATCGTAGATCTCATGAAGGACGAATATGACTTAATTCAAAAGGCGAATTAACATGGCAAATAATTTTTTAATAGACTGGGACGACCCTACATACAATGAGCGCAATGAGATTGTATTTGAGGGACGCAACAAAGAATATGGCGCCTACATTCTGCGAAAATTATATACTAAGCGCGTTAACCTTGCTTTTATAGTTGCTGCTGTAGGTATTGCATTGCTTGTGAGTATGCCATTGATTATGGAACTTATGGGCAACAAAAACACAGAAGCTGTACATCAGCAGGAAGTTGAAGTAACACTTACCGAGCCACCTCCTGTTGACCCTGCAGAACCTCCTCCTCCACCGCCACCACCACCACCGCCAGTTGTGCAAACCATCAAGTTTACACCACCCGTAGTTGTGGACAAACCGGTTGAAGAAGAACAACCGCCACCACAGGAAAAATTATCAGAAACCAATGTTGGAGTAACTACTCAGGAAGGTGACCCCAATGCTACTGAGTTGCCTCCGGAACCTGTTGTTGCCGATCCTAATGAAGGCAAAATATTTACCATCGTAGAGGAAATGCCTTCGTTTCCGGGAGGTGGAGAAGCTGCATTGATTAAATATCTGCAAAGCAATATCAAATATCCTGCAATGGCACGTGAGAATGGTATTGAAGGTATTGTTTATGTAACCTTCGTGGTAGATAAAGATGGCAAGGTAAAAGATGCAAAGATTTTGCGCGGAAAAGGTGCAGGGCTTGATGAGGAAGCATTACGTGTAGTGCGTTCAATGCCCGACTGGAAACCAGGTAAACAGAATGGTCGTGCTGTGGCAGTACAATACAACCTTCCTGTTAACTTTAAGCTGCAATAAAAATATGCTCATTAGCTGATGAGCAAAATATATTTATATTTCAATATGCTCATGATTGCTGTTTATGCTATCATGAGCATTTTTTTGATATTTGCAAAACAATTAAATTTACTTCCTCAACCACAGCAAAAATGGCTGGGAGGCGTTTTAATGGTTTATGCTGTTTTCAGAGCAGTAACTTTATACAAAAAGAGAAAGGCACAACATGAGGAATAATATCTTTCATAAATCAGAATACTTATTGATAACGGTGGTGTTGCTTATTCTCAACTATGGTTGCGGTGATGCCCTCAAGCCCGATTTGAGCGATACTCCTACATCCGGCAATCTGAATGTAAGTGCCGATGAAAGTTTTGCTCCACTGATGAATGCAGAAGCTTCCACTTTTATGGCTTTGTACAACAATGCAAAAATCAATTTGTATTACAAAACCGAAACAGAAGCAATTAACGACCTGATGAATGATTCAGTAAAAGTGATTATTTCAGGAAAAGAAATTACTCCCGAACAGGAAGCTTACTTCAAAGAGAAAAAAGTATTGGCACGATCAGTAAAAATTGCTATTGATGCGCTGGCACTAATAACAGGGCGAAATAATCCTGATTCGTTAATCACCATGAAACAACTTCAGGAAATTTTCCTGGGCAAAATCACTCAATGGAATCAACTGAATCAGGAAAATAAAAGTGGTGATATAGCAATAGTTTTCGACCGTTCCGGTTCGAGTAATGTGCGATATCTCAAAGAAAAATTTCTTTCTTCGGCTGAATTTCCTGCCAACTGTTTTGCACTTCAATCAAATAAAGAAGTGATGGAATATGTAAAAAATAAACCCAATGCCATCGGAATCATAGGAGTAGGTTGGATCAGCGACAGTAATGATACTACAGCAATGTCGTTTTTAAATGATATCAGAGTGATGTCGGTAAAAAACGAAGAGTCAACTGAATATACGGAATACTACAAACCTTTTCAGGCATATATTGCTTTGAAACAATATCCGCTAACGAGAGATGTATTTTTGATTAACCGCCAGTCGAGAAACGGACTTGGCACCGGCTTTGCTTCATTTGTGGCAGGCGATCAGGGGCAGCGATTGGTACGACTGAAAGGATTACTGCCTGCTACCATGCCGGTAAGAATAGTTAAAACAGGAAACTGATAATTTATATTGAGAATTTATAAGAGATGAATAAAAAGTTGATTTTACTTGGCGCAGCAGGATTAATTTTCATGACTGCACAATCACAGACCATTAAAGATGCGCTCACACTTACAGATAATGAGCAATATGAATTTGCACAGGATGCTTATAAAAGTCTGTTACAAAGTGAACCTAACAATGGAACTTACTGGTTTTATCTTGGAGAAAACTATTGGAGGAGTGACAAACAGGACTCAGCAAAATATGCTTATGAAAAAGGTTTGCAAGTGGAACCTAACAATCCTATCAACTACGTTGGAATAGGAAAAGTAAAACTAGAAAAAGGCTTTAATGCTGATGCACGTAAAGATTTTGATAAAGCACTTACCATGTCGGGTGCCAAGACGTCCTTTACACAAAGCAAGGTTGCTGAAAGTTTTATTCACACCACCAACAAGGATTTAGCTTATGCCATTAAATTGCTGAACAATGCCATTGCCGTGGATAAGAAAAATCCAGAACTATACATTGACTTAGGCGATGCTTATGCGGAACAAAACAATGGTACGCTGGCTGCTGAAAATTACAACAAAGCGTTAGACCTGGATAAAACTTCAGTAAAAGCCATTGTGCGAAAAGGGCAGCTTTATAAACGTTCGACCAACTATGAGGGTGCAGCGGCAGAGTTTCATAATGCAATAAAAATGAACCCTGACTATGCTCCTGCTTATCGCGAACTTGCCGAAGCTGATTTTAAAATGCGGAAATTAGACGATGCAAAAACTGCTTATAAAAAATATCTGGAGCTGAGTAAAAATAACACTACTGCCAGAATGCGTTATGCTTCTTTCTTGTTTATGAGTGGCGACTATGCTGATGCACAGACTGAGATAAATCAGATTTCAAAATTAGATTCTTCCAACATTGGTATGCTGAGGCTTTCTGCTTATACGGCTTATGAAACCGATGACCTTCCGAAAGCTAAAATGCTAATGGATAAAGTGTTTAAAAGCACAATAGAAAATCAGCGTACTACCATGGATTATGAGTACAATGGAAAAATACTGCTGAAAGAAGGTAATGACTCACTGGCGGCAGAGAGTTTTGAAAAATCGTATCAGATGGATACTACCCGTGCTGATGTGCTTTCAGACCTTGGCGGTATGTATATGAAGCTGAAGAAATTTCCTGAAGCAGTAAGTGCTTACGCCCGCAGAGTAGATAATGGTAAAGGATTAAAATCAACCGACTATTTCAATCTGGCAAGAGCATATTACTTCAACAAAGACTTCAACAATGCCGATACAATGTTTGCAAAAGTTGTGGAACTGTTGCCTACCTGGCCCAATGGAATTTTATGGCGTGCACAAACCAACGCACAGTTGGATCCTGACTCAAAGCTCGGAAAAGCAAAACCATATTATGAGCAATATGTCAACGTTGCATTAGCCGACTCGGCCAACCTTGATAAATATAAGAGTGGACTCATTGAATCGTATAAATACCTCGGTGGTTATTACTATCTGATAGATAAAAACACCGAACTAAGTAAAAGTTACTGGAGAAAAGTACTTGACCTCGCTCCTGACGATAAACAGGCCAAGCAGGTAATGGAAGGACTGAATCAGAAAAAATAACTTCAGTAAGAAAACAATAATCGCCCGAAAATTTTCGGGCGATTATTGTTTTAGACCTTCTTACTAAAGAAAATTACATGAAAACCATCTGAGGCTTCGTGATGTGAATGTAATTCCAAAGCAGACCTTAAATTACTTTGCCACAAGAAATTTTCCGTTTACGATTTCGTTATCAATTTTCAATTGATAGAAATAAACTCCCGGCACATAGGAGTGGTTTAATGTTACTTTATGATTTACCACAGCAATATTTTTTGCTTCAAAAACTGTTTTGCCAAGAATGTTTTTGATGGAAATTTCTTTCAGATTTTTCTCAGCAGAAACTGTATTGATTTCAAAATTTATAACCGATACAGTAGGGTTTGGAAAAACACGAACCTGATAGTTATTGGCAAGTTCGCTCACTGCAACCGGTGACAAACGAAGATATATAGGCTTCTTTGCCTCAATGCTGTCGCCCAGATTATTTTTTATTACAAGACGCAACATATAATCTCCTGCTGCTAATCCATTGGTATTCCACAGTGCAAGGTTACTGTGCCGCACTTCGTTTAATGAGTCGGCAACAATATTATGCCAAATAGTATCGCCCATCAACTGATAAGAAACACTATAACTTTGAAAATCCATCCAACTGCCTGCCGGCCCTTGATCAATCCATGCATCACCGGTAATAGCAGCAACAGACTGAACTAAGGCCGTATCAGGCGATGCAATATTTTGCAACCAAGCAACAGCACCATCAAACGGTATGGGGTCTTGGCTGAGATTGTTCTGCACACATATCATCACACTTTGACCGATTGCCTGTGGCATTAAAAACGGAACCCAACTGTATGCAAGAAGAAAAATACCATTGCGCTCGCTGCGGGGCAGGGTGTAAATTGTAACCCCTGAAGCAAAAATGAATGAAGTATCGGTAGCCCAGAAATATCCTCCGCTTCCATCTAACAGAAAATTAGAAGTAATGGCTGATGATTTTTGCTGACAACCTACTTCGCCTAATTGGCAACTGTCAATCACTATTTGTGACGAGTCAAATACATATAAACTCCAGGTCTGCACATAGGAATTGATAAGGTGCAGATTCCTATCGGAAAGAGGTGTTACATAATTGATGTAGTTAGAATTATTAAAGATGCCCTGTGCCAAAGCAGTATCTCCTTTCTGAAACCATACTCCTACTGTTCTTAGGTTTGAATTGGAAATTGTTACATCAGAGCCATTGACAGGCATGATGCCCCACCAAACCGTATGACAAGAGTCCACCTCTACAGAATAATTTATTCCGTTAATACCCGGAATAGTATTATTGAATGTATAATTATAAACCGTATCACCTTGAGGAAAGGAGTAATCAATAACAGAACTGTCAGGGAAATTATACCATAGCAGCAAGGTATCACAGTTGGTAAACGAAGCCTGGCTCCCTGACATCATAATATACTCACCGGTGAGGTTACATTGATTGATATGCAAAGATGATGGCCCCCATAAACCACACGTGGTAAAATCATTCTGATGAATGTTGTTCATCACCACATTTGCCGAATCGCCAAGTATAAGATTATGCGACATTCCGCTGAAATTAAAATTACAATGATTGAATATTGCAGCAGAGTTCTGCAAAAACATCAATGAGCGTTGATAAATGTATTCCTGCGGAAAAAAGAAATTCGTTGAGTCAGCAAACAATTTTCCATTGCCTACCACATAAACATCACCGGTATCAATTACCTGTGCATTTTTAAAAATCAACACACCGTCATTCATTACAAATATTAACCCTGTGTGGGTAAACAATCCTGAAATTACCAATGTATCATTGGGCACTGCACCAACTACTATGGTATCAACTGACATGGTTGTATTTCCTCCTGATTTTTGAACTGAAAGCGGTTGCTGCAATTGGTTATATTTATCGAGCAACTGAAATGGGCTGTTCCGGAAGTCTGATTCTTTTTGTACAGTGGCAGCAGCTTCAAAGTTACTTTTTTTCATTTCATGCAATTGCGACAACATGGATTGAATTTTTTCCTGCGGAATGGTTCTTTGGGCATACAAAGTTTCCGTTATCAGCAAAGCGAATAAAATAAGCAAGGCTTTCATATTCTTCTGTTTTGAAGTAAAAGTAATTATTGGTTGCAGAAATTGCGCACTTTAAAGTTGGTATTTATTAACCACAATAGATTCCGTTTACTCCATTCCATAGCGCTCTGCAATTCAGAAAATATGGGTAGTTACGAAAAAACATCTGCAGAGAATATACCTATTGAGCAAAAAAAAATCGCCCGAAATTATCGGGCGATTTTTCACTGATTGTGATATTTTTACTTTTCTGCAGGTTTTGCAGCTTTCTTTGTAGTAGTTGCCTTAGCAGCACGGCTACGGAATTTATCCACACGTCCCGCTGTATCAATAAGTTTCATCTTACCGGTATAAAACGGATGCGATTGATTGGAAATTTCAAGTTTAACCAATGGATATTCATTTCCATCTTCCCACTTAATGGTGTCCTTGGTTTCTATACATGAACGCGTCAGAAATGCATAGTCGCAGCTGATATCTTTAAATACTACTAACCTATAGTTTTTGGGATGTATTTCACTTTTCATCTTAAAAAGAATTATTTCAAATGGGCTGCAAAGATAATATTTATTTCATTCTACCCAAGAAAAAAGACAGAAACTGCCTTCATTTTTTATGGACTAAAAATGGCTGACAATGAGCGCATTAGGCTTTTGCCGGCTAATGAAGCATATTGTAAACCTGTCCGGTTACGGCAAGCTCATCTCCATACTGCCTTTAATGTGAATAATTGATTATTAATTGCTTTTGCCTATCCATGAAGGCACAAAAGCATTAATTTCGCGCGTTTGTATTGAAACTTAAATGAAAGCCAATAAACAAAATGCATTTATTTAACCGCACAGCCCCACGTTGGGTAGTTTTAATCATTGATATGGTACTTTGCACTTTCTCGGTGTACTTGTCATACGATTTACGTTTCAATTTTTCTATACCTGAAACAGAAGTGAAAATGATGCCTTTGGCGTTTGCCTCCCTACTGACCGTAAGACTCATCAGTTTTTTGATGTCGCGCACCTATACAGGCATTATCCGCTATACAAGCTATAAAGACTCACAACGAATTTTTATTACGCTTGCCGGTGGAACTATTTTGTTGTTCATAATTAATCTTATTTCCTTCCGTATTTCGGGGAAATATGTTGCCCCCTACTCTATTCTGTTGATAGAATTTCTGATTAGCATGCTGGCAATGTCGGCCATGAGGGTGATTGTGAAAAGCGCTTATATGGAATGGACACATAAAACCGAGAACCGTACGGATGTGCTTATATTAGGCGCAGGAGAAGAAGGCTTGGTGGTGAAACATGCCTTAGAGCAAGAAGCCGGGATTAATTTCCGCATACTAGGATTCGTTGATGAAAACCCAAAACTTCGTAAACGTAAGCTTGAAGGCAAACCGGTTTTTCATGTAGATACCGATTTGGAAGATTTGCTTCGTGCCAATCAAATATCAAGTCTTATAATTGCTGATAAAGAAGTTAACACCAAAAGAATAAATGAACTCATTGAAACGTGTGTAAAATTCAACACCAAGGTGCAGCGTGCACCAAGTGCAGGTAATTGGGCGAATGGAAAACTTAGCTTTGCGCAGATAAAAGAAGTAAACATTGAGGATCTTCTTGAACGAGACCCTATCAACCTAGATGTAAAAGAAATTCGCAATCAGCTTCAGGGTAAGTTGGTGCTTATTACAGGTGCTGCAGGCTCTATAGGTTCTGAAATAGCACGACAGGTAATCCAGTATAACCCGAGCAAGGTAGTGTTGCTCGATATTGCCGAATCGCCCTTGTATGAACTGGAACTTTATATCACTGAAAATAATCCGCGCGCTGTTTGCGAAAGCGTAATTGCCGACATCAGGAATACCGATCGTATGAAAAGGGTGTTTGATTACTTCATGCCCAATGTGGTATTTCATGCAGCTGCCTACAAGCATGTTCCGGTAATGGAAGTTAACCCCTCAGAAGCGATTCTCACCAATGTGAAAGGGACAAAAATTCTTGCCGACCTTTCAGTGAAATACGGAGTAGAAAAATTTGTGATGATTTCTACTGACAAAGCGGTAAATCCCACCAATGTGATGGGCGCATCCAAACGTATAGCCGAAATTTATATTCAGTCACTCAACAATATTACAGAAACACAGTTTATCACCACACGCTTTGGTAATGTGCTTGGTTCAGCAGGTTCGGTAATTCCGCGTTTCAAAAAACAAATTGAAAAAGGATTACCGGTAACGGTTACCGATGAAAACATTACACGGTTTTTTATGACCATACCGGAAGCTTGTCAGTTAGTACTTGAAGCATGCAAGATGGGGCATGGAGGCGAAATATTTATTTTTGATATGGGCAAGCCCGTAAAAATTGCTGAACTGGCAAGAAAAATGATTCGCCTTAGCGGCCTTGAACCTGATAAGGATATCAGAATTGTTTACACAGGTTTACGACCGGGAGAAAAACTTTATGAGGAGTTGCTCAACAAACAGGAGAATACTTTGGCTACACATCATCCTAAAATTCTTATTGCCAAGGTCAGAGAATATCATTTTGAAGTGATAAGCCGCGAAATAGAAGAACTTACTGAACTTTTCAAAACGCAGGACAATGTTGCCCTCGTATTGAAGATGAAAGCCATAGTTCCCGAGTATATCAGCAACAACAGCGAGTTTGAAAAATTAGACAGGAGAAGTATTTAATCCGGAGGCTATTTCAAAAGTCAAGACAGTCCCCTTTTTTATTTGTACCACCCATAAATCGTTTATCCCGGGTATTGCAATATGGTTTCCTGATACATCTCCGACTATTGAGTTTGTTTCACTTCCCATTATATAGTTCCCATCATCTGTCTGCTGACGATATTTTGTTTTGTTATACTTGTTTCCTGACAAAATCAAATATCCCTGCAGTAGTAATATTTTTTTTCAGTATAAAACTTTGATTACTTCCATACCTTTTACCATAATGAACTACTTATACCGATTAATTTATCTGTCTGCAACAAGAACAACAAATTACATTTCACTTTTAAAAAGTGTTGTCCTGATACCGGTTTTAGTTTAGTACTTTTGCACCATGCTTGTTTTAAATTCTATTAGTTTTGATTTTGGAGGTCGCTATTTATACAGCGATGCATTTTGGCATATTAAACCCAATCAGAAAATTGGATTGGTAGGTGCTAACGGCACGGGCAAATCTACCCTGCTGCGCATTATCCATGGCGAATATAGTCTTACCGGTGGAGAAATTACCGGAAGGCGCGACCTTACCATTGGTTTTCTCAATCAGGATTTGCTTTCGTATGAGTCGGACAAAAGTATTCTTGATGTTGCCCTTGAAGTTTTCGAACGTGAAAACATTCTCCATGAAAAAATTGAAAAAATATTAAAGCAACTGGAAACAGAGCATGGAGAAGATTTGCTCAATGAACTTTATTTTCTGCAAAGCGAGTTTGAATCGCTTGACGGTTACAACATCACCCATCGTGCTGAAGCTATTTTAGAAGGACTTGGTTTTTCGACAGAAGATTTGCAGCGACCACTAAAAGAGTTTTCAGGAGGATGGCGCATGAGGGTTATGCTTGCGCGTATGCTGCTGAAAAAACCTGACTTACTGATGCTGGACGAGCCTACCAACCACCTCGACCTGCCATCCATACAATGGCTTGAAAAATATTTGCAGGATTATGACGGCACATTCATTCTCGTTTCGCACGACCGGTATTTTCTGGACAGAACCGTGAATACCATTGCTGAAATAGCCAATGAGAAAATCACAATCTATACAGGAAATTTCTCTGATTATCTGGAACAAAAAACATTGCGTGATGAATTGCAACAACGACAGTATGATAATCAGGAAAAATATATCAAAGAACAACAAAAACTGATTGACCGTTTCAGAGCAAAGGCGAGCAAAGCAAAGATGGCGCAGTCGCGAATGAAAATGCTCGACAGAATGGAAAAAGTTGAGTCGGTAGCGGGACCATCGGCAACGATGCGCATTTCGCTGAACATTGATTCGCAACCCGGAAAAGTGATTTATGAAGGGCATCATATCACCAAAAAATATGGTGAAATGGAAATTTTCAATAACTCGCATTTTCAGATCGAACGCGGAGATAAAATTGCATTGATAGGAGCCAACGGAAAAGGAAAATCAACCTTGCTTAAAATAATTGCAGGAACTGAAACTGCCGATGGCGAACTGAAAGAAGGATATAATGTAAAGACTTCCTTCTATGCGCAACATCAACTTGAAAGCCTTAACATTAATAACGACCTGATGACGGAATTGCAGGTGTTTGCACCGCTAGAAACCGATCAGCGTATCCGTAGCATACTGGGTGCTTTTCTTTTCAACAAAGATGATGTGTTCAAGAAAATAAAGGTTCTTTCAGGAGGTGAAAAAGCACGTGTTGCCTTGGGCAAACTGATATTGAGTAAAGCCAACTTCCTGTTGCTTGACGAACCAACCAACCACCTCGACATGCAGTCAGTAGAAATTCTGACCGATGTGTTACAGAATTATGATGGAACGTTTGTGGTAGTTTCGCACGACCGCTTTTTTGTAGAACAAATCGCCAACAAAATATGGTTTATTGAAAACCATCAGTTAAAAGAATATCCCGGCACTTATGAAGAGTATGAGCATTGGGCACAAAGAAAACTGCAAGAGAAAAAAGCAGAAGAGAAAACTGCCGTAAAAAAGCCGGTTAAAGAAAAAAAAGAAACCAACAATGAAGATGCAAAAAAACAGGCCGACCTGCTGGAAAAACAGGTAAAGAAATTAGAGGCTGAGTTAAACATAGCACGAAAAAAGAAAGATGACCTGCTGGAACAACTGGGGATGGAAGAAAATTATAACGATAAAGAAAAAAGCAAAAAACTTCAGGCTGCTTATGAGCAATCAGAAAAAGAACTGAATGAACTGCATAGCAAGTGGGAAGACAGTTATATGCAGTGGATGGAATTAAGCGAATAAAGTAAAATGAAAAAATCAATTATTTTTATGCTGTGTGTGCTAACTTTTCTGACATCAGAAGCACAGAACTCTTCAGAATATTTCAATCAAAATTATTTCCGCTACGATAATTTTATTTACAGGCCAAATATAAAAACCGTAATTCTTGAAAATGCTCAACTCCCTCTCAGCGAACCTGCCATTGAGCTGAATTCAGGAATGCAGTTACTGCTGAAATTTGATGATCTGGATGCCGACTATAAAGAATACTGGTACACCATCATCCATTGTGATGCACAGTGGAAACCCTCCGACATTACACGCTCAACCTATCTGTATAGTTTTTTTGAAGACCGAATTATGGACTACAGCTTTTCGTTCAACACGTTGCAGCCTTATACCAACTACCAGCTTCGTTTTCCGAATGAACAAATCAAACCCATGATATCAGGAAATTATCTTCTGAAAGTATATCTGGATAATAATCCGGACAGTGTTGCTTTCACGAAGAGATTTCTGGTTTATGAAAATTTGGTTGACATACAGGCATCGGTTCATGCTGCCACTTCAGCAGAATTCCGTCAGCAAAAACAAGAAGTGGATTTTACCATAGGTACCAACCGCTACCCCATAGCCAATCCATTTGGTGATTTGCAGGTAAAAATTTTACAGAATTTCAGATGGGATAATGCCATTGATAATCTGAAACCCATTTTCATTAAAGACAATTTATTAGATTATAATTACGATGAGGAAAACACCTTTAACGGTGGTAATGAATTCAGAAGGTTTGATATACGCTCTCTTAAATACGAAACTGAATTTGTTCAGCGCATTCAGATGCATGATAATGGTACAGATGTATATCTGATGCCCGATAAAGTAAGATATTACTCGCGTTACTCTTCAGATAACGACATCAACGGAAAATTTGAAATAAAAAATTACAGCGGCAGCCACCCCGACAAAGATGCCGATTATGCTACCGTACACTTTCAGCTCAACTATAAAGACCCTGTGCAGGATGGAAACATTTACATAGCAGGCGATCTCACCAACTGGCAGTATAACAATACCTCCATGATGAAATATGACGAAGAACTGAAAGCCTATACCGGCACCTTATTTCTCAAACAAGGGTATTACAACTACGAATATGTATTTGTAAAAGACGGAACCACCTTTGGTGATGAGAGCTGGTTAGAAGGCAATCATTACGAAACAGAAAATAATTACTGGATTCTGGTATATCATCGTCCGCAGAATGTGCGGTATGATAAACTAGTGGCGTGCAGAAAATTTGCTGCCAACCGTTAAAAATAAAAAGGGTAAGCTACTTATATCGCACCGCTACAACCCCTTATCCTTGCTGCATTCCTGCCCTGGGGAGGTTCGGGGGAGCTGGTCGTATAAGACTTACCCCGGCACAAAGATATGAAAACATCTCTAACACTCTTAAATTTCAGTATTTTTAGTACAGATATTTTACCTGCAACTAACCGGTTTGCTATTCAGGCAAAGAAGAAAATCCATGACCTTCAGCGAGGATTGAAACTTTCACGGTCAGGTTTATTACATTTGCGCGTTTAAGAGCAATTTATGACACGTTATGCCATACATTACGGAGGAATTTTAGGTGCTTCGGCATTTGCTGTCTTTCTCATTTTATACCTTTCAGGAGTAAATCCTTTAGGCAATGCATCATGGGTAGGCGCATGGATACCTATAGTGGTAATAGCACGTTCGGTAAAAATGTACCGTGAACATGAATGCGAAGGTTTTATCACCTACGGAAACGCCTTTCGTACAGGAGTTACCACTGCCATTATGGGTGGTATATTGTCAGCTTTACTAATTTTTATTTTCTGCACCGTTATAGACAGCAGTGTGGTTGACCGTTTCAGAGATGACTCACTTGCACAACTGGAACTTATGGAAACACAGTTTAAAGGACTGCTGAATGAAGCCACCTACGACAAATTAGTGGAAGACTATCAGTCATTAGATATAAAAACCATTGCACTAAGTGAGTTTATGAGCAAAAGCTTTTCGGGTTTTATCTTATCACTCATCATTGCAGCAGTTTACAAGAAAAACCATACTCATTATCCTTCTGAATAATTATGAGCACAACAAATCCAGATATTTCTGTAGTTATTCCATTGTATAACGAAGAAGAATCGCTTCCTGAATTAGCAGAATGGATAGACCAAGTAATGCAGAAGAATCATTTCCGTTATGAGTTGATAATGGTGGATGACGGAAGCAAGGATTCGTCATGGAAAGTGATAGAAACGCTTGCTGCTAAAAATTCAAATATCAAAGGTGTTAAATTCAAACGCAATTACGGAAAATCTGCTGCCTTGCATAAAGGATTTGAAGCCGCATGCGGCAATGTGGTAATAACCATGGATGCCGATTTACAAGACAGCCCCGATGAAATACCCGGTTTGTATAAAATGATTGCGGAAGAAAAATATGATTTGGTGAGCGGATGGAAAAAGAAACGCCATGACCCCATTTCCAAAACGTTGCCAAGTAAGTTCTTCAACAGTGTTACGCGCAAAGTATCAGGCATAAACAACCTTCACGACTTCAACTGCGGACTAAAGGCATATCATATCAATGTGGTAAAAAACATTGAGGTATATGGCGAAATGCACCGCTATATTCCTGTTATTGCCAAGTGGGTGGGATTCACAAAAATCGGAGAGAAAGAAGTGGAACACCGCGCAAGAAAATATGGCGTAACGAAATTCGGATTAGAGCGTTTTGTAAATGGTTTTCTTGATTTGTTATCCATCACATTTGTATCAAGATTCGGAAAAAAACCCATGCATCTATTTGGAACATTAGGAACACTGATGTTTACTCTAGGATTATTTGGTGCGATGTATCTGGGCATTTCAAAAATTTATTGTGTGTACAATGATATTCCTGCAACACGGCTTACACAGCGACCTTCCTTTTACTTGTTGCTTACTTCCATGATTATAGGCACACAATTATTCCTTGCAGGTTTTTTGGCAGAGATGATTTCGCGAAATGACAAAGACAGAAACCGCTATATCATAGAAAAAGAAATTAACCGTTCTGTACATTAAAAGGAAAAATATCTCGTATTGAAGCTATCGGTAATAATTGTAAACTACAATGTAAAATATTTTCTGGAGCAATGTCTGCTGTCGGTGCAGAAGGCTTCAAAAAATATGGCTGTGGAAGTCTTTGTAGTTGACAATAATTCAGTGGATGGCTCATGCGAAATGGTTAAAGAGAAATTTCCTGAAGTAAAGCTGATTGAAAATAAAATAAACACCGGTTTTGCAAAAGCCAATAATCAGGCTATTCAAAAGAGTAACGGTGAGTATGTGCTGCTGCTGAACCCCGATACCGTTGTAGAAGAAGACACCTTCAACAAGGTGGTTGCATTTATGGATGCACATGCTGATGCAGGAGGACTGGGAGTTCACATGATTGACGGCAAAGGGAATTATCTTCCTGAATCCAAAAGAGGATTGCCTACACCGGCAGTTGCTTTTTATAAAATATTCGGATTGTCGGCACTGTTTCCTAAGTCAAAAATTTTTGGGCGATATCATCTTGGATATCTCGACAAAAACAAAACACATGAAATTGAAGTGCTCAGCGGTGCTTTTATGCTGATGCGCAAAACGGCATTGAATAAAACAGGCCTTCTGGACGAAACATTTTTTATGTATGGCGAAGACATTGACCTCTCCTATCGCATTACCAAAGCAGGTTTTAAAAATTATTATTTCCCGGAAACAAAAATTATCCATTACAAAGGTGAAAGCACCAAGAAAAGCAGTGTGAATTATGTGATTGTGTTTTATAAAGCCATGAGCATATTTGCAAAAAAACATTTTTCGCAAAGCAATGCTGCTTTGTTTTCGTTTCTGATTAACATTGCCATCTACCTGCGTGCAGGTGCAGCTATAATAAGCAGATTTTTCAGCAGAATGTTTTTGCCAATGTTGGATGCTGTTACCATTTACGGAGGTTATTACATCATTAAAACATATTGGGAGTTGTATGTAAAGCAACTGCATTATCCTGATGCTTACATGATGTATATAGTGCCTGCCTATGTGCTGATATGGATTATCTCTGCTTATCTCACAGGCGGGTACGATAAACCGCTCCGCATTTCAAAAACCATCAGAGGAATATTATCGGGTACTGTATTTATTCTTGTAGTGTATGCATTGCTCAGTGAAGAATATCGTTTCTCACGCGCACTGATACTGATGAATACTGCCTGGGCATGCCTGATTACGGCACTCATTCGCTATGGGCTTAATGCAACCGGATTAAAAGGATATGCACTTGCTGCCGACATGAAAAAACATTTAATCATTGTTGCTGATGCAGCTAATGCTAAACGTATTCTTTCGCTACTGCAACTTTCGGGGTCAAGCACACAGTTTATCGGATTTATTGATACAGGGAACACTGAAGATTATGAGTTGAAACCATTCCGATTAGGCACCATCACTCAATTGAATGACATCATAGAGATCTATCGTATTGACGAAGTGATTTTCAGTTCGCAATCATTAAGTTCGCACGACATCATAGAGCACATGCTGTCACCACGACAACGCGATGTAGAGTATAAAATAGCTCCTGCCGAAAGCTTGTTTATCATTGGAAGTAATTCCATCAACGATAATGGCGATTTATATCTTGTAGATGTAAATGCACTGAACAATCCTGTAAACAAACGTAAGAAAAGAGTTTTTGATGTTTCCATATCGTTGTTGATGCTTCTGCTCTCTCCGGTACTGATGTTTTTTCTCAAAAGCAAATCGTCACTAATTTTCAACTGCCTTACTGTTCTAAGAGGAGAAAAAACATGGGTGGCACCTGAAGTAAAAAAGAGTGTGGCAGAATCTTCAAAAAGCAAACAGGGAATATACAGCCCTGCTGACGGACTTGAAATTCCGGAGGGGAATATTCAAATGCGCGACCGGCTTAATGTGCTTTACACACGAGAGTATAAACTTTGGAATGACTGGGAAATTCTGAAAAGGAATATTTAGAAGTACTTTAACTGAAGCACACTCACTTCCATTTCCTGCAGCACTAAATTTTATTTCGTATTATCTTTTAAGAAAAAGGTCAACTGCTTCACCTTGATTGATAGTAGCAGACTCATCAGGTTCAGGGCGTTGATCATAAATTACAGCATTCAGCGTATCACGCATAACCCCATCAAAAAATACGGAGCCAACATTGAGTGAAGACCCTTTCAGCACAAAGAGTGCTTCGTCATAAGTAAGACCGATGAGATTAGGCACAGTGACCAAGGTATTCCCAAGCCCATCACCCACAATCAGGTCAATGGCTGAGCCTTTAGGTACTTCATTCCCTGCTTTAAGTTCTTTGCCATTCATCATCATTGATAGCACTGCATTTTTTGCTAAGTCAGGTTTAAAGATTTGTTCACCCATGCGCAAACCGGAAGCAGTAAGTATGGCCTCTGCCTGCCTGAGGGAAACATCTTTCAGCGCAGGAACTTTCACCATTGGAGCTTCGCTGCGAGTGATAGTAAGATAAATGGTGCGACCTTCTTTAACTTTTTCGTCAGGTGCAGGGTCCTGTTCTACCACCGTACCCGGTTTCATATCAAGATTGTAAGCAGAAGAATCTGCAATTTTGAAAGTAAGATTTTTGGAACGAAGAAAGGATGATACCCTATTAACATTCATTCCGTGCAGGTCGGGAACAGAAACAGAGTTGCCGTGGTCGGTATAGCTGTCGAGCCATTTATAAACAAATCCCACCGATGCAACAATCAGCGTGATGATGACAACAAAATTGATCCAGAAAAATCTGGACTTAAGAAAATTAATCAGACTACTCATACATCAGTTACTCATCAAAAGATTATTACGGGCTACGCCAAACTCCAGAATTTTTTCGATAAACTCATACGGCTTGTATTGGTTGATTGCAGCCTGATGGAAAATACAGGTTGCAGGTGTCATTCCGGGGAGTGAGTTTACTTCAATAAATATCACTTCTACTTTATTATCATTTTTTATGCGGACAAATGCATCAATACGGGCATAACCTTCAATATTCAGCAGCCGCGCAGCACGCTGCAATTCCTTTTTCACAATGTCGGAGACAAGTCTGTTTTCCATTGTGTTTTTGCTGTAACGTGCCGGAGTAATGTTTTGTCCTTCTCCGGCAAGAAACTTTTCTTCGAGCGATAAAACATCACCTTCATGCAGCGTTTCACTAGGTTCAAACATTTCATATTGCACCATGCCTGCTTCATCATAATGTGTAAGCATGCCACCGGTTACTTCCAGAAAATGCTTGCATCCTTCACCGGTAATAAGTGATTCTATGAGAAAATATTTTTTTCGTGGAAACTCTTCTTTATGTTTTATTTTCAGTTGACCTGCAGCGCTGTCATTCAGTTCTTCTTCGTTGCGGAATATCAATTCGGCAAAAGCATGCAGCTGGTTTTCGTTACGTATAATTTTCACTGCACTGCTGCAACCATCGTCCACCGGTTTGGCAACAATAGGAAAGCCGAACTCACGCTGTATTTTTTCTTCGAGTGATGCCGGATTGCTACGCCATTCATCTTCGCTCACTTTATAATGTCGGGCCGTTTTAAATCCATTTTGAGAGAGAATTTCATTGGTCTGATATTTATCAATCGTAATCTGCGATGATTCAACTCTGGAACCGTTAAAAGGCAATCCTACGCTGATAAGCTGTTTCTGCAATTCGCCATCTTCGCCAGGGCGGCCATGTAATGCAATGAACACTATCTGCACCTGTGAGGCAAGCTGCGAAAAAGAAATTTTTTCAGGAGGATTAAGGTTGTCTGCATCAGCAAATTTTTTTATCAGCTCTCCGCATTGCTCAATAATGTTAAGCGTGATGGTATGCTGATGAAAATTAAGAATTTTTTCACGGATGTCATCAGCATTATCTTTCAACATAAGATTGATAGGTATGCGATAAAGCGAATAAGCTTGCTCTGTGCCTACCAGGAAATACGGAACGGGTTCATACTTTTCACTCGAAGAAAGTTTTTCATAGACATTACGTCCGCTTTCTACACTGATATGTCTTTCGCTGGAATAACCTCCCATGATAACACCTACTCGTGTGCGCTGGCCTGAAGTTTTATTTTTTTCTTTGAGCAACATTTCAAGTCTGTTTCTCAGTTCGGGTATTGTTCTGAAAGATTTGAGGTCAGTGCTTCTTGCAATCAGCGAAGTATAAATGATGTAAGAAATAAACTGCGAAGGGTTCATTCCAATTTCGGCAGCCTGATGAAAGAAGAAACTGCTTGGCATCATGCCCGAAGTAGTGTTGGGATCATTGAGGAAAATAGTACCGTTGGAAGTAATAAATCCATCAATACGTGCATAAACATTAAACTTCAGTGCGTGATACAAACGTTCACACTCACGTCTGATAGTTTCAATCTGCACATCAGGAATCTGAATAGGTGTAACCTTGCGCGATAATCCGGGGAGGTATTTGGAGCGATAATCAAACACTTCTTTCCCTTTACGTATTTCTGTTGGCGGCAATGCTACAGGTTTTCCGTTTAAATCTTCAATAACGATGCATGAAAACTCTTTGCCTTCAATAAATGATTCTATCAACACTTCCGTTTCGCCTTCAACAGCAGTAATCGTAACCAGCTCTTCCATCTCACCAAAGAGCTGCATGAGTACACCCAGTAATTCTTCAGGATGATAAATGATGCGGTCTCCGATTCGTGCCGGCAATCCAATTCCTTCGCGAATATCGGCAGTGGTTTTTACCCACTCCACCTTTGCATCGAAAGTCAGTGCATTCCATTCAGTGCGACTTATCTCTGCTATGAACAACGAACGGTTTACTGCTTTGGTGAATGCGTCAACATCAGCAGACTGCAACACGGAAATACCAATGCTTGAGCCCTGATTGGCAGCTTTAATGACGCAAGGAAATCCGGTTTCATCGAGTTTTTTCAGGAGAATATTTTTATCGGCAGTCTTCAACCATTCGCTTCGCTGAATGGTAACATAGGAAGGCGTGTTGAAACCTGCTTTACGCATAAATTCTTTCTGCACAACTTTGTTCATCCCTATAGCTGATGAGATAATCCCCGAGCCGGAGTATGGAATGCGGTAATACTCAAGAATCCCTTGTATGCGGCCATCTTCGCCATCGGCACCATGCAGACACAGGAATGCAAAGTCAATTAAGTCATGCAGCTGTGAAAAATCAATACGTGTACCGAGTTTAATGGTAAGTCGTATTTGCTCCTGTGTGGTAAGGCTTCCCAAATTTTCAGCATAAACCTGAAAACCTCGTGGCGACTCAGGTAAAAACTCAGCGGCAGGATAAAAATCACGAATACTTCCCTTGTAGATATATTGCCAGTCGAGGATGATAAAATTTCCGAAACTATCCACAAAAAGCGGTACCGGTTCGAAAAGTGATTTATCGAGATTATCATATACGGTACGACCACCGGCAAACGACACTTCGCGCTCGCGTGATGAACCACCAAATACAATTCCTATCTTAATTTTATTCATGAATAAAACTTTGGTTTATTTTTAACAAAGGTAATTTAAATATAAAGTTGTGGCGATTAAGGTGGCAGAAGTATTAACGGCTTTTTTAACAATAAATGATGTTATCCGCGGCTGTTGACCCCAATTCCAAACAATGCAAAATCATATTTCACTGGGTCAGAAGCGTCCAGTAATCTGAGATTGGCGGTCAACTCCTCAACAGCCTTCCAGTCGTCCTGCCTGCGTTGCAACAAACCCAGATGTCGTGCTACCCTGCCTGAATGCACATCGAGAGGGCAATAAAGTAATGAGGGGGAAATATTCCAGATACCGAAATCAACACCATTATCATCTTCCCGAATCATCCATCGCAGAAACATCATCAGTCGTTTGCATGCCGAATTTTTCAACGGGTCACCAATATGTTTCATGGTGCGGGGCTCTACTTTGCTTTTAAACATTTCATTCCTGAAATGATGCACCGCTTGGGGCAAGGAGTATTGTTCCGTCAGCTTTTCAAATAGTTTTCCCATAGAGCCATGCCTCTCATAAATGGTGCGAAGTGCTTTCAGAAAATAAATTGCATCATCACCATTAAAAGTGCGGTGAACAAATTTCCTGAAAACCTCCAACTCTGATTTTCGGGCGTGAAGAATAAAATCGTGCGGACTATAATCCATCCACTTGAAAAGTGTAGCTGCATTTTTAAGTATTACGGGTCGCTGTCCCCATGAAATAGTTGCTGTGAGAAAACCGCTTATTTCAATATCTTCAGGTTTAACAAATAAATGAGGAATAGACACCGGATCATTTTCAATAAATGCTGATGTATTGAATTCTCTTACTTTCTGTTCAAGAAAAGGTTTTAAACCGGTAATATGGTTCATGTTTTACACTTCCTTGCCACTATCCTTACTGCGGAAAGAAATGGCAATGGGCACTCCGGAAAAGTTAAAATGTTCACGTAATTTATTTTCAAGAAACCGCCTGTATGCTGTTTGAATATACTGCGGGTTGCTGCTGAAAAATACAAAACGTGGATATGGCCCCGGCACCTGAGTGATGTATTTGATGTTGATAAACTTTCCTTTTACTGACGGTGGAGGATAGTTTTCGATGTAAGGCAGAATTTTCTTGTTTAACTGTGATGTAGGGATATGTTGAGTTCTGTTTTTGTAAACTTCAATAGCTGTTTCGAGCGATTTAAAAATTCTTTGCTTATTCAACACAGAAGTAAAAACTATTGGCACATCGGTAAATGGTGCTATGGCTGATTGTATTTCTTCAGTAAACTGCTTGGTAGAGTGGTTTTCCTTATCAATCAAATCCCATTTGTTTACCACCAACACAACTCCTTTGTGATTGGTTTGTGTAAGGTGAAAAATGTTGGCATCCTGTGCGGTGAAACCTTTTTCAGCATCAATCATCAGAATGCAAACATCACTTTTTTCAATGGCTCTGATACTGCGCATCACTGAGTAGAACTCCAAGTCTTCTCTTACCTTGGCTTTTTTACGTAAACCGGCAGTATCTACCAGAATAAAATCGAAACCAAAATTAGAATAACGGATGTTGATGCTATCGCGTGTTGTTCCCGCTACTGGAGTAACGATGCTGCGGTCGGTGCCGGTAAGCATGTTTATGAGCGAAGATTTTCCTACGTTGGGTTGGCCGATGATGGTGATGCGTGGCAGCAGTTCTTCTTCTTCCTTATCGGGTTTAAATTCTTTTACAATAGCATCTAAAAGTTCGCCAGTGCCACTACCGTTGGCTGCCGATACGCAATGAAAATCACCTAATCCGAGTGAATAAAACTCAACGGCATCATTAATTTGCTTAGGTGTATCCACTTTGTTCACCACCAGAAAAACTTTTTTTCCTGAGTTGCGCAGAAGGCCGGCAATATCTTTATCATAATCGCTTACGCCCTCTCTGCCATCTGTCATAAAAATGATAAAATCCGCTTCTTCAACAGCAAGCTCAACTTGTTTGCGTATTTCCTTTTCGAAAACATCGTCCGAGCCGTAAACATAACCTCCGGTATCAATAACCGAAAAATTTCGTCCTGTCCACTCTCCCACTCCATAATGACGATCGCGGGTAACACCGGCTTCATCATGCACAATGGCATCCATAGTTTCCGTAAGACGGTTAAAGAGTGTTGATTTGCCTACATTGGGTCTTCCTACAATTGCGATAATATTACTCATTCAGGTTTGTTGTTATTCTGTATAACCGAAGTTGGTCAGTTGTTGTTCATTATTCCGCCAGTCGTCACGTATTTTAACGGTAAGTTCAAGAAACACTTTCTTACCTACCATCAATTCGATTTTTTTTCGTGCTGCGGTGCCTAATTTTTTTATAGCTACTCCGTTCTTTCCAAGCAGAATGGCTTTTTGTGATTCACGCTCCACAAAAATGTAACTCCGAATGCGAACGATATGAGGCTGCTCCTTAAATTCTTCTATGGCAACTTCAATGCTGTAAGGGACTTCCTTCTCATATTGAAGAAATATTTTTTCGCGGATGATTTCAGAAACAAAGAACCTTTCGTTACGGTCGGTGAGCATATCCTTATCAAAATATGCAGGCGCCTCCGGAACAAATTTTAACAGTGTTTTTATTAGAACCTCTCCACCGAATTTTTCTTTTGCTGATATAGGCACTATAGCATCAGGCTTAAGCGTATTATTCAGCGACTCGGATATGCGTTCAATATCTTCCTGTGTGCTTAAATCAATTTTATTGAGTGCCACCACCAGTTTTTTGCCGGTTGTATTCAGCTTCAAAAATCTTTCCGCATCAAAATGCGTATCGGCAGCATCAAGCACCAGCAAAATTACATCAGCATCGGCAAAAGCACTCTGCACAAAGGTCATCATCCTTTCATGCAACTTGTAGCCGGGAGTAATGATGCCGGGAGTATCTGAAAATATTAACTGATAATTCTCTGCAGTAAGTACGCCTCTTATTCTGTGACGCGTAGTCTGCGCTTTAGGCGTAACAATGCTCAAATCCTGACCTAAAAGGGTATTCAGCAGGGTTGATTTTCCTGCATTGGGCTTTCCTACGATAGCTACAAAACCTGATTGATGCACTGTTTTTTATTTTGGTGCGAAGTTAGTTAAACCTTGCCATTTTACTGCGTAAAATGGTAAGTTAAGATTTATTTTTCACTGATATTTCTGCGTTTCTGCATTTCTGCAGCTATCTGGCGGGCGCCTTCCTCTTCATTCAGGCTCAGTTGTTTTACTACTTCAAAATAATCTTTGTCATTTCTGTTCTGCGAGAGTTTATCAATTGCATCAATTCTATTGACTTCAATCTCAAATCCAACAATTCCGCCAAAATTCTCACGTATCACTCCGGCAGGAATTTTATTGAATGTTTTAGGATGCTGAACATGCGATTCGTAAAAGTCAGTCATCAGATGAAGGCTTTCCATAAGTTCAAGTTCCGACTGTATTTTAATTTTTCCATAGCAATGTACTGCCTGGTAATTCCAGGTAGAAACATTTTCGTGGCTGTACCAACTTGATGAAACATAGGCATTGCTACCCTGAAAAATCACCAAAGCATCAGTATCATTATAAAAAGTCTCAACCTGCAGATTTGGCTTTGCTATATGCCCGAATAAAACCAGCTTTTTGTCCTTGATATGACTAAGAACAGGAATGTGTGTAGCTATAGGCCCTTGTTTGGCTACGGTAACCAACACTGCAAAAGTGTGTTTATGTACAAACTCTACATGCTTTTCAAAATCGGTATTCTTAAACTCATCAGGAATGTACATGTTGTCCAATATTTCTTAATGCACCATTTCTTTCTCGATGGTGGTATTATAAACAGTTTTGTAATCAGAAATCATTCCATAGGGCTCCTGGTCAATCAGAATACTTCCTGAAGTAACTTGCCCAATGTTGGTAAACTCAACATCCATTGCTGTAACAGCATTCAGGAAATCATCCAGTTGTTCTTCACTTACAGATACAGCTACTCTGCTTTGAGATTCACCAAAGAGAAATGCGTCCTTACGAATTTCTTCGTCAGAAATAATATCGAAGCCTAAATCATGTGGCATGGCAGATTCAAGAAGAGAAATAAATAAACCTCCGTCAGAAACATCATGCACGGACTGCACCAACTTTTGTGCAATCAAATCTTTTACTACTTGCTGAACGTTATACTCTTCGTCCAGATTGAAATGTGGCGCGGGGCTGTTGGTTATGCCATGCACATGCACCAGATATTGTGATGAAGCAATACATTCAGCTGAAGCTCCTATCAGAAAAATATGGTCACCTTTATTCTTAAAATCCAGTGTTGCAATTTTATTTTTGTCTTCAACTATACCTATCATTCCGATTGTAGGAGTAGGATAAACAGGAACTTCTTCCTTACCCATTTTCGACTGATTATAGAAACTTACATTACCTCCTGTAACCGGTGTTCTGAATTTTTCACAAGCCTTGCCCATGCCTTTTATACTGTTCACAAACTGCCAATATACTTCAGGATTGTAAGGGTTTCCGAAGTTGAGGCAATTGGTTACTGCCGAAGGAATACCTCCTGAACAAACAATATTACGTGCGGCTTCTGCTACAGCAATGGCACAACCTGTTTCAGGATCGGCATATACATAACGAGCATTACAGTCAACTGTGACGGCAATAGCCTTTTTAGAATTTTTAATATTGACGATAGCGGCATCCGAGGGTCTGTTGGTGCTCATGTTAACGGTACCTACCATGCTGTCATACTGCGTGTAAACCCATCTTCTGCTACAGATATTCGGATGTGATGCCAGTTGCAAGGCCACCTCTTTTAAATCTGCAGGAACAGGAATTTTATTGATGTCGAATGATTTGTTTTTTTGGATGTAAGCGGGCTCGGTGTACTCTCTTTTATAAACAGGAGCACCACCTCCCAGCACCAACGAATCTGCATTTACATCAGCAACCAAAGTTCCGTTCATATAAAATTTCAACTGACCGCCCGTGGTTACTTCGCCAATGCGTGTACAGTTTAAATCCCACTTTTCAAAAACCTTGTAAATTTCCTCTTCACGACCTTTAACACCTACTATCAGCATTCTCTCCTGCGATTCAGATAAGAGAATTTCCCATGGCTCCATATTGGCCTGACGGGTAGGAACTTTCTCGAGATGAATGACCATGCCATGCTCCCCTTTAGCTGACATTTCGGAAGTGGAACAGATGATACCTGCCGCACCCATGTCCTGCATGCCTATCACTGCACCGGTTTCAATTACTTCAAGCGAAGCTTCGAGCAAAAGTTTTTCCTGAAAAGGATCACCTACCTGCACTGAAGGTAAATCTTCATGAGACGCCTCATGTAAATCGCCTGAAGCAAAAGTAGCACCGTGAATACCATCCTTGCCCGTTGCCGAACCGACAATAAATACAGGATTACCTTCGCCATAAGAAATTGCCTTTACAGTTTTTCCGTGCGCTACAATTCCCACGCTCATTGCATTTACCAGAATATTGGTATTATAGCAATCTTCAAAATATACTTCGCCACCCACGGTAGGCACACCAAAGGCATTGCCATAATCACCAATACCTTTTACCACACCTTTCATCAGAGTTTTAGTACGCTCGCTTTTAAGATTTCCGAAACGCAATGAATTTAACTGTGCAATTGGTCTTGCGCCCATGGTAAAAATATCTCTGTTGATACCGCCTACTCCTGTAGCTGCACCTTGATAAGGTTCAATTGCAGAAGGATGGTTATGCGACTCAATTTTAAATGCACAAGCTAAATTATCACCAATGTCCACAAGTCCGGCATTTTCCTCTCCTGCTTTAGCCAGCATGTGAGGCCCTTCGCGAGGCAGGGTTTTAAGCCAGGTAATGGAATTTTTATAGGAGCAATGCTCACTCCACATTACTGAATAAATACTTATTTCATTAAAGTTAGGCTTTCTGCCCAGGAGCTTTTGTATTTTATCGTACTCCTCAGGAAGCAACCCTAATTTTTCAGCGGTTTCTACATTGGTTTCTTTCAGACTATCCATTTATTAATTATTTCAGTCAATAAAATATGCTTGAAGCGGTTTTTTGTTTCTTTGTGCAAAGGTAACTCTTTGCCGTTAATTGCTGGTGTTATCGTGTAAATATTATACTTCCTATCAGAGTGGAACCGGTTCTTAGCTTAGCATACGCAACATTGTTTTATTACATCATCCAGAAAACTTCATTTTTCAGGATTGATGGAATCAGCCACAAGCTATTGTCGCTGGCTTTTGCCATAAAATTAGTTTGTGCAGTTTTACTTTCATTGGTGTTCTCTCACTTTTATACCAATCGCCTTACAGCGGATACGTTTAAGTTTTTTGATGACAGCAAGATTATGTTTTCCGTCTTGCATGAACACCCCACGTGGTTCTTCAGAATGCTCACCGGCATTGACGACAAGGCTCCCTACCTGTTGCCCTACTATGACGAAATGCATAACTGGTATAATAAAGCTGTAATATTTAATGACTACCGATTCCAGATTCGGTTCAATGCATTCTTACATTTCTTCTCGCTTGGATATTACTATGTACATGCTGTCATTTATTGTTTTCTTTCATTTATAGGGCTTACTGCATTACTAAAATTATTTATCATTTATCTTCCTCATTATAAGCGGGTGCTTTATGCATGCACCTATTTTATGCCTTCGGTTTTATTCTGGGGCTCCGGATTGCTGAAGGATTCACTTATATTTTTTGCGACAGGAATGTCTCTTTATTGCCTGCATCAATTTGTGAGTGAAAAAAAAATACGTTCATTGCTTTTATTCATAATCTTTCTGTTATTTCTTATGCTGATAAAGTTTCACAATTTTATATTGTTGGTTCCGCTTTATGCTGCATTTGCCCTCAGTTCAATAATCAAACGATATTATATTGCTATCTTCGGAATTATTACCGTAGTTTACTATTTCGTATTACTGCAAATGAATGTTGTTCTACCCGGTTATGGATTAATGGAATTATTATCACGCAAACAAGCTGAATTTATTGACCTTGCTAATAGCTATCAGGCACAGAGTGTGATTCCTATTCATGAGTTGAAAGATTCGGAATGGAGTGCAATACGAAATACACCACAAGCACTGTCGCATGTTTTTTTCAGGCCTTATTTCTGGGAAAGCAAAAAACCATTGATCGTTTTGGCAGGAATTGAAAACCTGTTGATAGTCTTTTTGGCACTTTTCACTATTTTCAGTTTCAGATTAAAAAACCTACAAATCACACCGCTACTTTTACTATCGTTTATTTACACACTCTCGCTATTTGAAATGATTGGTTTGGTAACCCCGGTAATGGGAGCAATTGTGCGATATAAAATTCAGGCGCTTCCCTTTTTATTATTCTTCTTTGCCTGTCTTTCCGATAAATCATTATTAACGGAACGGTTTCGTTTCCTAAAAAAAATTGTCTGATTATGGAAATTTTTATTCTGCCTTTCATCTACATTCTTTTGTTATGCTGGTTCATTAGTTATAACAATTTTTTCAGTTTGCCGAATATGTCCAGAGCATTCATCTGTACATTATTTATCATTAAAGCTTTTGCGGGAATTATCATCACCTTTCATGCAGAGCGAATTTACAGTGGTGATGATGGAATGTTTTTTTACGAAGCCGGCAGAACCTTATACGAATATGCGCTGCAACACCCGCTAAAATACCTGAAACTGATGGCAGGAATTTACGATGACAGCAACCGTACAGAGTATTATTCTTTGCTTAACTGGAAGGGATTGCCATCATGGAACGACAATGAAACTATGATAAAAATTTCGTCATTAATACACTTCATGGCTTTTTCGAATATGCTTGTTCATTCTGTGATTTTTAGTTTTCTATCCTTTTGTGGCTTGACCGGAATTTACAAAGCAACCATAGCACTTACCAAATCGAATGGATTTGTACTTTACCTCATGCTAATGCTTTTTCCTTCAGTCGTATTTTTTAGCTCCGGAGTTCTAAAAGAAACACTGTTAATAGCCATTGCAGGAATGTTTATGTTCCTTTTAACACAATTTGGTAATTCTTCGCGAATGAAAATTATTACTGTCATTCTTTATCTGTTTTTGTGGCTGATAAAACCTCATTTTGTTTTATTCCTAACTCCGGCTTTAATCGGCTACGTGATTGTTAAAAATTATTTCAATAAAAAACTTTGGCTATCGCATGCTGTTGCGGTAATGGTTGTAATAGTTTATTCGTTTATCGGCATATTTATTTTCAATCAGATTCTTCATCGTGATGTTGCAGGAACCATTGCTCTGGTTCAACAGAGTTCCATGAAAAATTCAATTTATGAAAAAGCCGAGAGTTATATTCAGCCACCGGTGATTGCTCCTAATATGGTGAGTGTTATAAAAAATTCACCTAAAGCATTTTTGCAAACTGTACTTACTCCTGCTTTTCACTTCGACAAAACAGGGCTTCGCTGGAAAGGTGCTGCTGTAGAAAATCTATTAGTGATGGTTTTTGTAATTGTCAATATTCTTGCGGCTTTCAGTTGGCGCAATCAATATGCGCGGCTTAATTTCGCATTGTTTCTGCTATTGTATTTATTTTATTCACTGGTTGGTTACACTTGTGCATTAGAAGCGGCTATTCTGCGATTTAAAGCCCCGCTCCTGCCCTTTCTGATTGCAGGATTTTATATTTTTATGCTTCAATACAAAAAATACTTTATAAGAAATGAATCTTCGAACGATTGACACCGGTTTTTTTAAATTAGATGGTGGAGCCATGTTTGGTGTCGTTCCAAAATCTATTTGGAATAACCTGAACCGCGCTGACGACAAAAACATGTGTACCTGGGCTATGCGATGTATGCTGATAGAGGATGGTAAACGACTCATATTAGTGGACAATGGTATTGGCGATAAGCAAAATGAAAAATTCTTTTCGCATTATTATCTGCATGGTGACGCAACCCTTGATTCATCCTTAAAGAAAGCCGGAGTTTCGGCTGATGATATTACTGATGTATTTCTCACTCACCTTCATTTCGACCATTGCGGAGGCAGCATTAAACATAATTCAGATAAATCAGGTTTTATTCCGGCCTTTAAGAATGCAACCTACTGGAGTCATAAAGATCACTGGCAATGGGCTACCGAGCCGAATGCAAGAGAGAAAGCAAGTTTTCTGAAAGAAAATATTCTACCCATTCAGGAAAGTGGTCAGTTAAAATTTATTGAAGGAAGTACTTCTGCAGATTCAAATTTAGAAATACTTAGCAATACCAATTTTCATTCTGACATTTCAGTTATCGTAGCACGTGGCCATACCGATGCTATGATGCTTCCGTTAATTCCATATAAAAATAAACAGGTAGTGTTTATGGCTGATTTATTGCCTTCGGTAGGACATATTCCTTTACCTTATGTGATGGCTTATGACACCAGGCCTTTGATAACTCTGAAAGAGAAAGAAGCTTTTTTGAAAACTGCCGTGCAGAATAACTGGCAACTATTTTTTGAACATGATCCTGTAAACGAATGCTGCACCCTGCAACAAACTGAAAAAGGAATCCGAATGAATGTTGCATTCTCTTTAAACGAATTGGTTTAATTCAGGCTTACTTATTAAAGTTTCACCTCTTGTTTTGATACAGAAAAATTTTCTTTTCCATCACCTACTGTAATTTCAAGTTTCAGTGTGCCACTAAAAGGCTGAGTAAGATAAATGAGTATTCTATCGTTTTTAAAATCATATTCGCTCCAATACCAATTGTCATTTATTTTAACGGAATAAGTCTTAATACCCGATAAATTATCTTTTACCTTAATTGCTATTACCCGGCAATTGTAAAGAGAATCATATTCCATTGTATGTTTTCCTATAACCGGAGGAATGGTATCAATGGTGACAACATAGGTACCAAAGGTGCTGATGTTTCCGCTCACAAATCCGTTTTTATAAATGCTGCTTTCTGCTGACAATAAACCCTTATCTGAAATTTTTGCCAGTAATAGTTTACCGGTTAATTCCGAATGCGTATTTTTCACTTTAATTGCCAGTGGCAAATTTTTCTTTATTGGTTCATTGGCATCAAACAATTTATATCGCTTCGAATAAAAACCTTTCTCGATTTTCATTTCGCTATCTGAATAAAAAATATTCCTGAACAATGTCCCTTCAGGAATAGTCAGACGATATCCATCTTTATCAATTTCAGTTTTTCTGTTGTAAAACACCTTTTGACCTTTTGACTCAGACTGCTGCAATCTTATTTGCGAATCATATTTCAACGGAATAAGGCATGTAACTGAATTTCCTTTGATGTCTTTCAAAACGAGCTTTAAAGTAACCGACTTCAAACTATCCATTCTTATTACACCATTTTCCACAACATGCCGGTATTGACTAAATGTGTTTCCGGGCAGGCGAAAACAGTATTCAGAAACAATTCCCTTACTTTGTTTTTTTGCATAATCAATATGTCCGTTGATGTTTCTGGTTTCGTCAAAAGCAAAATTCTCCATTCTGTAGCCATATATCATTTGCTCTCCGACATATAAAGTCATTTCATAAACCCCGAGCCATGCACTGTCGTCATTTGCATAGTCAACAGCGGAATAACCCAGGCCTGCTATTGCCGATGTACTCACCGGACTCTCGACCACAAATTCAGATGCTGACCTACGCAATGGTTTTAGTGTTGCAAGTTCATTCACCTGAGTAAAATCCAAATTCATTGCGTAAACAGTTATTGATTTAAGCAAGGGCGCAATGGTGTCCGCAACATTGGTAATAAATCGCTGTGGGTTCAGTGGCTTTTCAGTTTTAGTATCTCTGATTTCATAATGTAAATGCGGGCCTCCGGATCCACCTGAATTTCCTGACCATGCAATGGTATCACCTCGCTTCACAGTAATTGCTCCTTTTCCTGGGAACAACTCAACACTGAACTTTTGCTGTTTTAACTGCTCCTCACGTACTAATGCTTCAATGGCAGGTGCAAAGTGATGCAGATGTCCATAAACAGTTGTATATCCATTGGGATGATCAATATAAATTGCTTTACCATAACCATACTCACTTACTTTAATCCGCGAAACAAAACCGTTATCTGATACCCTGACTGCCTGTCCTACTTTTTCCTTCGTACTCATGTCTATTCCTGAATGAAAATGGTTATTTCTGAGTTCGCCATAATTACCTTTAAGTACAGGTTGTAATGACATAGGAGGATAAGGCTGCCAGGCAGATTGACCATAAGCATACATACTTAGTAAAAAAAATGTAATGACTACCGTTACCTTCATATCCCAAAAAATAAAACAGACTGAACGAGTGGTTCAGTCTGTAAATCACTCATTAAATATTTTTTTCAGTTGCTGAGTTTCAGTTTGGTTCCGGGTTGTACAACAGTTCCGGGTTCAATCTGATTCTTTTTATAAAGGCTGTTGAGTTTAATGGCATACATCTGCGAAATATCGCGCAAACTTTCGCCCGGCATCACTACATGATATTTTTGTGCAGCTGAATGTCGCTTAGGTTTGATATACACAATTGTGCCTTCATGCAATTCATCATCACGTGATGCATCGTTATATTTCAATACCTGCCAAAGCATCATTTCATTCTCTTTGGCAATACTCACCCAAGAATCTCCTTTTTTTGAAACTACATATTTCACATTATTCTGCTCAGCGTAGTAAGTTGGTGGAGTAATGTTTATTGTGGTTGTAACATTGCGGTCGTCTTTTGAAGCAACATTTTTATCCTTCACACTCACCTCACGAACTAATGCATTATTAGGAGTTGCCGGTGCTCCATTCATTCGTGCAATAGCTTCATTGTTGATATCAACAAGATTGTATCGCTCAATCAAATCAATTAGCTGGTGGGCATATTTGGGATTGGTAGCATAGCCGGCCTTTTTCAAACCGTGAGCCCAACCTTTATAATCGGTTTTATCAAGCTCGAATAAAAAGGCATAGCGGCTGCGTGTTTTTAGAAAGTCCGAATGGTCATCATAAGATTCAAGCACTGTTTTGTATTTCCGGAAACATTCATCTTTAGTGTCGTCATCCTGATGAAAGGTTTTCCCATCCCATTCCTTATGACATTTTATCCCGAAATGATTATTGGCATTCTGAGCTAATTTACTGTTACCACTTTCACTTTCCAGAATGCCCTGAGCCAAGGTTATACATGCAGGAACTCCTGTTTTAACCATGTCTTTTATCGCATCTTCCCTGTATCGGGAAATATACTCTTCAGTTGACATACGCTGTGCCATCGTAAAAGCAGGAACAGCAAGCAAAATGAATGCTGATTTTAAATGACGGGTAAAAAGCATATTGTTTTTAATTTAAACTTAAAATAATGATGGTTATTGTACAAAATTAGCAGTGAAGGTGCAATAAATTTTATAGTGCAATCACGAACTGTAAACAATCCTTTGTGGATAACCCTCACAGAGGCGGTAAAGCCCTAAAATAATGATACGTATTACAGGTTTTATGTTCATCGGCAGCCAAATCAATTCTACAATTAAGAAATTATCAGTAAAATTGTAGTTCCAAAAAAATAAAAAGAGTATGAAAAAGTCTGTTTCACTTTCTGTTTTAGCCATTTTTTGTGGCTTGGCTGTTATGCAGGTGTTCACCTTGTCGTCCTGTAAGAGCACAAAAAAAACAACTACCACAACTGCTGTAACAATTCCTGAGCATCCTACTTATACAGCGAATGTAAAACCCATAATTGATGCTGCTTGTGGAACGAAATGCCATAGCGCAGTGAAAAAAGCTCATGATATAGACTTGAGCAACTATGAAATGGTTAAAGATGCCTGCATCAAAAACAAGTTGCTGGCATCCATAAAACATGAAAGTGGTGTAAAAGCGATGCCTCGTATGGCTCCTAAACTGAGCAACGAATCTATTGCCATTATAGAGAAGTGGATTAACGAAGGTTTCGCTCAATAACTTTCATTTTATTTAAACAACTTCTGCCTTGGGTTTCATAAGTGAAGCTGCTTTGCTTGTTGAGTTTGCCAAAGAAACCGGAATAAGTAAACAACAATTACAAAACACTATTCTGCTTTTTGAAGGCGGAGCAACTATTCCTTTTATTGCCCGTTACCGTAAGGAAAAAACCGGTGGGCTTACCGATGAACAGCTTTTCGATTTGAAGAAAAGAATTCGTGAGGCCGAAAAATTTATCGAACGTAAAAAATATATTTTACAGAGACTTTCTGAAAAAAAAGTTTCCCGGGAACTTCTTCTATCAATTGAAAACGCTGCCACTGCGGAAATTCTTGAAGACTTATACCTTCCATTTAAGGAGAAGAAAAAAAGCAGAGCACAAAAGGCACGGGAAGCAGGGTTGCAACCTCTTGCGGATATGTTACTAAAAAATGAATCCTCCGCAAAAAAACAACTTCAGCAATTTAAGTCGGAGATGTATCCTGATGAAAATTCTATTCTGCAAGGAGCGCGCGATATTCTTGCTGAAACCTTCAGTGAAAATGCAGAGGTACGTCAGGAACTGAGAAAACTGTTTTTACATCAGGCAATAATTTCTTCATCGGTCATAAAAACAAAAGCAGAAGAAGCCATTAAATACAAAGATTACTTCGACTATAAAGAGAAAATAAAATCATGTGCAGCACATCGCCTGCTGGCAATACTGAGAGGTGAAAACGAGAAATTCCTTCGCGTTGCTGTTGAACCTGATGAAAAAACTGCTCTGCAGAAAACCAGACAAATAGTTACACAATCAGTTCGTATTTCGGGGCAGGAAACTGAAACTGCTTTGGCTGATGCTTACAGGCGATTGCTTTATCCTTCATTAGAAAATGAAACATTGCGTTACTATAAACAAAAAGCCGATATTTCATCAGCAAAAATTTTTGCGGTTAATCTGCAACAACTTTTACTGGCTCCTCCCCTAGGACAGAAAAATGTGTTGGCTATTGATCCGGGATTTCGTACAGGCTGCAAAATCGTTTGCCTCGACAGGCAAGGAAAACTTGTACATAACGAAACTATTTTTCCACATCCTCCGCAAGAGCAACATAAACAAGCTGCACAAAAAATCACAACACTTGTAAGTCAGTATCAGATAGAAGCTATTGCTGTTGGGAATGGTACAGCAGGCCGCGAAACCGAACAGTTCATTCAGCGACTGCACTTCGACCGTAAAGTACAATTGTTTAGCGTAAATGAAGATGGTGCATCTGTGTATTCCGCTTCTTCAGAAGCGAGGAAAGAATTTCCTGACTACGATGTTACTGTAAGAGGAGCCGTATCTATTGGCAGGAGACTGATGGATCCGTTGGCTGAACTGATAAAAATAGATCCGAAATCAATGGGAATAGGCCAATATCAGCATGATGTGGAAGAGTCCCTACTTGAAGAAGAATTGAGTCAGACCATTGAACACTGCGTAAATTCCGTTGGCGTTAATCTGAATACGGCAAGCGAAAAACTGTTGACCTTCGTTTCGGGCTTGGGAAGCTCTATGGCAAAAAAAATTGTTGACGAGCGCAGCAGTAAAGGATTTACATCAAGAAATGACTTGTTAAAAATAAAAGGTTTAGGCCCGGTCGTATTTCAGCAATGCTGTGGTTTTTTAAGAATACCACAAGCTGCAAATCCATTAGACAATAGTGCTGTGCATCCGGAGCATTATGCTATTGTGGAACAAATGGCAGCGGACCTTAAAATGAATGTGGCGCAACTCATAGGAAATAAAACTGCAATACAGCAAATTAACCCTGAAAAATATCAGACCGAAGAAATCGGTTTACCTACATTGAATGATATTTTGGACGAACTGCGTAAACCCGGCAGAGATGTTAGGGGTATCATCAAAGTGTTTGAATTTGACAAAAGTGTAAGAAGTATTAACGACCTTCAGGAAGGAATGATATTGCCCGGAGTGATAACCAACCTCACCAATTTCGGTGCATTTGTAGATATAGGAATTAAGCAAGGTGGGTTGGTGCACATATCGCAACTTACAGATGAATTCATCAGCGAAGTGTCATCGGTTGTAAAACTAAATCAGCATGTAAAAGTAAAAGTCCTCTCAGTAGATGTTGCAACCAAACGAATTCAACTTAGCATGAAAGGAGTTTCGCAACTATGAAAACTGCACCTGAAAAATTACGAATAGACAAATGGTTATGGGCAGTACGTATTTTCAAAACGCGATCCATGGCAGCTGATGCCTGTGAGAAAGGTAAAATACTCATAGACGATGCTCCCGTGAAAGCATCACGGATGATTAAAGGAGGTGAGATAATTCATGTGCGCAAAGGTGCTTTTCGTTTGTGCTATCAAGTGCTTCAGCTCACCGAAAACAGGCTGGCAGCAAAATCAGTAGCTGAATTCTGCAGCGACTGTACTCCTGCCGAAGAACTTGAGCGCATGAAATTACATGCCATGGCAGTGAGAGCCTATCGCAATAATAGCGAAGGACGACCAACCAAAAAAGAAAGACGTGCGCTGGATGATTTTTTAGATTGGTAACTTTTTTTTTAAAAAGGATAACCTATCCCAAAGTTTGAAATCAAACTCTTCAGTTTAAGATTGCCTACCACCACATTTTGTCCTTGTCCATATTGCGGATCCACAATAGGCACACCTAAATCAAAACGGAAAATAAAAAATGTAAAATCGAATCGGAAGCCTACCCCACTACCTACAGCGAGTTGTTTGTAAAACCGATTTATATCAAACTCTGCATTCAGGCGTGATGCATCTTTTTTTCGTAGCCAAATGTTTCCTGCATCCATAAAAAACGCTCCTTTCAGAATTTTAAGAATATCAAAGCGGTATTCGAGATTTGCATTCAGTTTAATATCTCCGGTGCGTTCAAAGTTATTATCACTCCTGAAATTTCCGGGGCCAACATTTCTTGCTCTGAAGGCTCTCAAATCATTGGAGCCACCTGCATAAAAGCTCTTTTCAAAAGGCATGATTTTCGAATTGCCATAAGCCACGCCAATACCTCCTGCTATACGATAAACGATTGTGCTGTGCTCATTTAATGTCTGATAAAGTCTGAAATCAACATCAGGTCTGAAATATTGCGCATAATTTTTTTTCAGCACCTGATAGCTTCCCTGGTCACTCTTTGGTGATTTATTTATCTCGCTAAACAACTGCAAGGTGTTTCCTGCAAACTCCGCATTAGCTCTGAAAAACACAAAATTTTTCAACACATTCAGCACTTGATTATTATAGATAAAACTGTAACGTCCATTGGTGATAAGGTGATTCTGATAACTGCTGTACAACACCGGATCATTCAGGCTGAGTAATTCACTCTCAAACGAAGGGCTTAACTTCACATTTACAAAATTCACCTGAAAAGGAGTAACAATATGTTTTACATACATGCCTTTGCGCCATTCCACACCTGCTGAAAATTCAAGAATAGAGCGGTTGAACTCAGGGCGGTTCTGAATATTGTAATTGGCAGAAAAAACAGTATTTGGATTTGCAGCCTTACGTTTAAATAATCGTTGAATAGCGCCTATAGCTTTTGGCAAATGTATAGAGCTTTCTACCCCTAATTCATAAGTGTTGAATAAATATAATATTCTTCTTTCTTCTTCGGTTGTGAAATTTTTTTGCGACTCCAGCGCTCCGCGTAATTTAAATTCAAATATCTCCGCACCTCTGAAAACATTTCTGTTGCGATAGGTATAGTTTCCTGCAACACCCAGGTTGCCCCCGTTATTGGTACCTTCAATCTCAGTTACATATTCCTGCTTGGATGATGTACCCAAATTGACAAAACAATCCAGCAAGTTACTGTCGGGATAGCTAAGTTCGTAGTTAATGTTTACAAATCTGTACAATCCGAGAAGATTCAGACTCTTATAAGTATAATCGGAATTGCGCTGTCTGAATACGTTACCTTTTCTGAAAAACGTATGATTTGCAATTACCTCGGGCCGTACAGGAAGTTTTTTACTCTGATATTTCAGAAAAATGTAGTCTTTGTAATAAACGCTGTCAAATTTCTGAGTGATGGATTCTACTCTCAAGGGATCGTAATCAGGATTGAAAATAATCCTGTTGAGATAAAATTTTTTGTGAGGAATAAACTTCACTCCCTGAGAAGTATCGGCATTATCAGCCATGCTTACGTCCTGAAAAACAATTAGATTCTGTGTAGTGTCGGAAGTATAAACTCTGTAACTCACATACTGAGGCGAAAACTGATAATATCCATTGTTCCGTAAAAGTTGCGACAGCCGCTCTCTGTCGCCTTGCAAAATACTTTCTCTGTATATAATTCCTGCTTTCAGTTTTGAACCGGCTGTATCAAGGCGCACAAGCGAATCCAGTCCGCTGTCAGCACTTTCACGCACTACTTTTGAAATGTATGATGGTTCATTGGCTTTAATAATATACTTCACCTTTGCTTTTTTATGCCGGTAAATTGTGGTGTCATTAACTTCCGCTTTGAAGTAGCCGTTCTTCGCCATAAACTGTTTAATCTGCGATGATGATTTGTTGGTAAACAGCGTATCGAGCAAAACAGGTTCTTCACCTACCGTATTCTTTAGCCAGTTTTTAAATTTATTGGGTTTACCACGGTTGCCAATGCTGTAAACTGTGAGATGAAATCTAAAAACTCCCAATATTCTTCTGTTGGCTTTTTGTTTGATAATAGCTTTTATGCCATCTTTGAGTTCCGGTTTGTCGGTAATTACAACGTTTCTGTCCAATAAATATTGATCTTTGTCCAGCTGCTTGTAAGGGCTACAGGCACTGAGTACGAGAATAAAAAAAACAATTAAAAGATGTCCTGCTTTTGAGCTATTCATTACCATACAAGCGGGGTTAAAAATAATATTTCTGAACCATTTAAACGTTTATAAAAAATTTCAAAGTAAAGAATGTTATCAGCAGCACAAATCAAACAAATCAAAGCATTAAAGGAGCGCAGTGTACGTAAAGAGGCAAATCAGTTTGTTATTGAGGGGGAGAAAATGTTTTATGAGCTTATGCAGTCTTCATTTGTGCCTGAGCATGTTTTCGCTTTGGCAGGCTGGGCGGAGACCTTATCTCCAGAAATTCGTCACACTTTAGGAGGCAGGCTGGTAACTGTCAGCGATAAGGAACTGGAAAGAATTTCGTCACTGAAACAACCTAATAAAGTATTGGCTGTGGTGAAAATGCCGCAGCACAATGTTGATGATATTGATTTTGACGATTTGATTCTGGCTTTTGAAGACATCAGCGACCCCGGAAATCTTGGCAGTATTATTCGTATTGCCGATTGGTTTGGCATCAGGCAGATAGTATGTTCGTTACATGCTGTTGATTGTTACAACCCTAAAACCATACAAGCTACTATGGGTTCAGTATTCAGAGTAAAAGTTTACTATACTGATTTAAAAGGCTGGATTCAGGAGCACCATTCCAAAACAACCTTCTACTCCACTCATCTTAACGGCAAATCTGTTTACACTATTGCCAAGAAATCTTCTGCTGTATTACTTTTCGGAAATGAATCACGAGGCGTTTCAGATGAACTGAATGCGTTAATAGATAATGCTGTTGCAATTCCTTCGTTTCACAGGGATGGAAATGAACATGCCGAGTCGCTGAACATAGCCATGTCAGCAGCTATTTTTTGCAATGAATGGCGCAGATGTGAAAATTAAAAATTTGGTTTGAGCAAATATTTGCTGTAGAAGGCATCAATATGAGCTGTTGCTTCTTCGGCTTTGTCAGCAATTTTAAACAGCGATAAATCTTCAGGTGAAATAGTTCCTTCTTCCACCATCACTGTTTGAATCCATTCGAATAATTTTCCCCAATATTTTTTTCCCATCAACACGATAGGAAAACGGCCAATTTTCTTAGTCTGAATAAGTGTGAGTGCTTCAAAAAATTCGTCAAGGGTGCCAAAGCCTCCAGGGAGAACCACAAAACCCTGAGCGTATTTCATAAACATCACCTTACGCACAAAAAAGTAATTGAAAATTATATTCTTATCATTATCAACATAGGGATTGGATGTTTGCTCAAACGGAAGTCTGATATTGAGGCCTACAGATTTACCTCCTGCACGTTGTGCCCCTTTATTTCCGGCTTCCATAATACCAGGTCCTCCACCGGTAATAATTCCGTAACCTGATTGCGTAAGCTGATAGGCTATTTCTTCGGCAAGATTATAATATTGTGTATCGGGTTTAGTGCGTGCCGATCCAAATATGGAAACACAAGGTCCAATGCGACCCATTTTTTCAAAGCCTTCAACAAATTCACTCATGATTTTAAAAATCTGCCAGGTGTCCTGTGTTTTAATTTCCTGCCAGTCTTTATCGGTAAAGGCTCTTCTTATTTTTGCTTCATCAGATGCTGTCATTCCTAAAAAAATTTAAGTACTGCGTGATATCCTGTTGGGACATCTGCAATATTAATACGACAAAGGATTTTTACGAAAAGGATTAATAAAAGTTTTACAGTGTAAAAGTTTATTCCGTTCTACTTTTACCTGCTGTCAAATGCTCAAAGCTGTTGCTTTGAAACTATTGCCTGAATATTTATTTTGTAATTTTTGCTGAAAGATATTCCCTGTTCAGACGGGCAATATTTTCTACCGAAATACTTTTAGGGCATTCTGCTTCACACGCTCCGGTGTTGGTACAACTTCCAAAACCTTCTTCATCCATTTGATTAACCATGCTTATGACACGCTCTTGTCGCTCTACCTGCCCCTGAGGCAGCAATGCCAGCTGCGAAACTTTTGCAGAAACAAACAGCATAGCTGAAGAATTTTTACATGCCGCTACACAAGCCCCACAACCTATACACGCTGCAGCTTCAAATGCCAGGTCGGCATCAGTCTTCGGAATCAAAATGTTGTTTGCATCCTGTGCATTACCGGTGTTTACCGACACAAAACCTCCTGCTGCCATAATTCGATCGAATGCTGAACGATCAACAGCAAGGTCTTTTATAACCGGGAAAGCAGCAGCACGCCAAGGCTCTACCACAATAGTGTCGCCATCTCTGAATGAGCGCATGTGCAACTGACATGTAGTAACACCTTGCAATGGTCCATGAGGGCGTCCATTGATATACATACTGCACATACCGCAGATACCTTCGCGGCAATCGTGATCAAATGCAATTGGCTCTTTTCCCTCTGTTATCAAATCCTCATTCAGCACATCAAACATTTCCAAAAACGACATGTCAGGTGACACCTCTTTTACCTGGTAGGTTTCAAATCTTCCGCGTTCGTTATTGTTTTTCTGTTTCCAGACTTTGAGCGTTATATTCATGATTCAGAATTTTTATCAGTTCAATATTTATGTTTTACTTATAGCTGCGCTGAGCTATTTTAATATATTCAAATTTCAATTCTTCTTTGTGCATGTACCACTGGTTTTCACCGGTTCTCTCCCATGCCGACACAAAAGCAAAGTTTTCATCATCGCGTTTTGCTTCACCTTCTTCTGTCTGGTATTCCTCACGGAAGTGTCCTCCACAAGATTCATTGCGCTGAAGGGCATCCATACACATCAACTCACCTAATTCCAGAAAATCAGCTACACGACCAGCTTTTTCAAGTTCGGGATTAAAATCATTCAGTTCTCCGGGGATACGCACATCGGCCCAGAATTGTTTTCTGAGTTCCTGAATTTCGGTAATTGCTTCTTTCAATCCGGTTGCATTTCGAGCCATTCCACATTTCTCCCACATAATTTTTCCAAGCTTTTTGTGGAAGTGGTCAACGGATTTAGTACCCTTCACATTCATCAGCTTTTCTAATTTCTCTCTCACATCCTTTTCTGCTGAAACAAATGCTTCGTGGTCGGTGCTGATGGCTTTGGTTCCGATTTCATGACTTAAATAATCGCCAATGGTATAAGGAATCACAAAATATCCGTCAGCAAGTCCCTGCATAAGTGCTGATGCTCCAAGTCTGTTAGCTCCATGGTCGCTGAAATTAGCTTCGCCAAGTGCGTAAAGGCCGGGTACGGTGGTCATCAGATTATAATCTACCCACAAGCCGCCCATGGTATAGTGAACGGCAGGATAAATCATCATCGGATTGTGATATGGGTCAACTCCGGTAATCTGTTTGTACATGTCAAACAGGTTTCCATATTTTTCTTTTACTACCTCTTTTCCTAAATCAAAAAGTTGCTGTTCTGTAGGATTTTCAATGCCATGTTTTATGGCTTCCATTTGTCCGTATTTATAGCGGAGGTTGTAAGCAAAATCGAGGAATACAGCTTCACCGGTAGCATTTACGCCAAAGCCTGCATCGCAACGCTCTTTTGCGGCACGTGATGCAACATCCCGCGGCACCAGATTACCATAAGCAGGATATCTGCGTTCAAGATAATAATCTCTGTCTTCAGGTTTAATGTCATTCGGGTTTAACTTTCCGCTTCTTACAGCTTCTGCATCTTCTTTTTTCTTAGGCACCCAAATACGTCCATCATTACGCAGCGACTCGCTCATGAGTGTAAGTTTCGACTGATGATCGCCTGATACAGGAATACACGTAGGGTGAATTTGAGTATAACAGGGGTTGCCGAAGAAAGCACCTTTTTTATGCGCCTTCCATGCAGCAGTAACGTTGCTGCCCATGGCATTGGTAGAGAGATAATAAGCATTTCCATAACCACCGCTGCAAAGCAATACGGCATGACCGAAATGTCTTTCAAGTTTTCCGGTAATAAGGTCTCGTGCAATGATACCACGGCATTTGCCATCAATATTTACAATATCGAGCATTTCATGACGGGCATACATTTTAACTGCGCCAACACCTACCTGACGCATAAGTCCGCTGTAGGCGCCTAACAACAACTGCTGACCGGTTTGTCCGGCAGCATAAAAAGTACGTTGCACAAGAACACCCCCGAATGAACGGTTGCTCAGCAACCCTCCGTATTCGCGGGCAAAAGGTACACCCTGAGCCACACATTGGTCAATAATATTACCACTTACTTCGGCAAGGCGGTGTGTGTTGGCTTCGCGTGAACGATAATCACCTCCCTTTACCGTATCGTAAAACAAACGGTAAACAGAGTCGCCATCATTCTGATAATTTTTTGCTGCATTGATTCCACCCTGTGCGGCAATGCTATGTGCTCTGCGTGCTGAATCCTGAAAACAGAATACTTTTACTTTATATCCCAACTCGGCAAGGGTAGCTGCAGCCGAAGCACCGGCAAGACCCGAACCTACAACGATAATTTCAAGATGTCGTTTATTAGCGGGGTTAACCAGATGAACGGTTGAACGATATTTTGACCATTTTTCTGCCATTGGCCCCTCGGGGATATGTGCGTCAATTTTGGATGATGTCATAACTATTAACGAGATTTATTGGTTAAAATAAAAATAAAGTGGCATGGCTGCAAAACTTAAAGGTATGATGATTGCAAATACCCATGTGCCTATAGTCTGAAAGACATTATTATACTTTCTGCTGTTCAATCCAAGTGACTGAAATCCGCTTCGGAAACCATGATACAGGTGAAATGAAACTGCCCCCATACAAACCACATAAAAAACTACCCACAACAATCGTTTGAACTCTTCTTTCACCTCTTTATACAAGTCTTTTACGATAACATATTTATAATCGCCTGCCATCATTTCTTCCATTTTGCTGCCCATTTTAAAATCAGGACCCATGTCTTTTACATCAACTAAATTTCCTGTAGCAAGCTCGGTTTTATAAAGTGTAAACGGAGTGTGGCCGAATTTATAATTGTACCAGAAATCGTGCATGTGAACTACAATAAATACCAGAAGAATGGTTCCGAGAATGCCCATATTGCGCGATGCCCATTTGCTGTTGGCATTGCCATTGTATTTGGCATATTTCACCGGGCGTGCTCTGCGATTTTCAATTTCTATCATTATACCTCTGATGGCATGAACAATAATAAAGGTGTATAAAAGGTATGAAATTGTTTTTATAAACGGATTGGTGGTCATCAAAACGGCATATTTGTTAAATGACAAACCGCTATCGGCCTTAAACAATTGAAAATTTCCTGCTACGTGTACTATCAGAAATACACAAATAAACAATCCCGTCACAGCCATTATCACCTTCTTGCCGACAGATGAATTGAACAGGCTCAAAAAATTATTTGAAGACATATTAAATCTTTTTATTTAGTTTTAAACGAAGGCACAAAAGTAGGTTTTACACATAGCAATTGCAATTGCTGCCAATTAACTTGTTTTCAACAAGTAATAAAAATCATAAAAATCAAATCAGCATTTTCAAAATTCGATGGAGTATTAATATATTTGTGCAAAATTTTAAACAATTATGGGGCACGGACACGAGCATCAGGAAGAAAAAGGTCAGACATTTTTCTATAAAGGAGCAACAGGCGGTTTTACTGCATTTTGGATTCTTTTGGTTCTGACATTTATTACTCTGCTTATTTCTTTAGGTTAATAAAAATAAAGCCTATAGATTTGATTGAGCGTATGCTATATAAGGCTTACGTTTAACTTTGGTTATTTTGTCTTTGTGGACAACCAAGTATAACTTATAGTGCATTTTATTTTTCAACCGAAGTAGCCTTTTCAATCTTATTGTTAAAAACTTCATTGCTGTAACTGCGGCTTTTTAACGACTTTTGGCGTTTTAAGAAATGCTTATGACAACAGAACAGCTACAAAAAATCAGCACACAGGTAAGACGTGATATTGTGAGAATGGTTCATGCGCATCAAAGTGGCCACCCCGGTGGCTCGCTGGGTTGTGCCGATTTCCTGACTGCACTTTATTTCAACTCCATGAAACATCAGCCCTCCCCATTTTCAATGGATGGCAAAGGCGAAGATTTATTTTTTCTTTCCAACGGTCATATTTCTCCCGTATGGTATAGCGTACTTGCCCGAAGCGGCTATTTTCCGGTAAGCGAACTGGCAACTTTCAGAGCCATTAACTCACGTTTGCAGGGACATCCTACCACGCATGAAGGATTGCCCGGTGTACGTATGTCGTCCGGTTCATTGGGTCAGGGATTGAGTGTGGCTATAGGTGCTGCTCTTAGCAAAAAGCTGAATAACGATGCATCGCTGGTGTACTCGCTGCATGGTGATGGTGAGCTGCAGGAAGGTCAGAACTGGGAAGCTATCATGTATGCTGCCGCAAAAAAAGTGGATAACCTTATAGCTACTGTTGACTATAATAACCAACAGATTGACGGAACGGTGCAGGACGTACTTTCACTGGGCAATCTTCAGGCTAAATGGGAAGCTTTCGGTTGGGATGTATTGAAGATGAATGGTAACGATACGGAAGAAATTGTGCAGACCTTGAAAAAAGCCAAAGAGCATACAGGAAAAGGTAAGCCTGTCGTTATTCTTATGACTACTGTTATGGGGTATGGTGTTGACTTTATGATGAACTCCCACAAATGGCATGGCGTAGCACCCAATGATGAGCAACTTCAGAAAGCATTGGCACAACTCCCTGAAACATTAGGCGATTATTAATCTGTCGGAATATTAATAAGAATGATTTTAAAAAGAAATTATTTTTCTCTCCTCACAATTTTCCTGATTTTCTTTATCAGCCATTCTGCTGTTTCGCAAAAACCCGAACAATTGCCGCTCACACGAATTGAGTTTTTGTTTGACGCATCTCAAAGTATGTATGCACAGTGGCAGTCGGACACACGATTTGAAATTGCCAAAAAACTGTTGGGCGAAATGGTTGACAGCTTGGACAAAATCAATAATGTAGAAATGGCGCTTCGTGTTTATGGACATACCAAAAAATTTCCTCCTCAGGATTGTGATGATACACGCCTGGAAGTTCCTTTCGGAAAAAACACAGCTTATCAGATAAAGAAAAAATTATCGGAGATAAAACCCAGTGGAACAACTCCTATTGCTCAGTCACTCGACCAGTGTGGTAAGGATTTTCCGGACGATCCTGCTCGCAATATCATCATCCTTATCACCGATGGAATTGAAGAGTGTAATGGCGACCCTTGTGCAGTTTCGCTCATGTTGCAGAAAAAAGGAATTATCCTGAAACCTTTTGTCATAGGGCTTGGTTTGTCCAAAGATTACAAGGATGCGTTCAACTGTGTTGGAAATTATTTTGATGCTACCGATGAAGCCACTTTCCGAACGGTTTTCAATGTGGTAATTTCTCAGGCATTGAACAATACAACCATACAAGTAAACCTCCTCGATGAAAAACACCGACCTACTGAAACCAATGTCAACATGACTTTTTATGATACCTATTCAGGTGCCATCCGTTATAACTTTATTCATACCATGAACAGTCGCGGATTGCCTGATACGTTGCTCATAGATCCGCTTGGCACTTATGATATTGTGGTAAACACCATTCCACCGGTACGTAAAGACAGCAATAAGATTGTTGCAGGTAAACATAATATTGTAGGTATTGATTGTCCGCAGGGAGATTTGTACTTGAAGTTTGATGGAATTAGCGATTATAAAAATCTTCCATGTATTGTGCGACAAAAAGGAAAGTGCGAAACCCTTCACATACAACAATTCAACACAACTACACGCTACCTTACCGGAAATTACGATTTGGAAATTCTAAGTCTGCCAAGGATGTTTGTGGATGATGTAAACATAGCTCAGAGCAAAACCACCACAGTGCAAATTCCTAATCCGGGCATGGCCAATCTGATTATGGTATCTCCCGGATATGGAAGCATCTATCAGGAAAAAGATAATAAACTCGTCTGGGTGTATAATCTCAACGATAGCGCTACGCGAGAAAATGTGCTTTTGCAACCGGGCAATTATCGTGTAGTATTTCGACCCAAAAATTCGAAAGAAGCCATTTACACAATTGAAAAATCTTTCCGCATCACCTCCGGTGCGGGTACCACCATTAATATTAATAAATAGAAGTATAACAGTGATATGAAAAAATATACCTATACCGAAAAGAAAGATACGCGTTCAGGATTTGGAGCAGGGCTGCTCGAACTCGGCAAAAGCAACCCCGATGTGGTAGCCCTATGCGCTGATTTAACAGGTTCGCTAAAAATGGATGCATTTCAGAAAGCTTTTCCGGAACGATTTTTTCAATGTGGTATTGCCGAAGCCAACATGATGGGCATTGCAGCAGGTATGACCATTGGCGGAAAAATTCCGTTTACGGGCACTTTTGCCAACTTCTCAACCGGAAGAGTGTATGATCAAATACGGCAGTCAATAGCTTACTCAGGAAAGAATGTAAAAATATGTGCTTCGCATGCAGGCCTCACCCTTGGCGAAGATGGAGCCACGCATCAGATATTAGAAGACATTGGGCTTATGAAAATGCTTCCCGGAATGGTAGTCATTAATCCTTGCGATTACAATCAAACCAAAGCCGCGACCATTGCAATAGCTAAACATCAGGGACCTGTTTATCTTCGTTTTGGCCGTCCGTCATGGCCTGTTTTTATTCCTGAAAACTTACCGTTTGAAATTGGAAAAGCATTGATACTGAATGAAGGTTCTGATGTAAGCATTTTTGCCACAGGACATTTGGTATGGAAAGCCATTCAGGCAGGAGAGCAACTGGCCGAAATGGGTATCAGTGCCGAAATAATAAATATTCATACCATTAAACCATTGGACGAAAAAGCTGTCATACAATCAGTGTCGAAAACCGGATGTGTGGTTACAGCAGAAGAACATCAGTTAAACGGAGGAATGGGCGACAGCATCTGTCAGTTGTTGAGTCGTCATTTGCCTACACCTGTTGAAATGGTTGGCGTGAACGACAGTTTTGGAGAGAGTGGAACACCTGAAGCGCTGTTGGTGAAATATGGTCTCGACAGTAAAAACATTGTTGAAGCAGTAAACCGGGTAATGCAACGCAAAAAAGCATTGGTATAAATTGCCGCTGCCTGCATGCTGAACTTTGGGTTGAATCAATAATAAAATTGTTATTTTTCATTGGAACATCAGGCAGACAACGAACTTTTAGAACTTTTCAGAAATGGCAACAGCCATCATGCTTTTAATTTAATCGTAAAAAAATATCAGCAGCGCGTATATTCGCATGTAAGGCACATGGTGATTGATCATGATGATGCCAATGACCTTACTCAAAACACATTCATAAAAGTATGGAACAACCTTTCTACCTTCAGGGAAGATGCACAACTGTTTACCTGGATTTACAGAATTGCTACCAATGAATGTCTGAATTTTTTAAAGAATAAACGTAAACGTTTTTTTCTGCCTGTAGCTGATGTAGAAAGTGAGCTTGCAGAAAAATTAACCCAAGAGCCATCTCTAAAAGGCGATGCCATAGAAATGAAACTCCAGAAAGCAATATTACTTTTACCGGAGAAGCAACGACTTGTGTTTAACATGCGCTATTATAATGAGATGAAATATGAGGATATGAGTGAAGTTTTGGGCACTTCGGTAGGAGCTCTCAAAGCATCATATCATCATGCCGTACAAAAAATTGAAAATTATTTAACTTCGGATTAAACCTTACACCAAACCAAGCATCAAAAGAACATGAATCAGGAAAAGAATGACGATTTGAGAAAGGTAGCACCTTATCTTTCTTCGCTGGAAAAGAAAAACAGTTTTCAGGCTCCTGAAGGATACTTTGAACAACTGCCATCAGCAATTCAAAACAAAATAGGTGAAGCACCGGCAGAAAACAAGCATAAGGTATTTTCATTGCACTATATGAAATATGCTGGAGCAGCAGTGGTGTTGCTTATTGCCGGAATATATTTTTATCCTAAGAAAACACAACAACCCATAAACACTTTTACTGCATGGAATGTAGATGCGCTGACGGATGACGAAGTGCTTGATGAATTGAATGATTACCCTATTGAAAATGAAACAGCAATAGTTGTAAAGAATGACGATTCAGACATTATAAACTATCTGATAGATAACAAAATTGACATAACAGAAATTAATAAAATATAAAGTGATGAGAAAAACAAGATCAATGTTGGTGATTACATTTTGTATGTTCACCTTGCTATCAAAAGCACAGCCTGCAGACCGGCAAGGAAACCGCGCAGAAAAACTGGAGTCCATGAAAATAGGATTTCTGACGCAAAAGCTAAACCTTACCAGCGATGAAGCCAAACGATTTTGGCCGGTGTATAACCAGTATCAGAATGAGTTGCAACAACTGCGCAAAAACAGAAAAGATGAAAAGCAGGAAGCCAGAGACAACCTGATATCGATGAGCGATAAAGAAGCCGAAAAAATTGTGGATGATGAAATTGCCTTCCGCCAGAACGAACTGGATATTCTGAAAAAATATCATGTACAATTTAAGCAGGTACTTCCTGTTAAGAAAGTTGCTTTACTCTATCGAAGTGAAGAAGCTTTTAAGCGGGAACTATTGCAAAAACTACGTGACGGAGGAGACGGAAAAAGACAACCATAGAAAGCTGCTGCATAAGCAGCTTTTTTTTGATGCAAGCTATTGCAACCAGATAATTAATTAAAACCTTCTGCTGTTTCACAGCCTCCTGCCTCCTTCCGCAGTGACTTCTGTAGTTTCACAGTCTCCTGCCCCCTTCCGCAGTGACTGTGAAATGAATTGGTAAACGTAAACATGAATCATTCTTTTTGCCATTAACGATAAACAAAAGTGATAAAACCATTAAAAAGAAAATTCGGCTTTGCATTTGCTTTCACAATTAAAATCCACACAACCACTTACACAAAACAAGGCTTTTAATAGAGAAGGTAAGCCATCGCACACGACACTGCAAACTCACCATTCTGCCAAACTCATATCATCAAGCCCTGTTTATTACACAGTTTCTGCAAACTCAAACCGAACCGTTTCAAGGGCACAATCGGATATGCGTATAACAGTAAGCTTAAACGAATTAAAAAAAGAAGTGCTTTGAAAGGTAAACGAACTGTTGTGCTTTCTATCACTTCCTTTTTATACTACGGCAAACCGCAAGCCGCAAACTGTCTAAAAACTATGAATGTATTTGTTGAATACTTTTTAAAAGAAAGTAACCACGAACGTTTGTGTTGATTTGTATTTACTTCACGCTATACAAACAAGGAACAAACCGAACACAAGTAGTATTGTTTACTGCATTTAACTCAAAAATACCGCACTATAAATTTCACAACTCACTTTGCACTTC
>JAFDWZ010000029.1 GCA_018268195.1 Bacteroidota bacterium | reverse complement strand
GATTACAAAATCTATTGAACGTGCTCAGAAAAAAGTGGAGGAGAACAACTTCGGTATTCGTAAGCGCTTGCTCGAATATGATGACGTGATGAATGCACAGCGCGAGGTGATTTATAAAAAACGAAGACATGCATTATTCGGAGAGCGACTTGCATTGGATATTCTTAACCTTCAGTATGATGTTTGCGACAGCATCGTAAGCACTTATGCTCAGGAACGCGATTTCAATGCTTTCCAGATGGACCTTATCCGTTATCTTTCCATTGAATCACCGGTTGACGAAAAAGTATTCTTACAGATTAAACCCGAAGATCTGACTCATCAAGTGTTTGAAAAACTTTATCTGCATTACAAACAAAAATCTCAAATGATTGCCGATAAGGCTTATCCGGTGATTGAAAATATTTATCTCAATCAGGGAAAAAACATCAATGAAGTTGTAGTGCCATTTGCCGATGGTCAGAAAGCAATGAATGTTTTATGCTCACTTGCCAAGGCTTATGAAAGTAAATGTAAAGAACTGATTACAGCGTTTGAAAAAACAGTGGTATTGAGTTTTATAGATGAAGCATGGACAGAACATCTTCGTGAAATGGATGAACTTCGTACCAGCGTTCAGAATGCCGTGTACGAACAGAAAGACCCATTGTTGATTTATAAGTTTGAATCTTTTGAGTTGTTTAAGAAGATGCTTGAAAGAGTGAATAAGGAAATTGTATCTTTTCTTGAGAAAGGATTTATTCCTGTTCAGAATTCTGAAAATGTTCAGGAAGCACGTCCGCAACAACAGCGTACTGATATGAGCCGCATGCAAACAAGCCATACCGGCACTGAAACATCAGGAAGCGATAAACAAGAAGGTCCGCCACCGCCACCACGTCAGCAACCGGCAAAAGCTGAAGTACGTGTAGGCAGAAACGACCCTTGCCCTTGCGGAAGCGGAAAGAAATTTAAAAACTGTCATGGTGCAAATTCTTAATGATTGCGTCTAATTAATTCTTGAAGTCAATGTCGCTCGAAACGGTAAATGCACATATTGGTGAAGTTGAAAATTTTGAAATAAACACTTCTGCCGACCTCGAAAATTTCAGGCTGAAATTTTTATCTAAAAAAGGAATAATAGGTGAAGTGTTTTCGCTCATGAAAACAATTGCACCTCAGGACAGAAAATCTTTCGGACAGCAAGTAAATCTTCTAAAACAAAAAGCAGAAGAAAAATATGAAACCTGCAAACAGCAGTTCGAGGATAAAACAGAGCAACAAGAATTAATTGATATCACACTTCCGGGCGAACCTTTGGAAGCAGGTGCTTTGCATCCACTATCTATCATTCGTAATCGTATTATAGAAATTTTTGGAGCTATTGGATTTACTGTTTCTGATGGACCTGAAATTGAAGATGACTGGCATAATTTTTCTGCTCTCAACTTTCCCGAAGATCACCCTGCACGCGATATGCAGGATACTTTTTTTGTTCAGAAAAATCCTGACCTTGCATTGCGTACTCACACCTCCTCTGTGCAAGTTCGAATAATGGAAAATAACAAACCTCCAATTCGTACCATTTCTCCCGGACGTGTTTACCGCAATGAAGCTATCTCTGCACGTGCACATTGTTTCTTTCATCAGGTTGAAGGTTTGTATATTGATAAAAATGTTTCATTCGCTGACCTTAAACAAACTTTGTTGCATTTTGCGCGTGAAATGTTTGGTGGTGATACAAAAATCCGTCTTCGTCCTTCGTATTTTCCATTTACCGAGCCTTCTGCCGAGATGGACATCAGCTGCACTTTTTGTAAAGGTGAAGGATGTAATATTTGTAAATATACCGGATGGGTTGAGATTTTAGGTTGCGGAATGGTGGACCCTGCTGTTTTGGATAACTGTAAAATTGATCATTCGCAATATAGCGGTTTTGCATTCGGTATGGGCATTGAACGTATTACCATGCTGGTGTACGACATTAATGACCTGCGCATTTTTTCTGAAAATGATGTGCGGTTTCTAAGGCAGTTCAAAGGAATAGGTTAACCTGAAAATTTGTCTAAAGTAAATTTTATCGGAGCAGATTAAAGGTTCCCTTTTTACTGATGGTTTTTCCGTCAAACCATGTTTCTGCTTTTACAGTGTAAACATAGGTTTCAACATTCTGAAGTTTCCCTTTGTAATAACCATTCCAGCCTTTTTTAAAATCATTAGACTCGAATAATAATTGCCCCCAGCGATTGTAAATCTTAAATTCTATCAGACGTTTAAGTCCTAATCCATTTACATATATCACATCATTACCGCCATCACCGTTTGGTGTAAATGCAGTAGGAACATCAATGGTTACACGCGGGTCAATTTCAATATTAAAATACGAAATTCCGGAGTAGCATCCGGCTCTGTCAGTAAAAGTTGCAGTATAAAGTGTGTTAGTCAATGGCAGTGCCCAAGGGTCAGGACAGAGCGTACAACTGAGTCCGGTTACTGGATTCCATGTGATAATATAATTGGTGTCAATTCCTGTTACAAGCTGAATGGAATCACCAACAAAAATATCATGTGTAACATTTACTGCTGTCTGTGGTGTATAAATGATAACAGGAACTGTAACTGTTGCTGAGCATCCATTTGCATTTGAAACAACTACCGTATAAACGGTACTCTGTGTCGGTGTTGCTACCGGATTAGCAATAGTAGTACTTGAAAGTCCTGTAGCCGGTGACCACTGATAACTGCTTCCGCCACTTGCTGTAAGTTGCACAGGTTTTCCAAGGCACGTATCGCCACCCGTTGCCTGAGCATTAGGAATGGAGTTGATGGTAAATTTTTTACGCAGGGTGTCCTTACATCCCCAGGTGTTGTTATCAATTGCCAGCGTTACTGTGTAAATGCCCGGTGCGTTAATCTGATAAGAAGGCGGATTTTCTCCGTTAAAAGTTTGTCCGTTGCCGAGGTTCCATAAATTAGAGGTAGCATTCTGCGAATTATTTACCAATGTTATGGGTTCGCCAGTGCATAAAGCTGTGTCACCGTTATTGATGTTAAAATCTGCTATCACCTGCCTGATGAAAACCGGATTTGTTTTGGTGTAAGTACATGCTGAGTCAGGTGACCACATCACCAAACCTACTTGCGTTTGCCCGCTTGCCGGATTGATGTTGAAATTATGTGTAATGGGTGACACTCCGGTAGAAGTGGTTCCATCTCCAAAATCCCATGAGTAAGCACCAAGGTCGGAAGTATCTTTAATGCTGAAGGTTATACTTTGTCCTTTACAGATGGTGGAAGGAACAATATTGAAATTCCCTACAGGACCTGTAATATGAATGGTGTCATAAGCCGTATCACGGCAGCCGAAAGTGGTACTTACTATCAATTGTATATTATACAACCCTGGATTCTGATAAATAGTTCCTGCAACAGGAGTAGTAAAAGTATTGGTGCTGTTTCCAAGATTCCAAGCTCTGCTGTAAAATGGGCTGACGATACTCGTATCATAAAAATTTACCAGAAGAGGATAACAATTGTTCAGCAAACTGTCGGCACTGCTCACAAATCCTGCCTTAGGATAATCCTGAACGTTGATGTAGTTCACTAAGGTTTTATGACCTGCACATCCTATAGAATCGGTTACGTTGAGGGTAACGTTATATAAGCCTGCATTGGCATAAGTATGTGTGGGTAGCATTTGATTTGATGTTGCTCCATCTCCAAAATTCCATTGATAGGATGGATGAGCCTGATAACTAGGATAAAATTGAATGGTTTCGCCAGCGCAGATGTTTGTTTTTGAAGCTACAAAATTTGTATCAGGAATGGAAGGTTTAATAATTCGCTGATAAGAGTTTGAACAGCCTATCTTATCTGTTACGATAAGGGTTACTACCCACTGCCCTGTAGGAGGAATACTGGTGTAAGTGTGTGATGGATTTTGAAGGTTTGATATTGAACCATCACCAAAGTCCCATGAATAATTTGTGATAAGTGTATCAGCGTAACTGCTGTCAGTAAAATTTACTGTAAGAGGAAGACATCCGAAGTTTTTGTTTGCTTTAAAATAGGAAGATACTCCGTAAACATTCACTTTCTTTTTTACAGAATCAACGCAACCATTGATATCGGTAACCACAAGTTTTACCTGAAAGGCTCCGTTGTTAGAAAAAATATGATTGGTAGTGGGCATGTTAGAATTATATGGAGGGGTACTATCATTCCAGTACCATAAATATCCTTCATGGCAAGAGCCGTAAGCATCAACTGATGATTGTGCGCTGACGTTGATAGTGGAGTTTTTACAGATAATTGAGTCTCGTGTAAAATCAGCATTTAAATTCCGGACATGCACTTTTGCAGAATCTAATGTAGGCAGGCATCCTGATGTTTGATTGAAAGTAGTTAGTATTACTGTGTAATCACCTGTCGCTGTGTAAACATGGGTAGGATTGCTGTTACCTGAATTTACCAATGATGTTCCGTCACCAAAATCCCAGTTCCAGGTTGTGGCATCCTGAATATTGGCTGGAAAATGATAGATCATTGGTGTGCTGCAATTTCCTGCAACATAAAATCGTGCCATTGGTCCTTTTACAATTACTGCCTGTGTGGTAGTGCTTGTGCAACCGTTGTATGAAGTAGTGAGCGTAATATTCTGTGGGCCTGTTTGAGTGTTGAAATTCCATACAGGGTTTGGGTCCGTATAACAATGTGATAAAATATTTCCGTCACCCGTGTAATGAAAAAACTGCACTGAGTCCGCAGGGGATGTCAGGTTATTTAGATGCACAGGAGTGTTCGGGCAGATGGTAGTAGGAACAACAGAAAATGCCGGTGTTGCCGGAGAACCCACATAAATGGGAATGATAAAGGAGGTGTCTTTGCATCCTGCCGAATTGGTGACAACTAATCTGACATAATATATTCCGGGTTGGTTGTATGTATGTGTTACCGAAGTATTCAAGCCTGACGATTGAGTTCCGTCACCAAACAGAAAAGTGTAATTGACGATAGGTTCACGTGAGCGGCTTGAGTCAGAAAATACTACTGTTAATGGAGCACATCCTATTGATTTGTTGGGCATCAATCGTGCAGTAACTTTAAAAACCGTGTCAGTTTTCATTTTTAATACGGTATCTCTGCATCCATGAGCACTGATGGCTGTTAGTTGTGTGTCGTAAAAAAAATAATCATAAATGGTGTATTGGTTCGTATCAGGAAGTGAATAAGTATGTGTCGGATTAGCTTGTGCTGATGATGTACCATCACTAAAATTCCACAGATAAGAAACTGCATTTGTTGAAGTGCTGGTATATTGAGCAGTGTAAGGCCAGTTGCAACTATACCCGGGTGTCGAAGTGAAATCAGCATGTATATTCTCAACATGAATGGTGATGGTTGTATCATCAGTACAAACTCCTTTCTGCACCTGCAGAGTTACCTGATAAGTTCCCGGTGCATAAGTATGAACAGAGTCAGTGCCGGAAGTGCCATCACCATAAGTATAAAATGGATTGATTCCGGTTGATTGATTGATGAATTTTACTTTGGAACATACGGTGTCATTAACAGCACCGAAAGCATAGAACGAAGCAAGAGGTGAACTGATCTGAACCTGAGTAGTGGCAGTATCAGGACAATTGTTATTGTCTTTAACTATAAGTTGAACATTAAATGTACCTGAAGCATTGTAAGTAATCGGTGAAGGATTCACAACGGTTGAAGTATTGCCGCCACCAAAATCCCATTTATAAGTCAATCCGCCTCCTGTGGTAGAGTTTGATACTGAAGCAGAAGCAGTGAATGAAACAGTAAATGGAGTATTACAGCCTATTGCAGGGTCAGGAGCTGTGGTGATAACTGCTGAAGGAGGAATACTGGTGTTGATATAATTCAGTCTGGTAACAGAAGTATCGCAGCCATGGGCATCCGTCACTTTCAATGTGACATTAAAACTGCCACCGATGGAGTAAATATTTATCGGGGTAGAATTATTACCTGAGCTTGTGGCTCCGTCACCAAAAGACCACTCGCGTTTGATGATAGATGAACCACCTCCGCCAACAGATGAATCTTTAAAAGAGATGTTGAGCGGAACACATCCGGATAAAGGCGGTGTTGCAGTGAAAGAACTGTAAGGCTTTCCGTAAACATTAATCTTAATAGAGTCAATAAAAGAATTACCTCCTGATATGGCTGTGCAAATTACTGTATAGTTTCCTGCTGTAAAAAAAGTGTGGATAGGGTTTGGAAGATTCGAAGTGGTAAAGTCTCCAAAATCCCAGTTGATTTGACTGAGTCCCGATGGTGATGTAAAATTAACATTTACCAGAGGTGCACATCCGCTCGTAGTGCTTGCGGTTATCTGTGCGGTAGCAAAATACCCCGATAAACACAGCATTATTGCCGGTAAAATTACTTTTATTAATGTTAAATTTATTTTCATTTAGCTGCAAAACCTGATTTTAAATTCGGGATGTAAAAATAGAATTAAAAAAAATGATATGTTTGTAGTGTAATAGTTACATTGATGAATTTTCTGTCTTTCAAAAGTACTCTCTTTACATGAAATCACCAACTGTTATTCGTTATTTTATTTTTTTGATTTCATCATTGATTTCTGTTAAATCATTTTCACAAATGTCATGTGGCACAGTGGTGACTCAAGCACAAATGGTTGCAGATTTGCAGGCAGGGCATGACAGTACTGCCAATATGCGGGGATTATTTTTTCCTGTAAATTGTCTGGGCAAGAAATTATCAATAACAGCTTATATTGTGCGCGACAGCCTGGGTAATGATGGAATTACACAAGCCATCATTCAGGCAGCAGTACTCGCTATGAATGGTGATTTTGCTCCTATGTGTCTTTCATTCGAAATTTGCCGCTTTGTGTATATTGATAATTACAACTATAACCGTTTTGTTGCACCCAAACACGAAGACGAAGTTTATAATCTTTATTATACTCCCAACACCATCAATATGTATTTTGTAAGCAGACTTGAAAAACCTGCAGGAGTACAAAAATGCGGATATGCCTATTTCCCCGGAGGGAGAGATATGATTGTTCTGCAAAAAAGTTGTGCGAATGACGGTAAATCAATGTCACATGAGATGGGGCATTTTTTCGGCCTCTACCACACTTTCGAAACGGCAAATGGAGTTGAATTAATCAATGGTACAAATTGCACCACTGCAGGCGACTTGATATGTGATACCCCTGCTGACCCGGGTGGAGTTAACGGTCCGGATTGTCAGTTGCAACCTTATATTAAGGACAACAACGGAAACTGGTATGTGCCACAAATAGGAAATATCATGTCGTATTACAGCGCAAGTTGTAAATGTGGATTTACCACGCAACAATTCAACAGAATGATACAGCAATTTACGAATAACAGAAATTATCTCTGGTAAAAAATATAACCAAATAAATTTAAATTATTATGAATAAAACAATCTGTTCCGTTTTTACAGCTCTGCTGTTGATAGGAACACAGGTCAGTGCGCAGAATAAAACTACAGCACCAGCGGCACCTGTTAAAGTTACTTCTGTTGAAGGTATAACGGAGTATAAATTAGCAAATGGATTAAGGGTACTTCTTTTTCCCGACCCATCCAAAGCAACAGTTACAGTAAATATGACTTATCTCGTAGGTTCCAGAATGGAAGGTTATGGCGAAACCGGTATGGCTCACCTGTTGGAACACATGGTATTTAAAGGTTCAACAAATCATAAGAATATTCCGCAGGAACTTACGGCACATGGCGCACGTCCTAATGGTACTACCTGGTACGACCGAACTAATTATTTTGAATCGTTCAATGCAACTGAAGAAAATTTACGATGGGCATTAAGTCTTGAAAGCGACAGAATGGTAAATTCATTCATTGCCAAAAAAGATCTCGAATCAGAATTTTCTGTTGTGCGCAATGAGTTTGAAAGCGGTGAAAATGATCCCGGAGGTGTATTAATGGAGAGAGTCCTGTCAACAGCCTATCTATGGCACAACTACGGCAAATCAACCATTGGCTCCAAAGAAGATATTGAGCGCGTTCCTATTGAAAATCTTCAGGCTTTTTATAAAAAATATTATCAGCCTGACAATGCAGTACTCACTGTTGCAGGTAAAATTGATGAAGCAAAAACCATACAACTTGTAAACGAATATTTTGGAGTAATACCTAAACCTGAACGCAAATTACAGGAAACATTTACGGTTGAACCCACTCAGGATGGTGAGCGCAATGTGGTGTTGCGCAGGGTAGGTGATGTGCAGGTAGCAGCTTGTGGTTATCACATTCCATCAGGTTCCAATTCTGATTATGCCCCAGTGGAAGTATTGGTTGAAGCACTTACCAATGAGCCGGCCGGAAGATTATACAAAGCACTTATTGAAACTAAAAAGGCCAGTAATACTTATGGCTATTCATTCCAACTTAAAGACCCGGGTTACGCTTATTTTGCTGCGGAAGTATTAAAAGATAAATCGCTGGATACGGTAATGAATACCATGACAAGGTTGTTTGATGATTTACATAGCAACCCTTTTACACAGGAAGAAGTTGACCGCGCAAAAAATACATTGCTCAAGCAATTAACTCTTCAGTTTAATAATAGCGACAGAGTAGGTTTGGCTTTGAGTGAATATATTGCTTTAGGCGACTGGCGACTTTATTTTCTTTACCGTGATGCACTTGAGAAAGTTACAGTTGCTGATGTCAATCGTGTAGCAGCAGCCTACTTCAAACCAAGTAATCGCACTACCGGTCAGTTTATTCCCGAAGCAAATCCCGACCGTGCTGTAATTCCTGCATCACCCGATGTGAATGCGCTGGTAAAAGAATATAAAGGTAATAAGGCTCTTGCAACAGCTGAAGCTTTTGATCCCGCTCCTGCCAATATTGAATCAAGACTTAAGAAAGCTACCGTTTCCGGAGGTGCCAAATACACTTTGCTGAAGAAAATTACCAGAGGAGGTAATGTGTCAGTTAACATGACCATGCACATTGGTAACCCTGCCGTACTTCAGAATAAAGGTCTTGCAGCATCATTCACGGCTTCAATGCTTAAAAGAGGAACTAAAAACAAAACCTTCCAGCAGATAAATGATGAAATTGACAAACTGAAATCCAATGTAGCAATCTTTGGAAGTGGACAGGAAGTGAGTATTAATATCACTACCACCAAAGAAAACCTGAATGGCATTCTTAATCTGGTGAATGAGATGATAAAACAACCAGCATTTTCGAAACAGGAATTTGATAAACTTAAAGAAGAACAATCGGCAGAAATAGATCAGCAACGCAGCGAACCACAGGCTATAGCTTCTAAATTATTCAACAAGACACTCAATCCATATCCTAAAGATGATTTCAGATATGTGATGAGCTTTGATGAGGAAAAAGAGGCGTTGAATAAACTTACAATTGATGATGTAAAAAATTTCTACAACAGATTTTATTCAACCAACAATGCTACCGTTGCAATAGTGGGAGATTTTGACGAACCATCCTTGATTATTACACTCAATACCTTGCTCGATAAATGGGGTGCACCCGTACTGTTCGATCGTGCTAAAGATTTGTACTTTGATGTTCCGGCAGTGAACGAAAAAGTAAATACTCCCGACAAAGCCAATGCCTTGATGCTGGCAGGAATGAACCTCGAATTACGCGATGACGATGCAGATTATCCTGCATTGATAATTGGAAATTATATGTTGGGCGGAGGATTCTTAAATTCCAGATTGGCTACGCGCATCCGTCAGAAAGAGGGTATCAGCTACGGTGTAGGTTCCGGAATTCAGGCTGGCGAGCAGGATAAATCAGGTACATTCTACTCATACGCAATTTACAATCCAGACAATTCCGACAAACTGATTGAAGCCTATAAAGACGAGATGAATAAATTAGTAAAAGATGGATTCACTAAGGAAGAACTTGCTGATGCGGTTAAAGGTTATATCCAGTCGCGATCTGTAAGTCGCTCACAAGACAGAGAATTGTGTTCACGATTGAACAATTACATTTACCTCAATCGAACAATGAAATGGGATGAAGACTTTGAAAAGAAAATTCAGACGTTGACTGTTGAGCAGGTAAATGATGCCATGCGCAAGTGGATAAAACCGGAGAAAATTTCTTTTGTTCAAGCAGGTGATTTTAACCGCAAGAAATAGTTAAGAGTAATTTTGCAATGAATTAAAAAGCTGCTTCAAAGGTGAGGCAGCTTTTTTTTTAATCGTTTCTTTTTCTTCTGCAGATTGGTTACCTTTACGGCAAACCACCAAACCCATGCGCGCCTATTCGCAAGTACCTGTTCTTAGGCTTCTATTACCCTTTAGCCTGGGTATTGTTATGGGAATATTTTCAGCAATACCTGTCAAAGTAGTTATCACAACCATAGCAATTAGCTTCTTTCTGATGCTCGCTTATATTGTTGTCAGAAAATTGAAAAGGTCTTTTACTTACAGGTACTATTTCGGTGTAGCTACTTTTATGTTTTTTACTTCAGCCGGTTTTATTTTAATTAAACTGAATACCACCTGGCTGGAAAAATACCATTACACACAGTTTGCAAAAGCGGATGCATACGTTATACGGCTATCAGAACCATGGCATCAAAAAGCAAAATCGGTTAAGGCAGAAGGTAATGTTATTGCCGTACATATAAATAATATATGGAAGAAAACTCGTGGAAATACACTTGTATATTTTGAAAATAACTATGCTGCACATCAACTTCAATACGGGTCGCTGGTTGTAACAACTGTGAAGCCTCAGGAAGTTCCACCGCCCCTCAATCCGGGGTCATTCAACTATAAGCGATTCCTGAGTTTTCATCAGATTTATAATCAATTTTATCTTCCTGCAAATGCATGGGCCTATGCAGGTGTTGGCGAAAAATCGAATATCTGGCAGAAGGCTTATGAATATCGCGACTTGTTCTTAAGTCAGATTAGAAACCAGGTGTTTTTCCCACGCGAAGTAGGTGTATGCTCAGCTTTGCTGGTGGGATATGGTGATCAACTGGATGCCGAACTTATTTCTGCCTATGCAAGTTCAGGTGCGTTACACGTTTTGTGTGTTTCCGGTTTACATGTTGGTTTGATTTTTATCATTCTCCAAAAGGTTTTCTTTTTCATAGATAAGAACAAATACACTTATTTACTGAAACAGATTATCATCATTTTACTTATATGGTTCTATGCTTTCATTACAGGTTTGTCTGTAGCAGTTTTGCGTTCCGCAATGATGATTTCTATAATTCTGACAGCCAAATATCTCAAGCGCGACAATTATATGCTGAATACCACATTGGCCTCGGCTTTCATCATCCTATGTATAAATCCCTATGCCATTACTGAAGTAGGCTTTCAACTTTCTTATCTTGCTGTTATCGGAATTGTTTATCTGCATCAGCGTTTTGTTACCTTGTTTTACACTTCTAATCAATTGCTGAATGCTATTTGGCAATTGACTTCCGTTTCATTATGTGCACAGTTAGTAACTTTTCCATTAGGATTGCTTTACTTTAATCAGTTCCCCAATCTGTTTTTGATTTCCAATCTTGTGGTAATTCCAATATCTACAGTTTTGATTTGGGTGGCAGTAGGAGCATTGATGTTGTCGTTTATTCCGGTACTTGGTATGATTGTTTTTTGGCTATGGAAGATAGTCTATGCACTTACCTGGTTGATGAATGAAATGCTTGTTACTGCAGAAGAATTTAAGTATGCTGTAGTGAAAGGCATCTTTCTTACCATTGGGCAGACATGGCTCATTTATGCTATTATGGCTATGGCAATATGGTTCCTGCTTTATAAAAAAACAACAGCAGTATATTTATTTTATATTTTGTTTTCCATTTTGATGCTTTCATTTATATATGACCGGATTAATATTAATAAGCAGAAAAAACTGGTTGTATATACGGTTAAAGGCAAAACGGCTATTGAAATAATGAATGGCAGCACAAAAGTTTTTATTTCTTCCGATGAGGTGTTCAATGATAAGAGTATGATCCGCTTTAATATTGAACGCTACTGGTATGAAACAGGAATGAAGCAATTGGTACATCTTCCTTTGGAATGGAAGAGCGATTCCCGGAAAGATAAAGAAATAAGAATTGATGTTCCGTTTCTTGCCTTCAAAGAAAACTTTATCTGTTTCCGGGAAAAAATAATTTACATTCCTACAGGCTTTATTCCTTTGTCAGCAAAAAATAATAAGATAAAGGTTCATACGGTAATCGTAACAGATAAGTGTAAGAACAAACTAAATACGCTGTTGGAGCGGGTGCAAGCTCAGAACCTGATTATTGATGCAAGCAGTAAAGTGAGTTTGAAAAATATAATCATACCTGATGGTACACATGTGTTTGATGTCAGAAAGCAAGGTGCTGCATTAATTGATATGTAACAACAATGATTTGTTTTATTAAATATCTGCTCCTGTATAATTATCCTTAACCTTCGTCTTTTTTCGTTTGCTGAGTTTATCCATAGCATAACTGCTGTGTTTGATACCTATATAGATATCGCATCCGTTAAATTTCGAAAGACCTAGTAATGAAGTGAGGTAATCTGAGCCCACAACTACCTGACCGAGGCGTACGCATGCACCTAAGCGCATTTGCTTATATTCATACCACGATAAAGGAAATGAAATTTCATAGCGCCATGTTTCAAGGCGTGGAGTAATACTGAGTTGTGCAGGTCGTCTCACACCGGTTGCTTTGGAGGTAACGGGCTGAATCATGGATGCATTAATATAGAGGAATGAAGTCACTCCGTAATCGAACTGAATGCTGAGCGCTGCAGGAAGTTGCGCCCTGTAATGGGTAGCTGTGTAACCTGAGGTAGAGTCATCAAATACTTTGGATCGTATTAATTCACCCAGATAACTTACATTACCCATCTGAGTGGTGTCTATACCTTCCCAGTTAAAGGACTTACTGTTGATGGCTACATTTCGGGTTTCTTTAGAAAATAATATACTTCCGGCATCTACCAGCGATATTCCTAGTTTATATTGATACTTTTTAAATTTCAATCTACTTGCATACACGTTGTAAGCTTCAGGGTTCAGGTTATGAATGTACTGTAATCCCCAGGTTGTGCTGAAGCCTTTTCCTCTTATTTTTAAATAATCGTTTGATTCTGCATCGGGCATGGCATAGCCATATTTTGCCTGTAAGTCGGCAACCTGAAGATAGGATTCATCGTCAAATTTATAATACATATGTTCATTGTTTGCATACATGCCATCCATTCCCATGAGGTAGTTTACGGTAACTCCTGCTGCTAATCTGTTTTTATCACTTATTTTAAATTGTTGTGCTATGCTTGCACCTATTTCGCCATACATAAGTGCCGCAACTCTGTTATTGGAAGCTTCCAGTTCCTGCTTTTGAAGAGGCGAATACTGGGAGGTTTCGTAAAGAAACTTCGCCATCTGAAAATCCACATTGCGTATACTGGCATCGGCACGAAGAGCCGAATGCAGCCCAAATGCCGTTTGCCCGATGCGCGTAAAAAAGGAAGGACCTTTGATCATACCATGCAGATAAGCATTCTTGTCAGAGGTGGTATATTCATCCTGCCAGTTATATTGTCCGTAATTTCCTTTAAAAAATTTACCGATTGACATTTCGCCTTTAGGCAGATAGAGGTAATCGTTTTGAAAGGTAACGTTGCCCGCCAGCACATTTAACTCATATTTTATAGGAGAGAAAGCCATTGAAGAAGGGTTGAGGTCAATGGAGAAGTTGCCGCCATAGTTGCTGTTGGCAATACCCCACATTTCCTGAGCCGAAACCGATACCGAGAGCATAAGCCCTATGATAGTAAACCGTAATGCTGATATCATTCTGGTAGTTGTTTTATATAGTTTTTAACGTGAGTTGAACTTTAGCGTTAAAGGCTTTTAGCTCTAATCTTACAGCATGGTTGGCTTTGCTTGATGTGTAAGATTTTTGAATTATTCAATACTTTTCACTCATAAAAAACGATAAAGCTTTTAAAACCTATTGAGGTTATTAACAATTGAAGGGAGTTTGATTTACATGCTTTCACAGAGGAGAATGGAGGGTGGTGAGATACTTTTTACCTCTTAAAAATTGAATTTTCAGAGGAGAAAATGGAATTGAGTGATCGGCCAACAGCTTTTGTTTATGTATTTTTTTCAGAGTAAGCAAACTGTAGTTTCCCTCTGAAAACCCTTGTTAATAAATTCATAGCAGAGGTAGTTTAAAAGCAGTTTTTATGTATTTGATTTGTTCACTGAATTTATAAAAAATCAAATTTCAAAATGGCAACTAAAAAAGCTAAGAAGGCTCCCGCTAAAAAGAAGGCAGCCCCAAAAAAGAAGGCAGCTCCTAAAAAGAAAGCAGCTCCTAAAAAGAAAGCAGCAGCAGCTCCAAAGAAAAAAGTTAAACGTACTCCAAATGCTGCATTTATGAAAGCTATGACAATTGGTGAAGCTCTTCATCCGATTGTTGGCAGCAAACCACTTCCACGCACTGAAGTTGTAAAAAAACTTTGGGAATACATTAAGAAAAACAAATTACAGGATCCAAAAGAGAAACGTAACATCAATGCTGATGATAACTTGAAAAAAGTATTCAACGGCAAAAAAACCGTTTCTATGTTTGAAATGACTAAACTCGTTAGCAAACACCTTTCTTAAGATTTCTGTAAGAAAGATTACGGGGAAAATTCAACAGAATTTTCCCCGTTTTTGTTTTATCAGCTGCCTGATAACCCTACATTCAAAACTGCTTTTCACAGTACCATTAGCCATAACAAAATCTTTTCTCCTGATACGTTTTGGTTTTCATCATTCATGTTGTTTTTAGGATTTTGGTTAAGCCTTGATCATTTTCCTTATCCTTTCCTCTATTCAAACTTTCAGCGAACACAACTGTTTATTCATTTGCTGTATTTTTATAAATCCATTTCCATTCAATGCAGGGTATCCGTTTCACCAAATTTATTCCACCGGCTCACGAGAATCCATTTGAGCGCCTGCTTAAATTGTTCCTTGAACTGCTTACCTACACTTCAGGTGATGTAGCAGAAGCATTGTCATGGCTTACCGAACTGGATAAACAATATCACCTCACCGATAAAAATTACGGAATGGGTGATTTTATCAAAGACTTAAAAGATAAAGGATATATCCGTGATGACAAGGAAAGCGGTATTATGGTGATGACCCCTCATTCCGAACAAAGTATAAGAAAGCAATCTCTCGATGAGGTATTCGGCAAACTTAAAAAGTCCAATAGTGGAAACCACAAAACATTTTTTACCGGACAGGGTGATGAACTAAGTACTGACTTGCGACCTTATCAGTTTGGCGATACAACCGATATCATTAACATGACCCAATCGCTTCAGAATGCGCAGATACATCATGGCGTGGATGATTTTCAAATTTCGGAAGATGATTTGGAAATTCAGGAGAAAGAATTTAAAACTCAAAACTCAACCGTACTGATGATTGATATTTCACACTCCATGATTTTGTATGGCGAAGACCGAATTACTCCTGCCAAAAAAGTAGCCATGGCGCTTGCTGAACTTATTCGTACCCGTTATCCCAAAGATACACTCGATGTGATTGCCTTTGGTGACGATGCATTTCCAATTACCATTAAAGACTTGCCTTATCTTCAGGTGGGACCATATCATACCAATACTTCAGCCGGATTGCAGTTGGCTATGGATTTGCTTCGAAGGCGTAAAACTCCCAACAAACAAATTTTTATGATAACCGATGGCAAACCTACCTGCCTGAAAGTAGGTGCCGAATATTATAAAAACAGTTTTGGCCTCGACCATAAAATCATCAACCATGTTTTTGGCCTGGCTACACAATGCAAAAGATTGCATATTCCGGTAACCACTTTTATGTTGGCCACCGATCCTTATCTGAAACAGTTTGTAAGAGAGTTTACAGAAATAAATAAAGGCCGAGCTTTTTACAGCTCACTGAATGGATTGGGCGAATTTATATTTGAAGATTACGTTAGAAACAGAAAAAAAACAGTACGATAAAAATAAAGGACAACCTATTTATGAAAATAAAAAACATTAATACGCTTGGCGAACTTAAAAGCAGTGGCTATAAACCTAAAACTATTAAAGACGAATTGAGAGATAACCTGATTAAGGCATTGCAGAATAAGGAGCCCTTGTTTGCTGAGATAAAAGGATATGATGATACCGTAATTCCTCAATTGCAAACGGCCATTCTTTCCGGCCACAGCATATTATTACTCGGATTAAGAGGTCAGGCAAAAACACGAATTGCAAGGCTGATGACCAACCTGCTTGATGAATATATTCCTGTGGTGAGCGGCACCGACCTTAACGATGACCCGATGAATCCACTATCGCGCACAGCTAAAAATATCATTGAAGATTTAGGAGATAAAACTCCTGTAGCGTGGATACATCGCTCGGAGCGATATACTGAAAAACTCGCCACTCCTGATGTTTCTGTTGCCGACTTGATAGGCGATGTTGACCCGATTAAAGCAGCTTCCATGAAACTTACTTATGCAGATGAAAGAGTTATTCATTACGGTTTAATTGCGCGTAGCAACAGAAGTATTTTTGTGATTAACGAATTACCCGACCTTCAGCCACGTATTCAGGTTGCACTATTTAATGTTTTGCAGGAAGGCGATATTCAGATAAGAGGATTTAAATTGCGACTGCCGCTCGACATACAATTTGTTTTTACGGCAAATCCTGAAGACTATACCAATCGTGGTTCTATCATTACACCACTGAAAGACAGAATAGGAAGTCAGATACTTACACATTACCCTAAAACCATTGAAACATCAGGCATCATAACTGCGCAAGAAGCACGCATTACCCATGAGCAGAGAAATAAAATTACAATGAACCCATTGCTTCTTATGCTGATTGAGCAGATAGCTATGGAAGCACGCCAGAGCGACCTTATTGACCAGAAAAGCGGTGTGAGCGCACGACTAACCATTTCAGCTCTCGAAAATTTGTACAGCGCTTGCGAACGCAGAATGTTGCTTAATAATGAATCATCAACACAGGCACGTATAAATGATTTATACAGCATTATTCCGTCTATTACCGGTAAAGTTGAATTGGTGTACGAAGGCGAGTTGGAAGGAATACAGAATGTAGCTTATACATTAATAGGTAAAGCCATAAGAAATGTTTTCCTGAAATATTTTCCTGATCCGGAAAAAATTAAAAAATCTAAAAAGGATAATGTGTTTTCGTCAGTGGTTATGTGGTTTTCCGAAGGCAATGAATCTGACATTGGATTTATGGCCACCAACAACGACTACGAGAAAAATCTTCGCAATGTAAAAGGTTTGGCCGAAACCGTGAAATCGCTTCATGGTAAAGTCAAAGATGATGAATTGCTACTCCGGATGGAGTTTCTGTTGCATGGTATGGCTGAATTTTCACAGATCAGCAAACTTCAAATCAGCAGCGGAATGCAGTTTAAAGACCTGATGGGATCCATGCTAAATTTCCGCCTTGATCACGATGCGGAAGATTGATTATTTCATTCTTGCAATAAAATAATCATTCAATGGGTCGAGAAAATAAGTTATCCATCCTTCCTGATGTTTAGTGGCTTCATCAGCATTAGGAAAATCGGAGTGGGTAATTTCTACTTCTGTTCCTGCAGCAACTTTTGTAAACGTAATAGTTACAAGGCTGGGCTTTGATTTTTTATCCCACGTATTCGGCTTCCATGTATAACTCAACTCTTTTGAAGGAATAAAATTTTCAACCTCACCTTTAACCCAACCATCAAAAAATTCAACGGTACCTTTTTCTTTCAGCTCAAAAACAAAAGCCCCTTCAATCCACTGTGCAATAAGCGATGGATTTGTGAGTGCTGCGTAAACCTCATCGGGTGCTGCGTAAACAATATATTTTATTTGGGTTGAAACTTTATTTGTCATCTGTTTGATATAACTACAAAGCCTGAAACTACATCATGCAGTTTCAGGCTTTGATTTATTTTTATTTTTTATTGTACAACCAATTTCTTAGTGATAATCTGATTCCCTGCTGTAATGCGAACCATGTAAATACCTTTTGCCCATTTGGTATTCACTTCGTACTGATATTCGCCTGCATCTAATCTTTCGTCAGCAATGCGATGTACTTCATTTCCCAACATATCAACCACGGTAATTAATACGTTCTCAGGCCTTGATAATTCAAAATTTACGGTTGATTTATCATAAGCCGGATTAGGAACAATGCTTACATCTTCCTGTGAAAGTGAGAAGTTGTTAATGCCTACCAACCCATTGATGTTTATATCATCAATATAGATATTGTTCCCCATATCATTGGTATATTCAAATTTAAGTGAAACATTCGGTTTGGTAGAGTATTGTCCTGATGTAAGACTTACCGTTTCCTGACGCCATTGGCTTGCATTGGGGATAAAATTAGATGTCACTACATTCCCGGTGGTAGAAAGGTTGGTTCCTGATTTGGTAGAACGAAGATTCCATAACTGACCGCAGTTGTTGGAAGCATATACTTTTAGTTTATCGGTACCTGCATTGTTTTTAAGTGCAAATGCCATCCAGTACGTAAATTGTGTTTGTGTGGTATTGCTCAGATCAAATCCGGGGGTGACAAACACATCCGTAGAACCTGCAGTGTTTCCGTTGTAGTTATTTATACTAACGGAATTAAATCCTGTATGTGCAGCAGCAGAAGTAAGTTCCCATCCGTCACCGTCATCACTTTGAGTAATCCAGTCGGTTGAAGGGAAAGAAATACTTTCAAAACTTTCAGAGAATGGTACTACAAGGTTTGATTGTGCAGGTCGCACAATTACATTTTCTATTTCAGTATGTGTATCAAAACCTGCGGATGAAGTTACGGTAAGAGTAACATCATAAGTTCCTGCTGAGGGATAAACGATACCTGTCGGATTTTTGTCGGTTGAGGATGATGGTACACCACCCGGAAAATCCCATAAATAAGTAATTCCTACCGTATCCAGATTACCGCTTCCATCAGCAAAATTTACAGTTCCTCCTTCACAAATTACTTTTTGTATGGATGAAAATGCTGCGATAGGCACACAGGTAGTAGCATTTCCATTGGTGCCTGTTGCAGTCAGATTAGATGCTGTGGTAACCTGATTTCTGAAACCTATTGGTGAATTCAATGCAGCCCACATTCTTGCTTTTTGTCCTAAGGTGAACATATAATAGCAATAACTATAATCCATATAGTTCTGATAATTCTCTATTATTCCTGCATTGCAAACGGCTGCATTGGCCGGTTGAGGGCAGCTTAAGAATCCTTTTGTTACCGGTGTGTCTGTAACATTGTCGTCACCGCATGCAACACCCGGCTGATTGGTTCCTCCCCAAACGTGATCCAGATTGAGCCAGTGACCGATTTCATGAGTCAATGTATATTGGTTAGTAGTGTTACTGGTTCCAATACTTCCAACATAATTGGATAAGGAAATAATGCCATCTTTTCCTGAAGGTGCTGTTCCCGGTTTGTAAGCATAAGCTGCAGCCCCCGCATGTGAAGAACCAAAATTATATATGGTCCAGATGTTGAGATATTTGTTATAAGGCCAAGGGTTTAATTTAGAGTTGTCGCCCGCATCATAGGTTAACAATGATGCAATACGGTCAATTCCATTGGTGCAATTTCCTAAAGGATCCAGATGAGCCAAACGGAATTCAATCTGTATATCAGCATTCAATGCTTTAAACTGAGGGATAATATTTGCAGTGTCCGTACGCTGAAGATTGTAATCACGATTCAGCACTCTGATGGCATCATAAATCTGAGCATCAGAAATATTTTCAGGTCCCCAGTTATGTATCACATGGAATACTACCGGTATCACATAAACAGGTGCGCCTGTTGTGCGGAAATAACTCGGTTGAAAACTTGAAACAAACTGTTGAGTAAATGCTTCCAGTTGTTGCCTTTGTTGTCTCACAACGGGGTCATTGTTTTCAATCGGATTACAAACGTCATCTGTAGCGCACCAGTTGCTGAGTTGCGCCTGAGCATTTGTGAATCCCAAGGTCATGGCTGTTAGAATTAAAAAATTCCTTGTAAATGATTTTTTCATTGATATTAAATTGAATGAATTTTATTGATTATTCAAAAGTACTTAAATATTCATAATTCCAGTCTGAATTTTTACTGTAATTTTATTTGAGCATCATCCTAAAGCCTGTTTCAAATCTTCCAGCAAATCATCTATATCTTCAACTCCCACACTTAACCTCAATAACGAATCAGTTACGCCTACACGAGCTCGTTCGTCTGCCGGAACACTGGCATGTGTCATAGTTGCCGGATGATTAACCAAAGATTCTACTCCGCCTAATGATTCGGCCAATGAAAACACTTTTACCGAAGAAGCTATTTTAAAGGCGTCCTCTTTTGATTTGCTTTTAATATCAAATGAAATCATCCCTCCGAAATCGCGCATTTGTTTTTTGGCAATTTCATGATTAGGATGTTCAGCAAATCCAGGCCAATAAACTTTATCTACCTTGGGATGTGATTTCAGGAATTCAGCAATTTTTCTTCCGTTGAAACAATGGCGCTCCATACGAAGATGAAGTGTTTTAATACCACGCAGTACCAGAAAACTATCCATAGGTCCCGGTGTTGCTCCGCAGGAGTTATGAATAAAGGCAAGCTGTTCATGCAGTTTGTCATCATTCATGCAAAGAGCTCCCATAATCACATCACTGTGCCCTCCGAGATATTTTGTTACTGAATGCATGACAATATCTGCACCCATATCAATTGGGTTTTGCAGATAAGGTGATGCAAAAGTGTTGTCAACTGCCAACACACAACCATGTTTTTTTGCAATAACACTGCAAGCGCTGATGTCCACTACTTGCATGGTAGGATTGGTAGGCGTTTCAACCCAAATCAATTTGGTCTTTTCATTGATATACTTACTGATATTATTCACATCGGTAAGGTTGATGAAATGAAATTTTATTCCATAGTTGGCAAATACTTTGGTAAACATGCGGTAAGTTCCGCCATACAAATCATCACCGGTTATTACTTCATCACCGGGGCGAAGTAATTTTATTACTGCATCGGTAGCACCCATGCCGCTGCTGAAACACAATCCATGTTTTGCATTTTCCAATGCTGCAATGTTTTTCTCAAGTTGGTTGCGTGTCGGATTTTTTCCTCTTGCATAAGCATATCCTTTGTGGTTGCCGGGCGAAGCCTGAACAAAGGTTGATGTTTGATAAATAGGGGTCATTATTGCTCCTGTTGTCGGGTCCGGTTCTACTCCGGCATGCAGTGCTTTAGTAGCAAATTTCATCTTATATATTTTTTTAGAGGTGCGAATATAATTCTAAAATCGTTTTCTTTTGCATAAATTATCTGATGTATATGAATGTTTCTGATTGGATTGGATTTACAGGTGTTTTTATTCTTCTGGCTGCTTATGTTTTACAACTTGTCCGTGTTATTTCAACAGACAGGATTGCTTATAGTTTTTTAAATTTTACCGGTGCAGCACTGGCATGTATAGCTTCTGTAATGATTAATTATCTGCCTTTTGTTATTCTGGAAGGTGTGTGGGCGCTGGTGTCTTTATGGTCTGTCATCCGTATTTTAGTTAAGCGTCAACATTCAATCTGACTTATTTCTGTTTTTTCTGTTTTAGTGTTTCATGCTTTATGTAAAATGCCATGGCAGCGTAATGCGCACGTGCCCGATGCATGAGTGCTTTTAATTCTTCGGAAGGAGTATTGGTGCGTGCTAACAAATGGTTCTCTCTCCACACATAATATTTTTCTTCTGTCCCGAATTTTACGGCACCGCTGCTATTCATTGCATCCATACTCATCCAGTCGGTTGCAAAGGTGTTGGATTGTGAGGTAGAGTCAAAAAGGTTTTTGCCTGAATTAAAATAGCGGCTATGTGGCAACGACAGATTTATCAGCGTAGGGAAAATATCTTTATGCGAACCCCAGTCTGATAATGGCGTTGTAGGTTTATAAGTTTCAGGGATGTAGCAATAAAACGGAACGCTGCGCTGATAAAAAATTTGTTCTTCGCTGAAACCAAAAAGCATCAGGTTATTGTGATCACCTGTTGCCGCAACCAGCGTTTTCTCTTCTAAAGATGAGCTTTTAATTTCATCCATAAACCTTCCCAAACAATCATTTGAATATTGCAGGTTGGTCAGATTTTTTACAGCCATATTTTCATCAGTCAGCAATTTTGATTTTATTTCTGATGTCAGTTGAATAGGGTAGGGCTTATATTTTTCAGGCAGATGAAAAGGGGTGTGGTTGGTGGTAGTGAGTACAAAAATCATCTGCGGCTTCTTAGCTTCTTTCAGCTTTTTAAAAACATAATCAAAAAGATACTGGTCATACACGCCCCATTCACATTCGGTAGCTCCGGGGATTTCTTTCAGCACATTGTCTTTGCTTTCAACATGCTGAAAGTATTGGTGCGGGATGAACTCGTTAATATTCCGCCATCCGAATTTGCCGCCTGTAATAAAGGTTGTTTCATATCCTGCATTCACAAAGGGTAATGTAACAGATGATGAGTAAGAAATTCTGTTGAATTCTGACTGTGATAATGAAGTGATAGGAGTGTTTACCATAATGCCTTCCAAACTGTTGATGGTGCCATTGGCACAGGGTAAAAAATTTCTGAGGAAAACATCTTTACTCAGATGCTTTTCAAGTGCCCCTAATAAATTCAGAGTAGGAGAGTGATAGTAAAGATTGTTGTTACTCATACTTTCCATCAGAAAGAAAACCACATGAGGTAATGGTTTATCTGATGTATTAGTAGCTGTAGTGTCAAAATAACATTCAAACGGATTGGAGGTGGCCGGTTTGTTGAAATAAGATGAAACCGCTGATGCAACACTGTCAAATCCAATGAGTTTTAAAGAAGCAATGTTGCCATCAATACTCATTTGCCGGTTTCGCATCATAAATGCTTCTTTTATGGCAAACACTCCATTTATCGGCAACAGATTTGCGTTGCTGTTGTCGCACACGGTTGAATCATCAATTTGCAATGGGAAAGTACCTGTTGAGCCACGCATGCCCAGAAAAAACATACCTAAAAGGATGACTGACCATACAGGTGCCAGTGGTATCTTGCGGAGAATGACAGCATGATTAATTCTGAAAATTCTTTTAACAACAATATCTATTATCAATGCGATAATGGCTAAAGCTATCAATACTTTTATCACCGGATAATCCGACCATACTGATTGAAGTACAGCTGTGGTGTCATCTTCAAATAATCCAAACGCAAGGACACTGATATGTGACTGAAAGTAGTTGAAGTAGTAAACGTCAACAATTCCGATAAACGTGAATAGAAACAGCATAAACTTGCTGTAATGCATGTTGAATTTATTAATCTGCCTGTGAAAACTTTCTGTGTTTATCAGCAAGCCGATTAAGCACAGAAACATAGGAATGGCAAGTCCGTACATGAGTACCATTGTATCAAACCTACAACCTACAAAAAATGCTTTTGCTATTTCAGATTTAAATTGTGAAGCTTCTTCCGCAGAAAAAAGCCGTGTTAAGAAAAATAATCTTACTGAAAATAATAGTACCAACCCTGTTGCATAAACACCGGCCAGTTTTTTTATATTCGACAAAAACAGATTGAAACGTTGCATTGCTATTTCTGTTGTTTCAAATCCGACAGCATCTGTGCACGAATCAACTTCACCGGAGCACTGCCGAAGCTTAGAAACTTCTCATGGAATTTTTTTAAATCAAATTTATTGCCTTGAATTTTTTTACATTCTTCGCGCAGGTCACATATTTCTTTAAAGCCGGTGTAATAACTTGTCAACTGTACATTGGTCAACATCACTCTTCTCCATTTACCTTCCGCTTCTGCATTTTGCTGAAAGGCTTCCTTGGTAAGCAAATGCATTGCTTCGTCATGAGTCATGTTGCGCGTGTGTACTGATACATCAAGCAGCGTGTTGCATACCGTACGCAAATTCCATTTGTAATACATCAGCCACATCTCCGGTTCATTATTTCCATAACCATTTTCCAGCATCATCAGCTCTCCATAAACAGCCCACCCTTCTACCATGGCACCATTGCCCAAAATTGCTTTGATAATACTGGGAGAGTTATTGCTGTAAACCAATTGGGTGTAGTGCCCGGGTACTGCTTCGTGAATATTCAGTATCTGTAGCGTATAGTTATTGTATTCACGCAAATAACTTTCAGCGCGCTGTGCATCCCATCCTGCAAGCGACCCTACATTGTAGTAAGTGTTTCCGTTTTTATCATAAGGCCCGGGAGCACTGATAGAGGCACCTGCAACACCTGCCATATAAGCAGGCTCTTTGCGCACTTTTAAAGGCTTTGATGGGTCGAGATATATCAGGTTGTGATCAGTAACAAATTTTTCCAACTCGGGAATTTGCTTTTCTATCGTTGTCTGAAATTCATCAGGCTTAACATGGTTTGTAGAAATCGTATCAATTACTTTGCTTATAAGTGCAAGCGTGTCTTCAGGCAACGGAGTATTTCCAAAATATTTTGACCACAACTTAGTTGCAATGGTTGCCATTTGTATGTGTAAATAATTCTTGCGTTGCATTGCTGAGTCATAAATCTGCTCATAGCTATAGCTGCTTTCTATTTCAAGATTAAATTTTTTAGCATACAATTCACTCCCCAGCCTGAAGCTTCTGCCGTTTTCGTTTTTCAGGTTTTTCAGAAAAGATACATAGTCTTCAACTGCTGCTATTGCTTTATTCAGATAGGTTACGATGTTTGTTTTTTCATCTGTGCTCAATGTGCTTTCTCCCAATGAATCTTTTAATGTTGTCTGAAGTGATTCAAATCCTCCTTTGTTTTGCTCTATGGCAAGTTGCAAATGTTCGGGCGATGGGTTCTGTATGTTTTCTTTTGCTGCCTGATAATATGCAGGTACTTGTTCCAATTTTTTGCCGATGTTTCTGATTCGGTTTTCCAGTGGCTCATAGTTTTCCGAAAGCATATATGAAATATTTCCGCTTGCATTATAGGAGGATGGATTCCACTGCCATGCTTTTAATTCTTCAATATTAAATTTGTTCAGTTGCAGAAAGTTGTTGATTATGGCTGCATCCATTTTATTCAAATCAGATAATTTGGTAGAGTCAAATGACTGAAGCGAATCGAGATGCTGATTCACAAATTGTATAATATGATTGCGGTAGTCTGCATTATTTATTTCAAGCAAACTGTCATATTTATGATATCCGGTTTCTGTTGCCCACATCGGATACATAGCCCACATCTGCTCTACAAAACGGTTTTTGTAATCGTCAAAATTTTTGTTGTATTCAGTATTGTCAGTGGTTGCCGGTGGTGTGTTGCAGGCATTCATAAGAAGAATGATACTTAAAAAGGTAAATGCTTTTTTCATAACAGAATATATTATTTCGGGTAACAAATGTAAGTGATTGCGCTTTGTGGTCATTGAGCTGTTGCTGTTTTATCAATCATCTTTACCGGCCATAGCGGTTTTTGGCAACTGAATTCAGTTTTAGTTAAATGCTCAGATAAGTAATGATGATTCAGGGATGCTGTGTTGGCTACTGAAAATTTCCGGCAGCTAAATCAGATTTTTATCTCTTCTCCTTTTTTGTTGAAAAAGGAATATTGTGTGATGGCGTAAGAGGAAACAGATTCCACATTTACCCGGATTTTATATTTAAAAAACCATTTCAGTTTTAGCGAATAAAATCCTTTATTAATGAAAGCTTCGAGATAAGGGTGAACGCACAGAGTGACTTTTCTCTCATTTTGTTCCTGAGCAAGATAGCGCAGGTTGTTTTCAATTTCATCCATTAGCAGGATGCTGGCTCGTATTTCGCCCGTGCCGTTGCATGAAGGGCATTTTTCTGTAGTTGAAATTTTCATTTCAGGCCGCACTCTTTCCCGTGTCAGTTGTATGAGCCCGAATTTACTTGGCGGAAGTATGGTATGCCGTGCCGTATCACGTTTCATAACCTCTTTGAACACTTCGTAAAGTTGTTTCTTATGTTCAAGATTGGTCATGTCAATAAAGTCTATGACAATGATTCCTCCCATATCACGCAGGCGCAGCTGTCGTGCAATTTCACGTGCTGCCATGCAGTTGGTTTCAAAAGCATTGTTTTCCTGACTGTCGCTGTCGCCTCTGTTTCTGCCTCCGCTGTTTACGTCAATCACGTGCATGGCCTCGGTATGCTCTATCACCAGATAAGCGCTATTTTGCATAGGTACTGTTTTGCCAAAATCAGATTTGATTTGTTTATCAATACCAAAATGCTCAAATATGGGTTGCTTGTGTTTAAATAACCGGATGATGTCTTCCTGCTCAGGTGCTATGGAATGCAAGTAGGATTTTATCTCATCAAACAGCAGGTGGTCGTTCACATAAATATTACTGAAGTTAGGATTCAGAATATCTCTCAGTATGGATGACGTGCGATCAATTTCACCTAAAACTTTTTGTCCCGGAGTGGATGTCTTCAGTGCTTCGTAAAAGCTATTCCAGCGCATCAGCACATCCTGAATGTCTTTATCCAGTTCGGCAACTTTTTTGCCTTCGGCTACGGTTCTTACTATGATTCCGAAATTTTTCGGTTTAATGCTTAGTGCTAATCGTTTGAGGCGGCTGCGTTCTTCGGGGCTTTTTATTTTTGATGATACGGATACATGATTGTAAAAAGGCGTCAACACAAAAAAGCGCCCTGCAATAGATATTTCAGTGGTAATTCTCGGCCCTTTTGTTGAAATAGGTTCTTTGGCAACCTGAACCGGCAACCATAATCCCGAGCTGATTACTTGGGTGATTTTGCCTGTTTTAATAATATCTTTTTCCAGTTCAAACTGATTCAATGTCGAATCGGTTTGTCGGCCTGCTTGCGTATCTTTTACGTACTTGAGCAGCGATTGAAATTGCGGACCCAGGTCGAGATAATGTAAAAAGGCATCTTTCTCATAGCCTATGTCAACAAATGCAGCGTTGAGTGAAGGCATGAGTTTTTTTACCTTTCCAAGGTAAATGTCGCCTACCGAAAAACTCCTGTCCTTTTTTTCGCTGTTTAGTTCAACGAGTTTTTTTTCTTCTAAAAGGGCAATTCGTACTTCCGATGGGCTTGAGTCTATAATTAAATCGTTACTCAAGGCAAAAAAATTTGATTGATGGAGCTGTTACTCCTGATAATAAAATACGGTCATGCTTCGGTTTATTTTATAAACCGAATACCGTTTCAAGGCTCAAAGTTATTTCTTCTTATGCCTGTTTTTTCTCAATCTTTTTTTGCGCTTGTGAGTGGCCATTTTATGGCGTTTTCTCTTCTTTCCGCTTGGCATGTTATTTAAATATTTTTAATTTGTATTTCCGTTTATTCAAAAAAGGAGTGCAAAAGTAGCATTTTTTGATGAATATCAAGGTTTTGTTTTAAGTTCTTTCAGATAGGCATCTATTTGTGCCAATGCCTGAGTGTTATTACTCAGAGATTTAAAGGTTTCAAAATTTTTTATTGCCTCTTCTTTGTTTCCCATTTCCAGATAGGTTTGTCCTATAAATACATACATGTCTACTCTGGAAGGGTTGATTTTCAATACAGTGTTGAATCGCTCCAATGCCTTATCATACTGCCTCGATCTTACCGACAGAAATCCGAGATTTAACTGTGCATTTTCATGATTGGGGTCTTTGGCAACTACTTCTTTCAAAAGTGTGATGCCCTGCATTGGGTTGATGGCACTTTCGGCATAGCATATTCCCAAATCGGTTTTTGCATTCAGGTTTTCCGGATTTATCTTCAGCACTTCCGTATAACAGGCTATTGCCTTATTCACAAAGTACATTTCGGATAAAGAGTCTTTTGCTGCTTTGTAAGCATCGAAATAACGAAACGCAGCATTGATATAGTTTTTTTCAGTGATGTCTTTTTTTGCTCTTTGTTCAGCATAAAAAGCGGAAATTCCCGGTTTTTCATGCCGATCCCAAAACGAAATCAATGAATCGGTATTGCCGCTTTTTGAATCAGACAATAAACTATCTAATATAGTTTTATCTTGCTGTTTAAGTTCCGTAACCGCCATTTTTTCGAACCCCGCAAAATCAAATTCTGTGATAACTGATGTTACCGGTGCCGAATCTGCAGGTTTCTTATATCGTGGAAGCAGAAAAAACAAGAAAACTAAAACAATTGCTGCTGCAACTGTAATTATACTTTTTGATGACGCTGACATTTAGTCAATTACATCTGAGGTTGTGATTCCTTCTTTTTATGAGCATTCTTTACTTTATCGGTAAAAGTTTTAGCCGGTTTGAAGGCAGGAATGAAATGCTCAGGAATTATAATCGCTGTGTTTTTTGTTATGATACGTCCGGTTTTCTGTGCTCTTTTTTTAACTATAAAACTGCCGAAACCTCTTAAATAAACATTGTCATGCTGCACCAATGAGTTCTTTACCACCTTCATCATGGACTCAACTACATTCTGCACAACCATTTTCTCTACTCCGGTCTTTACCGAAATTTCATTTACCAACTCTGCTTTTGTCATGTTATGTTAAAATTTAAAATTATTATCGTTTTTTCACGAGCCGCAAAAATAGGCTTTTTACGTGAAAATGAAAATATTAACTGTTATTTCTCCTCACAACAAACAGAGTATTACTAAAGTTTGACAGACGATATTAATTCATACGTTTTTTTCAAGGTCATCTTTCTTATAAGCTTAGCCTCTAATTTTATAATTTCGGCCTCTATTTATTTAAACCGGAAATAATGCTTCGTACACACACTTGTGGAGAATTGTCCATGCAACAGAACGGCATGGAAGTGAAACTATGCGGATGGATTCAGAAATCGCGTGATTTGGGAGGAATGACCTTCATTGATTTGCGCGACCGCTATGGTATTACCCAACTTGTTTTTAATATGGATTCAAATGCCGAATTGTGTAACGAAGCGCGCAAACTGAACAGAGAGTATGTAGTTCGCATTGCAGGAAAGGTTACCGAAAGAAGCAGTAAGAACCTGAAAATTCCTACCGGTGAAATCGAAATTTTGGTGGAGCAGCTGGAAGTGCTGAATGTTTCCGAAACGCCCCCTTTCACCATTGAAGAAAATACCGATGGTGGTGACGAACTTCGTATGAAATATCGCTACCTCGACCTTCGCAGGCCATCCGTAAGAGCCAACCTCGAACTGAGACACCAATTGGCTTCGCTTATTAGAAATTTTCTGGATGGCGAAAAATTTATTGAGGTGGAAACTCCCGTACTGATTAAATCTACTCCCGAAGGTGCACGTGATTTTGTGGTTCCTTCGCGGGTGCATAACGGACAGTTTTATGCCTTACCCCAATCACCGCAAACTTTTAAGCAACTGCTCATGGTTGCCGGTTTCGACCGTTATTATCAGATTGTTAAATGTTTTCGTGACGAAGACTTGCGTGCCGACAGACAGCCTGAGTTTACTCAGATTGATTGCGAAATGAGTTTTATTGAGCAGGAAGATATTTTAAAAACATTTGAGGGTTTGATAAAACATCTTTTTAAAAAGGTGAAAAACATGGACATGCCCATGTTGCCGCGCATGACTTATGCTCATGCCATGAAAAACTATGGTAATGACAAGCCCGATACACGGTTTGAAATGTGCATCAGGGAACTTAAAAGTAAGGATACTCCACTTCAGTTGCCTGCAGGAAAATTTAAGTTGTTTGATGAGGCTGAATATACTGCCGGAATAGTTGCCACAGGTTGCGCTACTTATACCAGAAAACAATTGGATGAACTGACGGAGTGGGTTAAGCGCCCACAGATCGGTGCAGGTGGTATGGTGTACATTCGTTACAATACGGACGGAACTATCAAATCAAGCATAGATAAATTTTACACAGAAGAGGAACTGCGGAAAGCTATCCAAAATATGGGTGCTGCTGAAGGCGATTTGGTGCTCATCCTTTCAGGTAGTGAATCAAAGACCCAAAAGGCACTGAGCGAATTGCGACTTGAAATGGGCAACCGTATGGGCTTGCGCGACAGAAATACCTATTCCTGCCTTTGGGTAGTAGATTTTCCGTTGCTTGAATGGAACGAAGAATCTAAACGTTTCCATGCCATGCACCACCCGTTTACTTCGCCCAAACCTGAAGATGTTAATTTGCTTGAGTCGGCACCCGGTGAAGTACGTGCCAATGCCTATGATTTGGTCATAAACGGTGTTGAAATAGGTGGAGGTTCTATTCGTATTTTCGACAAAAAGTTGCAATCCAAAATGTTTGAAATTCTTGGATTTACGCCCGAAAAGTCTATGGAACAGTTTGGTTTTCTGTTAAATGCATTTCACTATGGTGCGCCTCCTCATGGAGGTCTTGCTTTCGGTTTCGACCGTTTATGTGCACTCTTCGGTGGGTCCGATTCTATTCGCGATTTTATTGCTTTCCCTAAAAATAATGCTGCCCGCGACATCATGATTGATGCTCCGTCTTTTATCGAAAAAGAGCAACTTTCTGAGCTTGGATTGAGTATAACGAATCGTTAACCTGTATTTAATTACTGTTTGCCCAAAATATTTCAATATAGGGTCAATGAAAATTTAATTTGCCCGGCTTGAGATTTTTATGCATATAAGTGATTTTATCAGAAAAAAGGTTGATGATGAATGGAAGAAAAAAAATCTTATAAAAACTATTCCGTATTTAATCAAAACTTTATACATTTGAAACTCGAATTATATCTACAGAAAATTTAAATGAAAAAGATTTACACGCTAATTACCGCACTTATAATTACTATGACCGGATGGTCACAAGTAACCGTTATTGGACCTGCTAACGGAGGTAATTTTGATGCAGCTGGAGGACTTGCAGGCAACAATTGGGCTGCAACAAAAAATTTAGTTGCGATACCAGCCGATGATTGGGTGGTAAGTACTGCTGCAGGTTCTGTTTCAGGCACACAGGCTGCTTATGTTTCAACCAATCCGGCAGCTGCCACACCACCTTACAACTATACTTTTACTTCGAATGATACCCTCATTCTTGCAAGATCAACGCCTGTAGCTTTTCCGGTAAATAACTCCTGCATTACGCTTGGTTTCAGGTGGAAATGTATGGGTGAGAATGATGCTTCCAACTCTGATTTGGATAACATGAAGGTTTATATGATTCCTAAAGCAGGACCTATTACCTCTAATGATATTCAGCCTCTTTATCAGGTAGGCTCTGTTTGGTATAATGGTTTTAATACCTGGCAAACAGAATCCTTTAATCTCGATCCTAAACTTGCAGGAAGTGGATTGAATTATACACTTGCATTTGTGTTTGTAAGTGATGGTGTTGTTGGTGCAAGCACCAATCCGCCTGCTGCAGTTGATAATGTACTTCTTACTTATCAAACTCCTACTGCTGTACCATCATGCGTGGTTTATACTTCGCCTTTAAACGGTGCAACAGGTCTTTCTCCATGTAATGTTACTTTAACATGGAATCATTCCTTGGGCTGCAATGGTGCAACAAGTTATCAGGTTCAGACGGCACCTGCTTTGGGTGGCCCCTGGACTACTGTTGGAACTACCAATAAGAGTTTTTATGATTTGGCAGGACTTGCAGCTTCTACTACCTATTACTGGCGAATTATTCCTGTAAACTCCTTTGGCGCGAATACTGCCGGTTGCGGTTTCTTCATTTATAATTTTACTACGGGACTTAATCCCGTAGTAAGTGGTGTCCCGCCATATAATGAAAATTTTGAAGGTTGCATAAACTGGACTTTTTACAATGGAGGGTTAACCAACCAGTGGTATATTGGTAATGCTACCAGTGCAAGCGGCAACAGAGGTTTATATATTTCCAATAACGGAGGAAGTTCTAATACTTATACAGTTACAAATGCCTCAACAGTGCATGCAATGAGCAGCACAGTTATTGACCTTTCCGGAGGAGGTAGTTGTATAAATCTTTCTTTTTCTTATCGTGTGGCAGGTGAAAGCGGGTATGATTACCTTGAAGTATTTGCCGTGCCTGTAGGTTTTACTCCCACAGCAGGAGTACTAATTACCGGAGGTAGTGTTGGCGGTGCATTGCCAAACCTCAGTAATCCGGTTAAACTGGCAGGGCCTTTAAACTCACAATCAACTTATACTATTTACACCGCATCATTTAATGCCTTGGCTGGTTATAAGTTTCGCTTGGTGTTCTCCTGGAGAAATGATAATTCAGTGGGAACACAACCTCCTGCAGCAGTAGATGATATCTCTATTACTTCCTCTTCAGGCCCTTCAAATGATGCTCCATGTAATGCATTTCCTGTCCCTCCTTTGTCACCAGCCGGTTTATATCTGCCGGGTAGCAACATTTGCGGCTCCTACAACGATGAACCCGCTCCTCCCGCATGCTGGACTAACTCAGGAGGTACCGCTCAGGTAAATACAGTATGGTATCGTTTTATAGCACCTCCAAGCGGATGTGTTCGTATTCGTACTGAGCGAGGTTCATTATATGATACACAAATAGCACTTTACGGACGTAATCCTTTAACGGGAAATGTGGCATGTGGCGCAGGTAATACATTAAATTATATTGCTTGTAACGATAACCGCGCATCATGTGGTGGCTCAACCTATCTCAACTCCGAATTAACACAATCAGGCTTAGCACCTGGATATATGTATTACATTTCAGTGGATGGCAAGAACGGAAGCGTAGGAACTTTTACACTATTTATAATGGATGGTGGTGCAGGATGTGCAAACCCGTATCCACCAACACCGGGAGCTGATTGTGCTTCGCCAAGTATTGTTTGTAACAATAACACTTTTGTTCCTAACCCCGGATATCAGGGATATGCTTCTGTATGTGATTTTACCGGAGGCAGCGGAAACTGTCTTTTGGCGGGCGACAGAGCCGGTGCATGGTATCAGGTTAATATTATAGGTTCCGGAAACCTGATGTTTGATATTGTGCCTAATGATTATAATGGCACATCAGCTACCGATTACGATTTTGCTGTATGGAAAATGGCAGGTAGCGGAACCCTTGCTACCTGTGCCTCAATTGCTAACCCTGCAACCCAGTCGCAAGGTGAAGTAAGGTGTAATTACAGCGCACAAGGCGTTACCGGTTGTTATACCGGAGGTAACTCACCTCCTGCTTATCCCGGATTTAATAGCGCCTACGAAACACCGATTCCAGTGACGGCCGGTGAAGTTTATTATGTTTATGTAAACAACTGGGCCAACAGTACTTCCGGATTTACATTAAGTTTTGCCAATACTACGCCAAGCCCGGCTGCAGTAATTAACGGTAGTGTTCCTAATGGCTCTGCTATTACCTGGACAGGTACCGTAAGTTCTGATTGGAATGATGCCAATAACTGGGGTGGATGTAACATACCAAGTTGCTCGGGAGTAAATGGCGAAACCGATGCATTGATTACTTCCTCGTATGTAAACCCGCCAATTATTACCGGAACAGTAAGTTGTCGGAATTTAACCATTAACACAGGTGCTTCGCTAACCATTACAGGCACAGGAGTACTTGAAATCTGTAAAGATTTTAATAACAATGGTAGCTTCAATGCACAACCCGGGTCACTTGTTCTTCTGGATGGACCAGCTAATGCTCCAAACTATAACGGAACACAAAACTTAGATGGTAACCTGACAGGAGCTAATGCCTTTTACCATCTGGATGCCTATAAGGCTAATTTGAGCCACGTAATTAATGCTAATCAGGATTTTGATGTCAAAGGTAATTTGAAAGTAGGATACAACACCGGGGCCTCGCTTACCAACAACACCACAACCCTGAATGCTTCACCCGGTGGATTTGGTAAATATGTAAAAGTAGGAGGTGATTTTCTGGTATTTGGCAACAGCGCATTTACAACAGGTGGTGGTTCTGTTCTCGAATTTAATGGTGCAGCCAATCAGAATTATATGAATAGGGCATCAATAACCTCTGTTTATATGAATCAGTCACCGGCTTCAACGGTTACCGTTCAGCCGAATTCGGGAGTTAGTACTGGTGCTGCATATATGACACTTAACACAACGGGAACTTTAACTTTTAATTCAGGAAAACTTGTACTGCCCGGGGCAAATCCTTTTTTGGCGGCACCAAATTATAGAGGCTATGTGGATGTTCTCAACCTCGGTTCTACAGGGGTAATTACCGGTATGAATCCGAATAGCTATATTGTAGGTCCGGGTACAACAGCTTTTCTATATGTTCTTAAAAAAGCAACCACAGGAGCTATCGGCACCTATGACCTTCCTGTAGGAACCAGTACCAAGTATTCCAACATACAGCTTGATGTGAAAACAGCATTATTACCTAACCCCGGCTATTTCTTAGTTGGGTTTGATAATACAATACCTGCTTCTAATACCGCATTTACCGGAGGAGCAATTGACGAATGTAGTGTCAAATATCACTCATCAGGTGCCACTGCACTGGATAATGGTCTGTGGAGAATATTGACTAACACAGCCACGAGCACTTCAGGAGTTTTGGATGTAACACTTACTGATAATGGTTATACCAATAATAGTCAGGGTCAAACGGTTATGGTTAACAAAACAGGAAATTCCGGAACTGCAGCCAACTGGTTTTTAACTCCAATCCCTGCCAATTCTTGTATTTCAGGCACCTCATTACCAGGTCCGGTTACACGTACCAATTTATTGTGGAGCACAATGGGCCGCGCTTCAGCTAATACTCCTATTATGTTTGGAACAGCTCAGGCGCCAAATCCTTTGCCTGTGGAATTACTTTACCTGAACGCCACAACACGCGACAGACAAATTGTTGTGAATTGGTCAACAGCAAGTGAAAAGAACAATAAAGGGTTTGAAGTGCAGCGAAGCACCGATGGCAAAGAGTTCGAAAAAATTGGCTGGGTTGATGGCAATGGTACGTCTAACATTATGCACACTTACTCATTTGTGGACACAAAGGTGCTGCCGGGTATTGTTTACTATTATCGTTTAAATCAGATTGATTTTGACGGTAAAAACGATATCAGCAAAACAGTAGCAGCTTCCATCAGTGATAATATGTTTAACTTTACTGTAAGTCCTAATCCGTTCAGCGGTCAAGCCAATGTAACTTATTATCTGGAGCAAACTTCAGACGTGTCGTTGATGGTGATAAATAAACTGGGACAAACAGTGGCTACCTTGTTTAACGGCAAACAGGAACCGGGTACCTATACCTATCCTTTCATAGCTAAGAATTATGGTTACTCTTCAGGTATTTATACAGTGAAAATAATTATCAATAATCAGGTTTATACACGCAGACTTTTTCAGAATGATTAAGTTAACAGACCTCTGAATAACAGCATGTAATTTCTGAGAATGGATATAAAAGAAACGGGCAAAATGATTTTTATCAGATAGAAATCTGCTTACAGACAACCATCTGAAGTTTGTTCGCAAAATTCAACACAACATGAAAGTGTTGGTTAAACAAAATCAAAAGAGGGAGCTAAGACTCCCTCTTTTTTGTTTTGAATATCATAGCATTAAAAACAAAAAGCCATTTTGTATTTGGCATTATAGAAAAAGGCTAACTTTGTGCAGTTAAATACACTATCATGGTTTTATTAAGCGTACCTGCTGATTATTTCCCTGTAGCCATCATGTTTGTTGTTGCCATCGGGTTTGTTTTGGCAACCATTTTTGCAACACATTTACTGGGACCAAAACGAAAATCAGAAATTAAATTAGATACTTTTGAATGTGGTATCGAATCGAAAGACAATGCACGACTGCCATTTTCTATCAAGTATTTTCTTGTTGCAATTTTATTTGTGTTGTTTGATGTAGAAGTAATATTTATGTATCCATGGGCAGTAAATTTTCTGAAACTCGGCATGGTAGGATTTCTCGAGATGTTGCTTTTCATAGGTTTGTTGCTGGTAGGTTTTATCTACATCATCCGCAAGGGAGCATTGAAGTGGGAATGATAAAAAGAAGAATGATTACTCAATTTTAGAACAATAAAAATGTCAGATATAGAAGTACAGAAAGTTCATCTCACCAAGGAGCGCTTAGAAGGATATGAAGGACATGGTTTCCTTGCCACTACCTTAGACAAGGCTGTAGGTATGGCGCGTAAAAATTCATTATGGCCATTGCCTTTTGCCACATCGTGCTGCGGTATTGAGTTTATGGCAACCATGGCTTCGCATTACGACTTCGGACGTTTTGGTGCAGAGCGTTTAAGTTTCTCACCACGTCAGGCCGACATGCTCATGGTGATGGGAACCATTGCTAAAAAAATGGGTCCCGTGTTGAGGCAGGTGTACGAGCAGATGGCTGAACCCAGATGGGTTTTGTCTGTGGGTGCCTGTGCAAGTTCAGGAGGTATTTTTGATACTTACAGCGTGTTGCAGGGTATTGACAGAATTATACCTGTAGATGTGTATGTGCCGGGTTGCCCGCCACGTCCTGAAATGATTCTGGATGGAGTAATGAAAATACAGGAGCTTGCGCAAAATGAATCCATCCGAAGAAGAAACTCTGCTGAATATGCTGAACTGTTAGCCAGCTACGGAATTAAATAAAACCCCTTTTTATCAATACTGAATAATATGTTTCAAACAATAGAGGCTGATGAACTGGAGAAAATGCTGAAAGAGCATTTTGGCGAAAAGATTATCAGTGTCGAAAAGTTAAATGATGTTTCTGTTGCCGAAATATCTGTTGATGCAATTAAGAATGTAATCATCTGGCTAAAAGAAAATGGTTTTACTTTTCTCACCACCTGCAACGGAATTCATTATCCCGACAGCCCTAAGACCTTCGGAATGGTGTATCACCTGCACGACTGGAAACGCAATCTGCGCATCAGACTGAAAACATTTACCCATCACGACCCACCACATTTTCCTACCATTACCGATGTGTGGCCTGCAGCTAACTGGATGGAACGCGAAGCTTATGACTTTTTCGGTTTTCATTTTGACGGTCACCCGCATCTTAAAAGAATTTTGAACGAAGATAGTATGGTAGGATGGCCATTGAGAAAAGAATATCCACTCGAAGATCAGGCCCGATTTGATAAAGATGATAAAATGTTTGGCAGATAAAAAATTTAATGCATGAAAGAAGAGGTAAAACAGGATACTAAACAGGAAGTCATCAGTAAGGAATACACAACCCTTAATCTGGGACCTACACACCCTGCCACACATGGAATTTTTCAGAATGTACTTAAAATGGATGGCGAAATTGTTGTGGATACCGAACAAACCATCGGATACATACACCGTGCATTTGAAAAACTTGCCGAGCGCAGACCCTATGGACAAATAACACCCATTGTTGACAGGCTTAACTATTGCTCATCGCCACTCAACAATATGGGATGGCACATGACCGTAGAAAAACTTGCCGGAATTAAACTCCCCAAACGGGTTGAGTATTTACGCATTATCATCATGGAACTTGCCCGCATCTCCGATCATATCATTTGCAACTCAGTAATTGGTGTTGACAGTGGTGCCATGACGGGTTTCCTCTACATATTTCAGTTTCGCGAACACATCTACGATATTTACGAAGAACTCTGCGGAGCCCGAATGAATACCAACATTGGCCGTATTGGAGGTCTTGAAAGAGATTTCAATCAGGCAGCATGGCTGAAAATTGAAAAATTACTCAAGGAGCTTCCTCGCGGACTTAAAGAGTTTGAAGCATTGCTTGTGCGCAACCGTATATTTATGGATCGCACCATCAATTGCGGACCTATATCTGCCGAACTTGCTCTTGCATACTCCTTCACAGGACCCAACTTGCGTGCTGCTGGTGTGGATTATGATGTGCGTGTAATGAATCCTTATTCTTCCTATGAAGAGTTTGATTTTATTATTCCCGTAGGTACCCATGGCGATACTTACGACCGCTTTATGGTACGCGAACAGGAAATGTGGGAGAGCATAAAAATTATTCAGCAGGCAATGGAAAAACTGGATAAACTCGAAGACAAAACTTCTTACTATGCTCCTGACGTGCCTGATTTTTATCTGCCGCAGAAGGGAGATGTATATACCAAAATGGAAGCCCTCATTTATCATTTCAAAATAATAATGGGCGAAACAGCTGCACCCAAAGGCGAAGTTTATCATTGTGTGGAAGGCGGCAACGGAGAGTTAGGATACTATCTGGTGAGTGATGGCGGACGAACACCATACCGTTTGCACATGCGCAGACCTTGCTTTATTTATTATCAGGGTTATCCTGATATGATTAAAGGAGCTTATCTGAGCGATGCCATACTTACCATGAGCTCCATGAATGTGATTGCAGGTGAACTGGATGCTTAATGAATCAGGATTATTAGTTGAATCAAGTAAAATAAATATCGTGGCAAATAATAAAGAGATAAAATTTTCGGACGATGCACTTGCACTCACTGAAAAATTGATAAAGCGATATCCCGAAGGGAAACACAAATCGGCTATTCTGCCCATTTTACATATTGCACAAGCTGAGTTTGACGGATGGCTGAGCCCTGAAGTAATGGACTATGTGGCTTCGCTGCTTAAAATACAACCTATAGAAGTGTATGAGGTAGCTACATTTTACACCATGTTTAACCTTAAACCCGTTGGTAAATGCCTGATTGAAGTATGCCACACCGGTCCATGCTGGCTCATGGGTGCTGAAGATGTAGTGCGATATATAGAAAAGAAATTAGGAATAAAAAACGGAGAAACGACTGCCGATGGAATGTTTACCCTTAAAACGGTAGAGTGTCTGGCAAGCTGTGGTACCGCTCCAATGATGCAGATAGGCGAAACCTATCACGAAAATCTGACCCTTGAAAAAGTAGATGCAATTCTTGACGATCACCGTAATGCAGGAGTGCGCAGAACACATTGGGAAAAAGAAAAAATTAAACCTTGAAGATGGGACGACAACTGCTTTTAGATAATTTAGATAAACCCGGAATCAATACCCTTTCCGGTTATCAGCAAACAGGCGGATACGAATCGCTGAAAAAAGCGCTTCAGATGAAACCTGAAGACATCGTAACGGAAGTACAGAAATCCGGTCTTCGCGGTCGTGGAGGTGCAGGTTTCCCTACGGGAATGAAATGGAGTTTTCTTGCCAAACCTCCGGGAGAACCACGTTACCTCATCTGCAATGCTGATGAGAGTGAACCCGGTACTTTCAAAGATCGCTACCTGATGCAACACAAACCTCATATCCTTGTTGAAGGTATGATTATTTCAAGTTTTGCATTGGGAGCCAACACTTCTTACATCTACATCAGAGGTGAGATGATGTACGTTTACCACATTTTGCAAAAAGCTATTGACGAAGCTTATGCTGCCGGATATCTCGGAAAAAATATTCTCGGAAGCGGTTTCGACCTCGACCTGCATGTGCATTGCGGTGCAGGTGCGTATATCTGTGGCGAAGAAACTGCATTGATCGAATCGCTGGAAGGTAAGAGAGGTAATCCGCGTATCAAGCCTCCATTCCCTGCCGTGAAAGGATTATGGGGATGCCCCACAGTGGTGAACAACGTAGAGACCATTGCCGCAGTAGTACCCATTATCAGAATCACCGGTGAGGAGTATGCAAAAATTGGTGTAGGAAAAAGCACAGGTACCAAACTCATATCAGCATCAGGGCATATCAACAAGCCCGGTGTTTATGAAATAGAATTAGGTGTGCCCGTAGAAGAATTTATTTATAGCGAGCAGTATTGCGGAGGTATCCGAAATGGAAAAAAACTGAAAGCTGTAGTTGCCGGAGGTTCATCAGTACCCGTTTTACCTGCTGAGTTGATATTGAAAACAGCCAATGGCGAAGCACGGCTGATGACTTACGAAAGTCTTGCCGATGGAGGATTTGCCACAGGTACCATGTTGGGTTCCGGAGGATTTATAGTGATGGATGAAGATACCAGCATTGTTAAAAATGTGTGGAACTTCTCACGCTTTTATCACCATGAAAGTTGCGGACAGTGTTCGCCATGCAGAGAAGGTACCGGATGGATGTATAAAATTCTCAGCCGCCTGCTCGATGGAAAAGGTGAGACAAAAGATATTGACCTGTTGTGGGACATTCAAAGAAAAATAGAAGGCAAAACCATTTGCCCTTTTGGTGATGCTGCTGCATGGCCTGTAGCTGCTTCCATCAGACATTTCCGCAATGAATTTGAACAGTATATAAGCAAAGGTAAAAGTGATGTAAAACATTATTACCGTATTAATAACTTACAAGAATCATAACATGGCTCGCGTTACCATTGACGGACATACCATAGACGTTCCGGAAGGAACAACCATTGTAGAAGCAGCACGCAAAATAGGAGGCGATATTGTCCCGCCAACCATGTGCTATTATTCTACACTGAAAACTTCAGGAGGTTATTGCCGCACCTGTCTGGTAAAAGTTACCAAAGGCTCTGATAAAGATCCAAGGCCTATGCCTAAATTGGTAGTAGGATGCCGTCAGACAGTGATGGATGGCATGGAAGTGCAAAACATCACCTCGCCCGAAGTGCTTGAAGCACGCGAAGGTGTGGTTGAGTTTCTTTTACTGAATCATCCTCTGGATTGCCCTGTTTGCGATCAGGCGGGTGAATGTGACCTTCAGGACCTGAGCTATGCTCATGGTGACGAAGGAACACGAACTGAATTCAGACGGAGAACTTTTCCGATGAAAAGCATTGGCGATAAAATAAAACTACACATGAACCGATGTATCATGTGTTATCGCTGCGTGAAAGTTGCCGAACAGCTATGCCCTGAACGAGTACATGGCGTGCTCAACAGAGGTTGGGATGCCGAAATATCTACCTATATAGAAAAAGCCATTGACAGTGAGTGGAGCGGAAATATGATTGACGTTTGCCCTGTAGGAGCTTTAACCGATAAAACTTTCCGTTTTAAATCGCGTGTATGGTTTACCAAGCCTCTTGATGCACATCGCAACTGTGATGTGTGTTGCGGAAAGGTTGCCATCTGGGTTTCAGGTGATGCAGTGCTTCGTGTAACAGGTCGAAAAGGCGTGTATCATGAAATTGAAAATACCGAAGACGGAAAACCGGGATGGATATGTAACACTTGCCGCTTTGAGAAAAAAAATCTTTCTGACTGGGTTATTGAAGGCCCGCGACATATTGACCGCCATTCGGTGATTTCTCAAAATCATTACGAGCAACTTAAACAATTGAAACAAGATTTATCAAGGCAGAAACAGATTGGTGAAAAAGCCCATAACAACTAAATGCAGCTATGGAATATTCAGAGTTAATTTTTAAAATCATTTTTGTAATTGCAGTGTTTGCAGTGTCACTGCTCATAGCAATGTATTCTACTTACGCTGAACGAAAAATTGCAGCTTTTATGCAGGATAGGATTGGTCCTGACCGTGCCGGCCCTTTCGGAATACTTCAGCCTTTGGCCGATGGAGTGAAAATGTTTATGAAAGAAGAAATCATTCCTTCACATGCCGATAAAGTGTTGTTTATTCTCGGCCCTTCGCTGATGATGCTTACAGCATGTATGACCGGTGTGGTAATACCATGGGGAAATTCTTTAATCATCAACGGGCAGGAATATATCATGCAGATTACCGATGTAAATATTGGTATACTTTACATTTTTGCTGTGGTATCCATAGGCGTTTATGGAATTATGATTGGCGGATGGGCTTCCAACAATAAGTATTCATTACTTGGTGCTATCAGAGCTACATCACAAATGATAAGCTACGAACTTGCTATGGGTATGGCCATTATTTCACTGGTGATGATGACCGGTACGTTAAGCCTTCGCGAAATTGTTTTGCAGCAACCCGGTGCACACTGGAATGTGTTTTATCAGCCTTTGGGATTTTTAATTTTTCTGGTATGTGCTTTTGCCGAAACCAACAGAACACCTTTTGACCTTCCTGAGTGCGAAACAGAACTCGTAGGTGGATATCATACAGAGTATTCTTCTATGAAACTTGGTTTCTATCTCTTTGCCGAATACATCAACATGTTTATTTCTTCGGCAGTAATTGCAACACTTTACTTCGGAGGATTTAATATGCCTTTCGTAGCCGGACTCGGCTTGTCACATAACACACTTGCAGTTTTGGGTGTAGTGTTCTTCTTTGCGAAAATATTCTTCTTTATATTTTTCTTCATGTGGGTAAGATGGACCATTCCCAGATTCAGATACGACCAGTTGATGAACCTCGGATGGAAAGTGATGATTCCTCTATCCATTGTAAATTTATTACTGACAGGTTTGGTGTTGTTGTGGAGAAATGGATTATTCCATTTTTAAAAAGAGTAATTATCAATGACAGAATTTTAGAAGGAAAAGATTAAAACACATCAGCTAAAAAATTGCAGAGGAACAAAAGAAAATAGCATCGAAAAAAGCGTAAGTAAAAAATAAAATAAAAATAATGCCGTGGCAACAAGGCATTTGAAAAACAAAAAACAATGCAGAGTTTAACAAACAGAAGCAAAGTAGTCGTCAACAAAAAAATGAGTTTTATGGAAAAAATCTACCTCCCCGAAATAGCGAAAGGGATGATGATTACACTCAGGCATTTATTTAAAAAGAAAGTCACCATAAAATATCCGGAACAGAAACGACCTGTAGCACCGGTATGGCGCGGATGGCACGTTCTTAAGCGCGATGAGCTGGGAAGAGAAAATTGCACGGCATGCGGATTGTGTGCTGTGGCATGCCCTGCCGAAGCCATCACCATGACGGCAGCAGAGCGCAAACCCGGAGAAGAAAATCTTTTCCGCGAAGAAAAATATGCTGCAGTTTATGAAATCAACATGCTGCGTTGTATTTTCTGCGGATTATGTGAAGAGGCTTGCCCCAAAGAAGCAATATTCCTTACCGACAGAAACGTGCCGGTGGATTTACTGAGAGATGATTTTATTTTTGGAAAAGATAAACTGCTGGAAGGGGTACAACCTGAGAAAAGAATTGATATAAGTGTGCGTGCAAGAGCACATCGCCAAATAGAAAATTAAGTGATAGGAAAAAGAGGAATAACATTTACTGCCGTTATTGCATCAGCTGTATTGTTGCAGTCATGCGACAAAGATGTGTGCAGAGATTGTTATGTCATTCGTTCGTCCTTATGTACTTATACCGATACGGTCTTGCGCCCTTACCTCATTCCTGCCGATACAGTGCAAACCTATCGCAGTTGTGACAAAGCGGCTGAGTTTAAAGATGATAAATTTAAGGAAGTGAAATATGAATACTATACAGCAAGCATTTATTATCCCGAACATCAGGTACATGTTGCAGTTACCGAGTTATATGTTTGCCCCGAAAAAACAAACTGACATTTTACATTATTAAATTACGAATAAAAATATAATTTCGCACCGGTTTTACTCTACCCAGATATCGTGAGTCAATACGCATTTTACATACTATCAGTTCTCTCTGTTATCAGCGCCTTGATGACGGTTTTTACCCGTAAACCTGTTTACAGCGTGCTATCCCTGATATTTTTCTTCTTTACATTATTTGGACATTATATTTTACTCAATGCACAATTTCTGGCTGCAGTACATCTGATAGTTTATGCAGGTGCCATTATGGTGTTGTTTCTGTTTATCATTATGATGCTCAACCTCAATAAAGAAATTGAACCTAATAAAAGCGTGGTGGCCAAGTTTGCAGCAGTTATATCAGGCGGCTTGCTTATGATAGTGGTGGTTAGCGCCATGAAAGGTGTAGATCATATTAACCTCAATCATCAATCGGACATTGGTTTGGTGGAAACACTGGGCCATGTACTTTATAATAAATATATGCTGCCGTTTGAAATGGTTTCGGTATTGTTTCTCACTGCAATAGTAGGAGCAGTAATGCTTGGAAAAAAGGAAATTGAATAATCATGACAGGAATAACTATCAATCACTACTTATTACTTTCAGCAATACTTTTTTGTATTGGTGTGGCAGGGGTGTTGTTCCGCAGAAATGCGATTATTATTTTTATGTGCATAGAGCTTATGCTCAATTCGGTTAACCTTTTACTTACCGCATTCAGCAATCAGCATAACGACCCATCAGGGCAGATATTTGTGTTTTTTATCATGGCTGTTGCTGCTGCCGAGGTGGCAGTGGGGTTGGCTATTTTGGTTATGATTTACCGTAATGCCCGATCGGTGGATATTGATTTCTTTAACAAATTAAAAGAGTAAGACAATGGATTTGATAATTTCACTCATTCCGCTTTTGCCGCTGGCAGGTTTTATTCTGATAGGAGTCCTGAATAAAAAGATGCCCAAGGGTCTTGTTGGTATCATCAGCAATACTACCGTACTTATTTCTTTTATCATTTCATTTTACCTTTTCCTTTCATTACTCAAAGGCGCTGATACTTTCAGCACCGAAATGTTTCCGTGGATAAAAGCCGGAGGCTTATCGTTAGGTCTTTCATTCATGGTTGATCATCTCACAGCAGTGATGTTACTTGTGGTAACCGGTGTAGGTTTTCTTATCCATGTGTATTCCATTGGCTACATGCAGCACGATGAGGATTACCCGCGCTTTATGGCGTACCTCAACCTGTTTGTGTTTTTTATGTTGCTACTTGTAATGGGAAGCAATTACGTGGTGATGTATGCAGGATGGGAAGGAGTGGGGTTATGTTCTTATTTACTGATAGGTTTCTGGTATAAGAATACCGATTATAACAATGCAGGTCGTAAGGCATTTGTGATGAACCGTATCGGTGACTTTGGATTCCTGCTGGGGATGTTTCTTATCTATCAGACTTTTTCATCTCTTGATTACAGAGAAGTATTTGAAGCAGCAAAAAATTATCCTAAAGGCGACCCTACAATTACGGCTATCACCCTATTGCTTTTTGTAGGTGCTGTAGGTAAGAGTGCGCAAATTCCGCTTTATACATGGCTTCCCGATGCCATGGCCGGACCAACACCTGTATCAGCATTGATTCACGCAGCTACCATGGTAACTGCCGGAGTTTACATGATTATCAGAAGTAATGTACTATACATGTTATCGCCTGTTGGCAGTCAGGTAGTGGCAATTATAGGTATGGTAACGGCATTGATGGCGGCCACCATTGGTCTCAAACAAAATGATATTAAAAAAGTACTTGCATATTCCACGGTGAGTCAATTGGGTTTTATGTTTGTTGCATTAGGTGCAGGAGCTTACACCACAGGATTGTTTCACGTGGTTACGCATGCATTCTTTAAAGCACTGTTGTTCCTCTGCGCAGGAAGTGTGATACATGCAATGAGTGGCGAGCAGGACATCCGCAGAATGGGAGGATTGAAAAAATATTTGCCCGTAACACATTTTACTTTCTTAATGGGAGTGCTTGCCATCAGCGGTATTCCGTTGTTCTCGGGTTTCTTTTCTAAAGATGAGATTTTAGGTGCAACCTGGATTTATTCACCCGTCATGTTTGTGGTTATGGCTGTTACATCACTGCTCACTGCCGTGTACATGTTTCGCCTTTATTGGCTTACCTTCCATGGCGAATTCAGAGGAACGCATCATCAGCAGGAACACTTGCATGAGTCTCCTTCTGTAATGACAGTGCCATTAATGGTGCTTGCCGTACTTTCCGTAATCGGAGGGTTTATGGGAGTGCCACATTGGATAGGCGAAAAACTTGGCGTACATCATGTATTCAGCGAGTTTGTGAGTCCTGTGATTTATTCTCCCAAGGAGTTTATTCTCTCACACACTTTCGATTTTTCTTTGCTCATAGGAACCATCGTAGCTCTGTCGGCAGTATATTATTTCACTAAAAAAATGTATGTCACCGATCAGGTAGTTCCTGAAGAAGATTCTGAAACAAAATCATTTCAGAAAGTGCTGGCCAATAAATATTATGTGGATGAAATTTATGATAACATCATAAGAAAACCTCTGGATGCTATCGCTGAAATGTTTTATAAAATATTTGATATTAATATCATTGATGGTGTGGTAAACGGAATTCCTAAAGCAACCAATGCAGTATCTTCTGTAACAAGAATGCTGCAAACAGGTCGCATTGGATTTTATCTGGTTGCCATGGTTATTGGTGTAATCTGCCTTTTTGCTTTTAAACTATTGCTGTAATGAATAACACACTTTTGATTGTACTTCTTTGGCCATTGGTGAGTATGGTGTTATCGTTGCTTCCCGCTAAGGAAGCTTCGGGCAAAACAGCTTTTGCTCTGTCATTGGCAGGTATGTTACTTTCTGTTTATCTGTTTATGGGCTTTGTTCCTGCCAACGGAATGCAGCAAGTGATGAGTTATGCATGGATTCCTTCGATGGGTATCAGTTTTAAAATTGGAATGGATGGCATCAGCCTGTTGCTGATAATGCTTACCAACGTACTTACTCCTTTAATCATCTTATCATCCTTCGGAAGAAAAATAGAAAATCCTAAAGCATTTTATGCATTAATACTGCTGATGCAGTTTGCCTTACTGGGTGTGTTTGTAGCACTCGATGGATTTTTGTTTTACATCTTCTGGGAGCTTGCACTGCTGCCTATTTATTTCATCTGTTTGCTTTGGGGAGGAAAAGACAGAGTTCGCATTACACTGAAGTTTTTTATTTACACCTTAACAGGTAGTTTGCTGATGCTGGTAAGTCTCATTTATCTTTATCTGCAGACACCCGACACACATACTTTTGATATTGATGCATTCTATCAACTGCAACTTTCCGGAACGCAACAGGCATTTGTATTATGGACTATGTTTTTTGCCTTTGCGGTGAAGATTCCGATTTTCCCTCTGCACTCATGGCAACCCGATACCTATGTGGATGCACCTACACCGGGCACTATGCTGCTGTCAGGAATTATGCTTAAAATGGGTATCTATGGTTTATTGCGCTGGCTGTTACCTACAGTGCCTGCAGCAGTTCATGAGTATGGATTTTTAATCATGGCATTTTGTGTTACAGGAGTAGTTTATGCATCTTGTATAGCTATTGTTCAGAAAGATTTTAAGCGACTTATTGCTTACGCTTCTATTGCTCACGTTGGACTTATTTCAGCAGGGGTGTTTACACTCAACAGCGAAGCTACTGAAGGAGCAGTGTTCCAGATGCTGAGCCATGGTGTGAATGCCGTAGGACTATTCTTTATTGCCGATATTATAATGACCCGATTGAAAACACGTACCCTTTCTGAACTGGGTGGCATTGTGAACAATCAGAAAATATTTACCATAGCATTTATGATTATTATGCTAGGTACGGTAGCTCTTCCTTTGACCAATGGATTTGTAGGAGAGTTTCTGTTGCTTGCCGGAATTTATGCTTATCACAAATGGATGGCATTTTTTGCCGGTTTATCAGTTATTCTCGGTGCGGTATATATGTTTCGCAGTTACCAGGCAATTATGCTTGGCAGCCGCCATTGGAGCGACAGCGAATTCACTCCGCTCACCATTTCAGAAAAAACAGTTTTGGTTTCTGTTGCAGCCTTAGTCATCCTTATGGGTATTTTCCCTTCAGTGCTTATGGATGCGGCAGCACCAAGTATTAAAACATTGCTAAGTTTAGTTAGTGCACGATAAACATTAAATTAATAAAAAGAAAAAGACTTGAACACCATCGTCATACTTTCAGTTACAGGCATAGCCGCGATGATGTCTGATGTTTTTAAATTGAAAAAAACATTGTACGGACTATCGCTGCTGGGATTACTCATAGCGCTTGTGTTTTCAGTTTGCGACTGGGGTCAGTATGCATCTTATTTCAATCAGATGGTACTGACAGATAATTATGCTGTTGTGTTTACTTCCATGCTTATCGGAATGACTTTTCTGTGGTTTCTGATGTCGAAAGATTTTTTCAGCAGCCACAGCAGCGCAAGCGAACATTATGCACTCATACTTTTCTCACTCACAGGTGGAGTGATGATGACCAATTTCTCTGACCTTACCATTTTATTCCTCGGTCTTGAAATTCTTTCAATTTCATTGTACATACTTGCCGGCAGCGACAAGGGAAATTTATTCAGCAACGAAGCATCGCTGAAATATTTTATGATAGGCTCTTTTGCTACTGGTTTTCTGTTGTTCGGAATTGCATTGGTTTATGGCGCTACATCCACATTTAATCTGAAAGAGATTTCCGACTATGTGCAGGGACATAATGGTAGCCTTCCTACTTATTTTTACGCAGGAACACTGATGATACTTACGGGGCTTACATTTAAAGTGTCTGCCGTACCTTTCCATTTTTGGGCACCTGATGTGTATGATGGTTCGCCAACACTGGTTACCACATACATGCTGAGTGTGGTAAAGATGGCAGCATTCGCAGCTTTGTATCGTCTGTTTATAAATTGTTTTGCTCCTGTATATGAATTCTGGATTCCTGTTTTTGCAATCATGTCGGCAGTAACCATGCTGCTGGGAAATATAACAGCGGTATATCAGAAGAGTCTTAAGCGTATGCTTGCATATTCAAGTATTGCACATGCCGGATATATGTTGATGGCACTGGCATCACCGGGTATTGCTTCTAAAAATGCACTGGTGTTTTATCTGCTTGCTTATGCCATTGCTACACTGGGTGTATTTAATGTATTGTATCAGGTACATAAAGTAACAGGTCGCGAAGAAATAAAATCGGTTAAAGGATTGTTTCGTAAAAATCCTTTTGCTGCCATTACGCTTACTCTATGTATGCTGAGCATGGCGGGTATTCCACCTGCAGCCGGTTTCTTCGGAAAATATTACATGTTTGTTTCTACCATCAACGGAGGGCTTACATGGCTTGTGCTTATTGCAGTATTAAGTTCGCTCATCGGAGTGTATTTTTATTTCAAAGTGATAATCGCAGCCTTTCAGGAACCTGAACTTGAAAATACTGCTTACTACCGTCAGCCATCAGACCTTACTGTACTTTATATTTGCGGTATTCTGAGTTTACTCCTCGGTATTTTGCCACAGTTTGTAGCCGGGTTATTATAATCCCTCCAATAAATTTTACAAAAATAAAAAGAGGCTGTCTCTAAAAAGGCAGCCTCTTTTGTTACGTTTAACGAAGTTGTATTACATTACTACTTCCGATTCGTATGCTGATACATCAGGACAGGTACACACTAAGTTGCGGTCGCCATAGGCATTATCCACACGTTTCACTGATGGCCAGAATTTGTTCAGTGCAACCCATTCTGCCGGATAAACTGCTTTCTGTCTGTTGTAACTATGTGTCCATTGATCGGCAGTGGCTTCTTTTGCAGTATGAGGAGCATTTACCAAAACATTATCCTCACGAGGAGCATTTCCATTTTCAATTTCGCGTATTTCATTGCGTATTGCAATCATTGCCTCGCAGAAACGATCGAGCTCAGACATTGCTTCACTTTCTGTAGGTTCAACCATCAATGTTCCTGCAACAGGAAACGCAACAGTAGGTGCATGATAACCATAATCCATCAGTCGCTTAGCTATGTCAGTAACTTCAATACCTGCTGATGTTTTGAAAGCACGGCAGTCGAGAATCATTTCATGTGCGCAGTATCCGTTTTTCCCTTTGTAGAGAATAGGGTAGTGTTCTTCAAGGCAAGCCTTCATATAGTTGGCATTGAGAATGGCCATTTCAGTAGCACGTTTTACTCCGTCAGCACCAAGCATTTTAATATAACCATAGCTGATGAGGATAATAAGCGCGCTGCCCCAAGGCGCAGCCGATACTGCATGTACACCTTTGGCACCACCTGTTTTTACAAGAGGATGAGAGGGTAAATACGATACCAGATGTTGAGCTACACCAATAGGTCCCATGCCGGGGCCGCCACCGCCATGTGGTATTGCAAAAGTTTTATGCAGGTTGAGGTGGCACACATCAGCGCCAATGAGTGCAGGGCATGTAAGTCCTACCTGTGCATTCATGTTGGCACCATCCATATACACTTGTCCTCCGTTGGAATGTACAATGGAAGTAATTTCTTTAATACCTTCTTCGTAAACTCCGTGTGTAGAAGGATAGGTAACCATCAGACAAGATAATTGGTCGCGATGTGTTTCAGCTTTCTCACGAAGGTCAGAGATATCAATATTTCCATTCTCATCACATTTTACTACTACTACTTTCAGTCCTGCCATCACAGCACTTGCCGGATTGGTTCCATGTGCCGATTGCGGAATAAGTACAATATTGCGATGTGATTCTCCTTTGTCTTCCTGATATTTTCTGATGACCATGAGCCCTGCATACTCTCCCTGTGCACCGCTGTTAGGTTGAAGTGACACACCTGCAAATCCTGTAATTTCTTTCAGGAAGTTTTCAAACTCAGTAATAATCTGTGCATATCCATGTGCCTGTTCAATGGGAGCAAAGGGATGCATGTTGGCAAACTCCGGCCAGCTCAGTGGTTCCATTTCACTGGTAGCATTCAGTTTCATTGTACACGACCCCAATGATATCATGCTGTGGTTAAGAGCGAGGTCCTTGTTTTCAAGCATCTTAATGTAGCGAAGCATTTCTGTTTCGCTGTGGTGGGTGTTAAACACAGGGTTTGTCAGATACGATGATTTTCTCTGCAGCATCTGAGGAATTGCTTTACTATCGGTATTGCCCTGCTGAGTAATAGATTTTTTTCCAATGGTTGCTGCAAACACACGAAGAATATCTTTTACATCATTTTCAGAAACAGTTTCGTCAATACTAATGCTTACAATGTTGCCTGCATAGCGGAAGTTGATGTTGTTGGCTTCTGCAAGGTCTCTCACACTTTCAGCATCTTCCACTTCAATGCTTACGGTGTCAAAATAGGTTGGGTTCAGCAGATTAAATCCTGCTTTTTTAAGGCTTTCAGCCAGTAATTGAGTACGTTTATGAATAGTAGAAGCAATAGCTTTTAGTCCTTCGGCACCGTGATAAACGGCATACATGGAAGCCATCACAGCAAGCAAAACCTGAGCAGTACAGATGTTGCTGGTTGCTTTATCTCTTTTAATATGCTGTTCGCGTGTTTGCAGTGCCATGCGCAGAGCAGGATTGCCGGCAGCATCAATGCTCAGTCCAATAATACGTCCGGGAATATCACGCTTAAATGCATTGCCGGTAGCAAAAAAAGCTGCATGTGGTCCACCATATCCCATAGGCACACCGAAACGTTGTGTAGAACCAACCACACAGTCAGCGCCCCACTCTCCTGGAGGAGTAAGAAGTACCAAGCTCAGAAGGTCGGCAGCAACTACCACTTTGATTTCATGACGGTGACACAGTTTTACAATATTGCTATAGTCGAGAACATGGCCATTCAAATCAGGATACTGCAACAAAGCACCAAAATAAGTTTCGTCAGGTGAGAAGAGTTGTTCGTCACCCACTACTAATTCAATGCCGAGGGGTTTGCTGCGCGTACGCAGAATATCTATGGTTTGCGGAAAACAGTTTTCAGAAACAAAAAACCGGCATACATTATTTTTTACTGCTTCTTTTGACCGTGTATGAAAAAACATACCCATAGCTTCAGCAGCGGCAGTGCCTTCGTCAAGCAGCGATGCATTGGCAAGTTCCATCCCTGTAAGGTCGCACACCATGGTTTGGAAGTTGAGCAAAGCCTCCATACGTCCCTGAGCAATTTCAGCCTGATAAGGAGTATAGGCAGTGTACCATCCCGGATTTTCAAAAATATTGCGTTTAATCACCCCGGGAACAATCGTATTGTAATACCCCAAGCCGATATAATTTTTGAAAAGCATATTTTCCGAAGCAGTAGCTTTAAGCTCATTGAGGTAGTCAAATTCGCTTTGTGCAGCAGGCAGATTCAGAGGTTTACCAAGCCTGATGGTTTCGGGAATGATTTTAGAAATAAGTTCGTTAACGGATTTTGCGCCAACTTTTTTGAGCATCTTCTGAACCTGTGAGTTATCAGGTCCGTTATGCCTGTCGGCAAAAGTGTGAAACATGTATTTTGGAATTTGATGCAAAAATAATAATTAGAAAAATTGCTATGTGCAGAACGGTATTTTATTTCTGTAATGTTGATAATATTTTTGAACAGCTACCTCATTTGATTGTTTTTTTATAGTTTTGATTTTAAATATACATTATGGCGCTACGAAAGAGCTTTGTTTTTCTGCTGTTAATTTTTATCGGTTTTAATGCCGATGCTCAGGATACGTTGTGTCTTTTAAACGGAAAGATTAAAACTGTAAAATTTTACAACCTGAATGACCCTGATTGGGTAAGATACGTGAAAAGCAGTGGTAGCAACCGTGTCAAAAAAATAGATGTGTATAAAGTGTTTTCAGTAAAGCAAGCCGATGGTACTGAAAAAATTCTCTATAACCCCGATACCGTTGCCGGTGATCCTAATGCTGAGTGGGTTCATGATTACATCAAGGGTCAGCAATATGGCATGTTGCACAATCGCGACCATTTTAATAAGCGAGATAAGACATGGCACAGGAAGGTAAACTTTACCGAGATAGGAGGAGTGGCCGTTGGTGGTGCCGGTAGTCTTCTTTTGTTTTATGGTATTCCTATTCCTGCCGTTTATGCTATTGCTGTGGGGCGCAGCAGTCCTGCACTGCCCGATGCACCGGATATTGCTCCGCAGTATAAAAACAGCGAAGGGTTCAAATCAGGTTACCAGAAACATAAACGCAACCAGCGCATCAAACAAGGATTTATTTCCGGTATGATAGGATTTGCAATTGGTGTGGCTACTTTGACAATTATTGAACATAAATAGTCAAAATACGGCTCCTGTTTTTCTGTACAATCTCGTCAGAAGAAAAGTGTTGATAGCATTGGCTGCTACAACAGCAAGTTATCAGACACTCATCTTCATGCAGAAGGATCATGAAAGTAGTTTGATTATTCTCCCTCTGATTTTTTTTGCATCTCTTGCCATCTACAACACTCCGAAATTCAGTAAGGACAGGCTCAACAGAAATAAGGCATTTATATTTTTTGCGAGTTTGCTGTTTGCATTTGCCGGATTTCTAATAATGAAAGGTCCTGTTCAGAAATTACTGGTGATTTCTTTCATAGGCTCCATGCTTTACATTATGCCTTTTTATTTCCGCAGCAAGCCACTGAAAGGAATGCGAAATATATTTCTCATTAAAAATATTTTCCTTGCTTTCTTCTGGGCTGTGGTTACCGTGTCTGTTCCATTGGCAATAGTAGATATGGAACCTGATACAGCCGTTACTTTCTCTTTATTTCTGCGAAGGTTTTTGTTTGTTTTCAGCATAACCATTTTGTTCGACATCAGAGATATGAACTCCGACAGAGACAGGAACCACAACACCATACCTGTTGTTCTAGGGCTGAGGATGAGCAAAGTTGCCGGCTATGTTGCATTGCTATGTTTTGCTGTACTGACAGGTTTCACCGAGTATTATTCATGGATAGGGATGAATCAGGTATATGCGTTGCTGATTAGTGTAATACCCGTTGCAGTGATGTTGTATTTTGCCAAGCCCGGAGCCAATTTTTTATTTTACGATGTAGGTGCTGACAGCCTGCTGATTGTTCAAACCGTGATATTGGTAATGTTCACCATTGGTATATAATTCCAAGTCGGCAATATTCATTTTTGGTAATTCAAACCAAATCATGTAGGTTTGTTTGCTCACAACTAAACTAAATATATGTCTATAAACATTTGGGCCAAAAAATCAATTCCAAGTTTATTAAAAGAAGCTGAAGGAGGAGAAGGAGGTTTAAAACGAACTTTAGGTCCGGTATCATTAGTCGCATTAGGCATAGGAGCCATCATAGGTGCAGGATTATTTTCAATAACCGGATTAGCTGCGGCCAATAATGCAGGTCCTTCCATTACCATATCATTTATAGTAGCTGCCGTTGCCTGTGGTTTTGCAGGTTTATGTTATGCCGAATTTGCATCCATGATACCTATAGCAGGCAGTGCTTATACTTATTCCTATGCTACCATGGGTGAGTTTATTGCATGGGTAATAGGGTGGGATCTGGTGTTGGAATATGCAGTAGGTGCTGCAACTGTTTCCATCAGCTGGTCAAGATATTTTGTAAAATTCTTAAGCTATTACAATATACATCTGCCGCCATCATTAACACTATCGCCATTTGATACGCTTACAATGGCAGATGGTTCTGTTGTAAGTGGTGTCATTAACCTGCCTGCGGTTTTTATTGTAATCATGATGTCGTTGGTATTGGTCAAGGGAACCAAGGAGTCGGCACTAATAAACAATCTTATTGTTTTAATTAAGGTATCCATAGTGCTAATATTTATTTTTCTGGGATGGAAGTATATTCGTTCAGGAAATTATGTTCCTTACATTCCTGAAAACACAGGAAAATTTGGAGAGTATGGTTTCTCCGGAATTATTCGGGCTGCAGCCATTGTGTTTTTTGCATATATAGGTTTTGATGCTGTGTCCACAGCTGCGCAGGAAGCTAAGAATCCCAAACGCGATATGCCCATCGGTATCATGGTGTCGTTGGCAATCTGTACGGTGTTATATATTTTGTTTGCTCATGTAATGACGGGAGTAACTTCTTATCTTTCATTTAAAGGAGCTGATGGTATTGCACCTGTTGCCGTTGCTATTGATCACATGGGAACCATGGATGCTTCAGGTGTTGTAACACCGGCTTATCCCTGGCTGAACAAGGCAATTATCTTTGCCATACTTGGTGGTTACTCCTCCGTTATCTTGGTCATGCTCTTAGGACAGTCGCGTGTGTTTTACTCCATGTCTAAAGACGGATTATTGCCTAAAGTATTTTCTGATGTGCATCCTAAATTTAACACACCGTCAAAGTCAAACCTTCTGTTTATGCTTTTCGTGAGTTTGTTTGCAGCATTTGTGCCTGCCAATATTGTTGGAGAAATGACAAGCATTGGAACATTGCTGGCTTTCATTTTGGTTTGTATAGGAGTGTGGGTACTGAGGAAAAAACAACCTGATGCACCTCGTGCATTCAAAACACCTTTTGTTCCATGGGTGCCGCTTCTGGGAGTCATAAGCTGTTTGTTTATGATGATTTTCTTGCCTTATGATACATGGCTGCGTTTGATTATTTGGATGATTATAGGACTGGATGTTTATTTATTTTATGGCGTAAGAAACAGTTATCTGAACAAGGAAACAAATGTTGATTCCGGATTAAAACCATTGTTGATGTCGGGTATTGTATTGTCGGCACTGCTTACCGCTATTGCCTTTATGCATCACAGCACGTTGGAGGCCGGAGAAAGTGATTACACTTTGTTTTTTGTATCTCTTGTTTTAGGTGTTGTACATCTGGTTTTGTTTACAGCAAAAATGACTGCAAAAAGCAAATAATGGTTCATTTCATCGGCATTGCTTGTAAGGTTAATTCACTGATGATTTTAAAAATTTTCTCTGCTAATGAAATTTAACCTATGGCAAACCAATTAAAAATGCACCGCTCTTTGAGCATGTGGGATGCTACTATGCTGGTGGCAGGTTCCATGATTGGCTCCGGAATTTTTATTGTAAGCTCCGATATGGCTCGCATGACAGGCTCTGCCGGATGGCTTCTTTTTCTTTGGGTGCTGAGTGGTTTCATCACCCTCATAGCTGCATTGTGTTATGGCGAACTTGCAGGAATGATGCCTGATGCCGGAGGTCAGTTTGTATATATCAGAAGAGCCTGGGGCAACACCCTTTCATTCCTTTACGGATGGACGGTTTTTATGGTCATTCAAACCGGAGTGATAGCAGCAGTAGCCGTAGCTTTTGCACGATTTACAGGCGTATTTTTCCCATTCCTCAGCGATACCAATGTTCTGATTGATGCCGGAATGTTTAAAGTTTCGGCAGCGCAACTATTGGCTATTGCGCTTATTGTTTTTCTTACATGGTTCAACACCAAAGGAATTGAAGGCGGAAAAAATATTCAGACATTTTTTACTTCAGCCAAGCTCATTGCATTATTCATCCTCATCATAGCAGGATTGTATGTAGGCTTAAAAACCAATCTGCTTTCAGCGAACTTCGCCAATGCCTGGAGTGCAGAGCAAACCATAAAAACCAACAGCGGATGGGTTTCGCAAAACATCAGTGGCTTTGCACTGGTATTGGTACTGGGCATGGCTATCATAGGCTCACTCTTCAGCAGCGATGCATGGAACAATGTGACGTTTATTGCCGGAGAAATAAAAGATCCTAAGAAAAATATTCCGCGCAGTTTATTGTTGGGAACAGCTATTGTTACCATACTTTATTTTTTGGTGAATATTGCTTACCTGTCATTGCTTCCGCTCAAGGGAAATGCTGCGGCAACGGATGTTGCAGGTCAGGGAATACAGTTTGCAGGCGGAGGTACCGACCGTGTGGGCACGGCTGCTGCTTCCATGATTTTTGGCGATGTAAGTGTTTACCTCATGGCTGCATTAATTATGATTTCCACCTTTGGTTGCAACAATGGTATTATCCTCAGTGGTGCGCGCGTGTATTATGCCATGGCGCTCGAAAAACTTTTTTTTGCTAAAGCGGCACAACTCAATAAACATGGAGTGCCTGCAAAAGCATTGTGGTATCAGTCGGTGTGGGCATCTGTGCTTTGCCTCAGCGGTACTTACAGCGAATTGCTCGACTACACCATTTTTGCATCCTTACTTTTTTATGTGGTAACCATAGCAGGAATTTTTATTCTGCGCAAACGCGAGCCTGATGCACCACGGCCTTACAAAGTTGCAGCTTATCCGCTGCTTCCGGTTTTATACATTGTGCTGGCGCTTTCCATCTGTTGCATTTTGCTTTATACCAAAACCGATGTTGCAGGAAAAGGATTATTGATTGTGCTGCTGGGTCTTCCTGTATATTATCTCTTCAGGAGGAAACAATAAAGTTTTTAAAAAAAATAAAAGGAGCATCGCTTCTGCCGACACTCCTTTCTGTGTTGTTAGGGGCAATCAGTAATTATTTTACTACTCCGAGTTTTTTACCCACTTTCACAAATGAATCAATAGCTTTATCAATATGATGTATTTCATGACCGGCAGAAAGTTGTACTCTAATACGGGCATTGCCTTTGGCAACCACAGGATAGAAAAATCCTGTAACATAAATTCCTTCCTCCAGCAGCATGGCGGCAAAGTTTTGCGCCAGTGGTGCTTCGTATAACATAATCGGAACAATGGGATGTTCACCGGGTTTTATATCGAAACCTGCTTCGGTAATACGTTTACGGAAGTACTGTGTGTTGTTCCATAGTTTGTCGCGCAGGGCAGTGGTAAGGCTCAGCATATCGAGCACGGCAATAGATGCTCCCACAATTGAAGGAGCAAGCGAATTTGAAAACAAATAGGGGCGCGACCGCTGACGAAGCATGTCAATAATTTCTTTTCGCCCGGAGGTAAAACCTCCCATAGCTCCACCCAGTGCTTTGCCGAGGGTGCCGGTAATGATGTCTATACGTCCCATCACACCATGATGTTCATGCGTGCCTCGTCCTGTTTTGCCCATAAATCCTGAAGCATGGCATTCGTCAATCATTATGAGTGCGCGATAGCGATCAGCAAGGTCACATATTTTATCCAGTTGTGCTATAGTACCATCCATGCTGAATACACCATCTGTAACGATGATGCGATGCCGCTTGTCCTGAGTAGCTTTAAGTTTTGTCTCCAGGTCTGCCATATCATTATGTTTATAGCGATGGCGGTCAGCTTTGCAAAGCCGTATTCCGTCAATAATGGATGCATGATTCAGTTCATCAGAAATGATGGCATCCTGCTCATTGAGCAGCGGCTCAAACACTCCGCCATTGGCATCAAAAGCAGCCGCATAAAGAATGGTGTCTTCTGTACCAAGAAAGGCAGCTATCTTTTGTTCTAACGCTTTATGTATATCCTGCGTGCCGCAGATAAAACGCACACTCGACATGCCATAGCCATGAGTATCTATAGCTTGGTGTGCAGCTTTTATTACTTCAGGGTGCGATGATAACCCCAGGTAATTGTTGGCACAAAAGTTTATCACTTCTTTTCCGTTGGCAGTAATGTCGGCAGCCTGCGGTGTAGTAATGATGCGCTCTTGTTTATACAGTCCCGCATCTTTTATTTCTTTCAGTTCTTTTTCCAGAACAGGTTTAAGTGTGTCGTACATAAATAATTTTTTTTATTAATCGGTTACAGGCAATATGTTTACTAAATCCCGTCAAAATTAGTAAACGCAGGCATTACGAATCATACGGTTGTATTTTTTTACTTTAGCAGCATGAGAATTTTTCGCATTGTGCTGGGCAACATCTGGAGGTTTTGGTTTTTTTTCGAGGCTGTGGTTACTTTCTTTCTGTTGTTTCCTTTTTTTGTGGTTACACTCAGCGGCAAAGCACCTTATCACCGCGCTTTTTGGTGGATGCAATTGCATGCACGCATCATTGTTTTTCTGGCAGGCATCAGGGTAAAGGTTATTTCAAACTATGTGCCCGATAAATCGCAGACTTATCTCATCTGCCCCAATCACATATCGTATCTCGATATTGTGGTAACGTATGTGGCATTGCCGCACTATTTTCATTTCATGGGAAAAGCCGAATTGGAGAGAGTGCCTTTTTTCAATATTTTTTTTAAGCGGATGAACATTGGAGTAAACCGCTCCAGCCGCTCTGCATCGCATAAGGCGTATCTGCGGGCAGGAAATGACTTAAAAAATCATATCAGCATAGCTATTTTTCCCGAAGCTACCATACCGGCAAGTAATCCGCAACTGGGACCTATGAAAAACGGTGCGTTTAAACTCGCTGTAGAAAATCAAGTAAGCATTTTGCCCGTATGTTATGTGGATCACTGGAAGCTGTTGCCCGACAGCCCTCGCAAAATTTTTGGCGGAAGGCCCGGAGTTGCAAGGGTGATTATTGACAAGCCTATATCCGTAAAAGAACTAACACTTGCTGACGTGCCCGAACTGAAACAGCTTTATCGCCAGAAAATGGATAACATGCTTGCGGCTTACCATTATGGTTTTGGTGAACATAAACTGTAAACATGAGCAACTAAAACAGGTTAGTCAACCTACTTTATCGGCATTAGGTTTTTTTAATTAGCATAGATGTTATTTGCAGATAAAACCTGTGTATTCGTGATGTAGAAAATTATCTAAGTGAAAATCAAATAATTGTGTTTGATAATGGCCGGTACAGCCACTTGTTGAATAAATTTATGTTGCTTAATCCGGAATTCATCTTATTTTTGACGAAGCAAAACAGAATTTACTTTTCCTTTTAACTCTATTACCGCATGAATCAATCTTACAGCACAAACCATATTGTTGCAGGTAAATCCGGTGCTACAAACAGTTTTCGTAAGATAGCCGATACTTCATTTTATTTCTCACACAACATCGCATTTAAAATCTTGCGGGTTAGCTTATAAACGCTTTTTATTATTTAATGTAATTATAAATATTCACTTTAAAAACAAACACAATGACAAACAAAAACCAAGCACGTTCACTACGGTGGACCCGAACGCCAGGGCGTTCCATTTATCTCTTCGGTTTGTTCATGGCAATTATGTTATGGACAACAGGCGCATGGGCTACTACCTGCGGTAGTGCCACAACTATTAACCCCGCATCTTTACCTATCTCAGGTCAATCGGTAGTGTGTGGCGGTACTAATGACATTACCTACGCAGCAACGGCTGCTTCCGTGAAAACAGGGGGATGTACCAGTTCAAGCTATTATGGTGGACTGGAAGCGCTGTATGTGTTTACTCCTACTACATCAGGTTTATATAACATCAGCTTAGCAGGGCAATCGTGGACTATGATAATGGTAACTCTTGGCTGTCCTACCACTTCCGGCTCTACTTGTGTTGGTGGTGTTGCAAATTCAACAAGCAGTAAAAACATTAATGTTACACTTACAGCAGGTCAAACCTATTATATTATGTTTGACACGTGGCCATCACCAAATAGCCCCTGCCCGGGAACATTTTCAGTAACCCCACCTCCGGCTTGCGGTGTACCCACAGCCCCAACAGGAACTGCAACAGGAACTACCACTGCCAACATCAGTTGGACAGCACCAAGTCCGGCACCCTCTAGCGGTTATGAGTATGCAGTAACCACATCAGCTACACCTCCCGGATCAGGCACTGCTTTTGCCGGCACCAGCACCAGCGTAAGTGGCTTAACAGCCAATACCACATATTACTTGCATGTACGCAGTAATTGCGGAGGTAGTGGCTACAGCACATGGGCTACAAGTGCAGCGTTTACTACACCATGTAATGCAACCAATACTCCTTATACACAAAATTTTGAGTCAGTAACAACTCCTGCTATACCCTCATGCACACAAGTAATACAAGCAGGTTCGGGTAATCTATGGGCAACTGCCTTTAATCCGGGTTTTGGGTTTACAACTAAATGTTTACAGTACGCATACAATAGCAGCTATGCAGCTAACACCTGGTTTTTTACTCAGGGACTTAACTTAACAGGAGGTACAACCTATAAACTGAGCTACAATTACGGAAATAATAGTGCGACATATACAGAACAATTAAAGGTGGCTTATGGTGCCAGTGCTACTGTGAGTGGAATGACTAACGTATTAGCCGACCATACTACCATTAACCAAGCAGCAATTCAGTCAAACACTGTGAATTTTACGCCTGGCAGTTCAGGAGTTTATTACATAGGTTTTCAGGCTCATTCTGCAACTAATCAATATAACCTTTATTTAGATAATATATTGGTTGAAGTACAAGTACCTTGTGTTACCCCTCCTGTAGGCGGAACTGCTACAGGACCATCAAGTGGTGTTACTTATCAAAATCTTACATACAATGTAACAGGTTCTACAGGCAGCCTGCAATGGCAGTATTCTACTACATCAGCATCCGGTCCATTTACGGATATTGCCGGTGAGACCAATGCAACAACTAACATAAACACGAATGGTGGGGGTACTTTTTATCTGCGCTGTAAAGCTTCAAATCCCGGCTGCACAGATTCATATTCAAACGTAATTACCACAGTGATTACCGTTGCCGGAGATAATGTATGCTCTGCCAATGTACTTAATGTGGGTGTTAACAGCGGACCATATACCAACATAGGTGCCACCTCTGAAACAGGAGAAGTAACTCCTCCCGGCACCGGATGTTCAACTCAAACAGGATGGTGCGGTACAGGGTTCGCTATTAATTCCGTATGGTTTACCTTTACGCCTCCTGCCACTGGAAAATACAGTTTCCATCTTCAGGGTACACTATTCGACAGTGAGTTTGCACTGTACAGTGCATCGGCATGTTCGCCTTTCGGAGGATTTGCACTTATAGCCGCCAATGATGACTCTTCAGGCTCTCCTTACAATTCTTACATAGCTCCCGTGTGCTTAACAGCAGGTACTACATATTACTTCTTGGTTGACGGTTACAGTAGTACTACAGCAGCAGGTTGGGGCATATTGGTTAATCAGGTAAGCACAGTTAGTGCTACTATCAGCGGCACAAATACTGCATGTGGTGTTGTTAACCTTACAGCATCAGGAGGCACAAGTTATCAGTGGAGCGGTGGTTCATCACCTACTACTGCGGCTAACAGTTTTACTTCTTCAGGAACTTACACAGTAACTGTAACTAATAATGGATGTACAGCCACAGCGTCATCAGTAGTAACTATTCAGACTTCAAGTACAAATCCGACATCAGCATCGAGCAATGTCTTTAATAATGAAATATGTTCAGGTGGTAATGCCGATTTGAGTGTTAATGGCGGCAGCCTTGGCGATGGAGCAGCCTGGAAATGGTACAGCGGAAGCTGCGGAGGAACACTTGTAGGCACAGGTTCAAGCATAACAGTATCACCTGCTGTAACAACAACCTACTATGTACGTGCAGAAGGAACATGTAATAATACATCATGTGTGAGTTTAACCATAACAGTAAAAACAGGAGCACCAACACAGGCAGTAGTTGTTCCAATGTCAGGAATGCCTGCTAATGCATGTCCGGGAACATCGGCAAACCTGAGTGTTGCTGCTGTAGCCAATGCTACAATGTACACATGGGATGGCCCTCCGGGAACTACCTTTGATGGCAACGCATCACCATATACCAGCAGCACACCCAATGTGGCAATCGTTTTCGGAACGCCAAGTACATCATTGTATCAGATAGGAGTACAAGCAGGAAACTCCTGCGGAAACTCACTTCGTAAGGTTCAGAAAGTACGTTATAGTGTATCCGTACCGTCAGCAATCAATGGAGATGCAACAGTATGTGCCAACACCTCAGGCAAGGTTTACAGTATTCCTGCAGCACCTGAAGGAGCAACACAATAT
>JAFDWZ010000028.1:111195-156064 GCA_018268195.1 Bacteroidota bacterium | reverse complement strand
TTTTTTACAAAAGTGATTGCACAAATAAAATCGTTGAACGTAAATTGCGGGCTTGCGCCCTTTAGGGCTACGGGTGCGGGCAGGCCGGGTTGGAACAGGGTTGTGATATATATGCTTCATCCCTACGGGATTTTAGGTAATGCGATGTAGCTCCTTTCTAAATAATGTTATTCCTTAGGAGTTGGGGTTTAGCAAACAGTCTCGTTAGAGCGAAGTAATAACTAGATGACCTTACCTTTAATTTTCGCTTTTGATTCTTTTTCTGTGCCAAATCATATAACTTTGTTTGTAAGACAAATTTGAGTGAAAATTTCTGCAAGTATTTTAGTAAGTCCGTTTTTACTTTCTTATAAAAAATGAAAAAAATATTTTATTTTTTAGTGTTAGTCATTTCGGGCATTGTACCTTCAATGGCACAGCAGGGCATTAATAACAACTGGCTGATGGGATACGAAAGTTGGGGGGGCTTGCCATTCGGACAAACGCGATTGGATTTTTTTAACGGAACGCCCGTTATAAGCTATGATTCAATTGAAATGGATTTCAACCATACCCATGCGAATATAAGCGATGCGCAGGGCAATATGCTGTTTTATACCAACGGCTATTACATTGCCGATGCGAGTAATGATACCATGCAGAACGGAAGCGGTATAAACCCCGGTGCTTATGCCAATATGTTCAAGGATGGATTATTAATTCCACAAGGGGCATTAGCCATGAGAAAACCCGGTAGCAATAATATATATTACTTATTTCATGGTACTGCTGATGACACACCATACCACACTATGGCATTTCATCTATACTTAACTACCATTGATATAAGTATGAATAACGGCAAAGGGGCAGTAATATCTAAAAATCAAATATTAATAAATGACTCCTTAAATGCAGGAAAAATAGCAGCCTGCAAACATGCCAATGGAAGAGACTGGTGGGTGATGGTGCATAGGGCAAACTCCAATATGTTTTATAAGCTGCTGATAACACCCAATGTGATATTAGGGCCTTACAGTCAGAATATAGGAACTGTAAGAACACCGGATGCAGGTCAGGCAAAGTTTTCACCTGACGGAACAAAGTACGCTTATTACTTTTTTACACAGGGATTAGACATATTTGATTTTAACCGCTGCACAGGGCAGTTGAGCAATGTGCAATCCGATTATCAATTACCTAATGTTCCTGTAAACGTAGGCTGTGAATTTTCGCCTAACTCCAATGTGCTTTATGTGTCTGAGGTAAAATGGGTATTTCAGTATGATTTGTTAGCAAGCAATATAATTGCATCAAGAACGACTGTTGCCGTTTATGATTCATTTTTTCAACCCGGAGATCCGGTATTAGGCACTTATTTTTGTAATCAGCAACTTGCTCCTGACGGTAAAATATATATTACAACAGGTAATGGTACTACTTACCTGCACACCATAGATAATCCTGATGTGGTGGGCATGGGCTGCAATGTGAATCAGCATAGCGTGCAAGTAGCCGCATACTACTTTAACACTGTGCCCAACCATCCTAATTATTTTTTAGGTTGCGACAGTACGCTGGGGTGCTTGTGTGCGTCAACGGTAAACCTCAATGACCCCCACCCCCCCGAAGGGAGCTTGAAGGCAATGCCTAACCCAACGGATGGTGTGTTTACGTTGCAGTTTAATGTTATGAGCATAAGCGGTGAGCTGGAGATATATGATGTAATGGGAAGGTTGGTGTATAAGGATTATGTGAGTGCGTGGAGTCAGTTTAAAAAAGTTGATATAAGCAACATGCCCAAAGGGATTTATTTTTGTAAGATTATACGAAAAGAAAAAAGTGAGAGTGTGAAGGTGGTGAAGGAGTGATTTGGGAAGGCACTTTTTTGTTTTAGTTTATTTCAGGGTAAGTTAATTTTTATAAGTACAACTTCGCTGATAAGAGTACGTGTTCTTCTTTCTTACGTTCTTTTGTCTTGATACAAAAGAACCAAAAAATCAAGCCTGTTGGAAAATAAGCTAAAATATTGCACATTTCATCTGCGCAATCCTATGTCGCTTCGCACCGGATTGCTAACTCGCCAGAGGCGGGCAGGCCCATCCAGCTCCTTTGAAATGTGCTGCTATTTTTTTACGCTTATTTTCCAAAGGGCGGGTACTCACTGTCGTGAGTTTGGTTTTGGTTATTACCGATATCCTATTCAACAAGGAGTAATTTGGGAAGGCACTTTTTTGTTTAAGTTTATTTCAGGGTAAGTTAATTTTTAGAAGTGCAACTTCGCTGATACAAGTACGAGTTCTTCTTTCTTACGTTCTTTTGTCTTGATACAAATTTTCAAATTGAAACGTGAATGCTTTTTAAGATGTACAATATTTTTTACAAAAGTAATTGAACAAATAAAATCGTTGAACGTAAATTGCGGGCTTGCGCCCTTTAGGGCTACGGGTGCGGGCAGGCCGGGTTGGAACAGGGTTGTGATATATATGCTTCATCCCTAAGAGATTTTAGGTAATGCGATGTCGTTCCTTTCTAAATAATGTTATTCCTTCGGAGTTGAGTATTCAACCCAGCCTGCCCGCCTCCGTTGGGCAGTCTGGGTTGATATATGGTGTTTGCCTGGTTAGGGAAGGCGATAAAAAAGGGCTGTCCCTAAAGCTTCTGATAATATGCTTTACAGCAGTGTTGCTTCAAGCGTAATGTTGGTGTTCAACAATTTTGATATGGGGCAGTTTGCCTTAGCATCATTAGCACATTCTTCAAATTTTTCTTTAGTGATTCCGGGAACTTTTGCGCTAACAGTAAGATGTGAATTGGTGACAGCACCACTGTCGAGTGTGATGTCGCAACGAGTTTCAATTTTATCAGGAGTGAATCCTGCTGCACCCAGAACAAAACTCAGTTTCATACTGAAACATCCAGCATGTGCCGAAGCAATCAGCTCTTCAGGGTTGGTGCCTACACCATCTTCAAAGCGGGTGTGATAAGAATACTGAGCATTGGAAAGCACTGCACTCTGTGTTGAAGTTGTGCCTTTTCCTTCTTTACCTGAACCGTTCCAAACGGCAGTTGCATGTCTTTTAATAGCCATAATAATGTAATGTTAGTTGATTTAATATTAAAGTGTAATTTGATTATTCAAAAGGTGTAACATCCAATGTGCGGATAAAGTTTTGTGAGGCATGAATGTCGTTATATAAAATTCTGTCTTCTATCAGGAAAGGAACTGTCTTGCGATATGATTGCAGCAACGTTTCTAACTGAGGAGAAGTTTTTGCCGGTCGTCTGAATTCAAATGCCTGGGCAGCGTTGAACAATTCAATGGCAAGAACATTTTCAAGGTTATGCACCACACGAAGTAATTTGGTAGCAGCATTGGCTCCCATGCTCACGTGATCTTCCTGACCGTTGCTTGAAACAATACTGTCAACAGATGCGGGCATGCACAACTGTTTGTTCTGGCTTACGAGTGATGCTGCAGCATACTGAGGAATCATCATTCCCGAATTGAGACCGGGATTGGCAACCAAAAATGGTGGCAAACCACGCAAGCCGGAAATTAACTGATAGGTTCTGCGCTCGGAAATATTTCCTAATTCGCTGAGTGCAATGGCAAGAAAATCCATTGCCAGTGCAAGCGGCTGACCGTGAAAATTGCCTGCTGAAATAACCAACTCAGCATCAGGAAACACAGTAGGATTATCCGTTACTGAATTAATTTCGTTGAATAAAACATTGGCAACATATAGGATTGCATCCTTACTCGCTCCATGTACCTGAGGAATACATCTGAATGAATATGGGTCCTGCACATGTTCTTTTTTGCGTTTAATCATTTCGCTTCCATTCAGCAACTGACGAAAACGAATGGCTGTATCTATCTGCCCTTTATGTGGTCGTATTTCATGAATGAGATGATGAAAAGGCTCTATGCGCCCATCAAATGCTTCAAGTGATAATGCTCCTATAACATCTGCCAGCACAGAAATTTTCATAGCCTGCATTACACAGTAAGTTCCATAAGAACTCATAAACTGTGTACCATTGAGCAATGCAAGTCCTTCCTTCGACTTCAACTTAACAGGATTCCATTTCATCCTTTTATTAAGTTCTGCTGCCGAAATACGTTCGCCATTATAATCAACTTCACCCATTCCTATCAGAGGCAAACAAAGATGTGCCAGCGGAGCCAAATCGCCTGAAGCCCCCAGTGAGCCTTGCTCATATACTACAGGATAAATATCGTTGTTGTAAAAATCAATCAATCGCTGAACGGTTTCTGTCTGCACTCCGGAGTTGCCATAGCTAAGCCCTTGGATTTTCAAAAACAGCATGAGTTTTACGATCTCATGTGGCACTTCATTACCTGTTCCGCAGGCATGTGACATCATCAGGTTTTCCTGCAATTGTTCGAGCTGTCCGGGGGCAATGCTTTTGTTATAAAGTGACCCAAATCCGGTATTCACTCCATACACCGGTTCATTTAATGAACCCGTCATAGCATCCAGGTAACTGCGACAATTCGCAATACGTTTTACGGCATCATCAGATAATTCAAGTTTTGATTTTGTGCCGATGATTTCTCTCAGTTTATTGAAATCAATATGCGTGGCTGATATTTGATGGGTCATACTATTTAAAAACGTGTAATCAAATTGTGATTATTTTCCATATCTAAATTACTCATGCAGCATGTTCATTAATTCCTCTACTTCATGCTTAGATTGCTCTCCGCTTGTCATGTTTTTCAAAGTGAGTTTTCCTGATTGCATTTCTTCATCGCCAATGAGCAATACATAAGGTATTTTATAAGCATCGGCATAAGCCATTTGCTTTTTCATTTTTGCAGCATCAGGGTATATCTCTGCTTTAATATCCGCGGCTCTGAGTTTCTGCAGAACTGTAAGTGCATAATGTTCTTCCTTACTTCCAAAGTTTACGAGCAGCACCTTGGTAGATGGTTTGTTTAAATTCAACTTATCGAATAAATCCATTTCAAGCATGACATCATAAATACGGTCAATACCGAATGAAATTCCTACTCCGCTTACATCAGGCAAGCCAAAAATTCCAGTTAAGTCATCATAACGGCCTCCACCCAAAACACTGCTGGTAAAAGTAGAACGTGTATCATTGACTTTGACTTCAAAAATAGCTCCGGTATAATAATTCAATCCGCGTGCAAGAGTAATATCAAGGTCGAGTAATGCAGTTTGAAATTTCAATGTATCCAGATAATTCAGAAGCGTCCTTACTTCTTCTATACCTTTTTTTCCAATATCGCTTTTCTCAAGAAAAGTATCGAGAAAGGCTAATTTCCCTGAAGTGTTTCCTTTTACTGAAAACAAGGGTTGCATCTTTTGTACGGCATCATCACTCACACCTTTACTTCTCAGTTCCTCATTCACTTTCTCCGCTCCTATTTTGTCTAATTTATCTATGGCAACGGTAATGTCAATAATCTTATCCGCCTGTCCCAGAATTTCAGCTATACCTGCAAGGATTTTTCTGTTGTTAATTTTAATGCTTACTCCAATATTCAAAGCCGAAAACACATCAGCAATAATCTGCACAAGTTCTGCTTCATTCAAAAGTGAATCTGAACCAATAACATCGGCATCACACTGATAAAATTCGCGATAACGTCCCTTTTGCGGACGATCGGCACGCCAGACAGGTTGCATCTGATATCGTCTGAAAGGAAATGTTATTTCATTTCTGTGCATCACCACATAACGTGCAAAAGGCACTGTTAAATCGTAACGCAAACCTTTTTCGGAAAGGTCTGAAGTTTTTATTGAATCGCGTTTCTCCTTAATCTCATTTGTTACATCACCTGAATTGAGAATACGAAAGAGCAGTTTGTCTCCTTCTTCGCCATACTTACCTTCGAGCATGGAAAGATTTTCCATAGCAGGAGTTTCAATCTGACGGAAACCATAACGCTCATATACATTGCGAATAGTTTGAAGGATAAAATTTCTTCTCACCATTTCATCCGGTGAAAAATCGCGTGTGCCTTTGGGAATTGAAGGTTTCATGGTTACTGCTTCACAAGGCTCTTATATCTCACACGGTGAGGGGTTACATCACCCAAACGTTTTTTCTTATTCTCTTCGTAATCGGAGTAACCACCTTCGAAGTAATACACCTGCGAGTCATCTTCAAATGCAAGAATGTGTGTGCATACACGGTCAAGAAACCATCTGTCGTGGCTGATGATAACAGCGCATCCTGCAAAATCTTCCAGTGCTTCTTCCAAAGCTCGTAAGGTGTTTACATCTATATCGTTGGTAGGTTCGTCCAGCAAAAGCACGTTGGCTTCACTGCGCAGCGTGAGCGCAAGATGTAGTCTGTTGCGTTCTCCTCCTGAGAGTACACCGCATTTTTTTCCCTGATCGGCACCACTGAAATTAAATCGAGCCACATAAGCACGTGAATTTAAAAGTTTACCTCCGAGTTCAATGCTTTCATTACCTCCTGAAATAACTTCCCAAACCGATTTTTCAGGGTCAATTTCTTTATGTGTCTGATCGGCATAACCAATACGTACTGTACTTCCAATTTTAAACTCACCGCTATCAGGTTTTTCCTGCCCCATAATCATTCGAAATATGGTAGTTTTTCCTGCTCCGTTAGGCCCTATGATTCCTACAATGCCGTTAGGCGGAAGTTTAAAATTCAGGTCATCATATAATACTCTGTTGCCGTAAGCCTTTGCCACATGAATGGCTTCAATCACTTCATTTCCCAGTCGCGGCCCATTCGGAATAAATATCTCAAGCTTTTCTTCTTTTTGTTTTACATCTTCGTTCAACAGGTTTTCATAAGCATTCAAACGTGCTTTACCTTTTGCCTGCCTTGCTTTAGGGCTCATGCGCACCCATTCCAACTCACGTTGAAGTGTTTTTTGTCGTTTACTTTCCTGCTTCTCTTCCTGAGCAAGACGATTAGACTTCTGTTCTAACCAGCTTGAATAATTTCCTTTCCATGGAATACCTTCGCCTCTGTCGAGTTCAAGAATCCATCCTGCAACGTTATCGAGAAAATACCTATCGTGAGTTACGGCAATCACGGTGCCTGCATACTGCTTGAGATGTTGCTCCAGCCAATCTACCGACTCGGCATCGAGGTGGTTGGTAGGCTCATCTAAAAGTAAAACATCGGGTTGCTGCAGTAACAAGCGGCATAAAGCAAGTCTTCTGCGTTCGCCTCCTGAAAGAATATTCACGGGTGTATCGCCCTCAGGGCAACGCAATGCATCCATGGCCACTTCAATCTTATTATCGAGGCTCCATGCATCTGTTGCATCAATTTTTTCCTGAAGTGCAGCCTGCCTGTTGAGCAGCTTATCCATCTTATCGGCATCGCTGTAATACTCCTCTTCGCCCATTTTGTTGTTTACCTCGTCATATTCTTTCAGCAAATCCACAATAGGTTGAACGCCTTCCATCACTATCTCTTTAGCTGTCTTGGTCTCATCTAACTTAGGTTCCTGCTCCAGATATCCTACAGTGTAGCCGGGAGCAAAAACCACTTCACCGGTAAAAGATTTATCAATGCCGGCAATAATTTTCATCAAAGTTGATTTACCTGCACCATTCAAACCAAGAATTCCAATCTTGGCGCCATAGTAAAAAGAAAGATAAATGTCTTTCAGAATCTGTCGTTGAGGTGGCACGGTTTTGCTGACACCCACCATTGAAAAAATGATTTTCTTATCGTCACTCATTGCATTAATGTTATAAACTTAGAAGTTTGCAAAATTAATGAAAAGAGGCAAGCAAGAAGAGGTCAGTTACAGAGGTGTTCATAAATTAAAGAAACAAGGACGACAGCTCTCAATAACATTAAAAACAAAGTATCTTAATCCGGAAAAACAGTTTATTTATAAACCCCCTACCAGAGATTTTTTTACTGTTTTTTTATGGTTTCAACAAATAATGTTGCCCATAAAGTATCCACATGTGCTGTTAATGACTTTTCGGGAATAAAATCAAAACATCAGCGTTAATTAAACCACTATTTATAGTTTTGTCCGCTCCGGGCACTGAAAATTATGGCGAAAACCGCAAAAAAAGACGTAAGCAAATACCGATTATATATCCGCATCATGTGGTTGCTGGCATTGTTGCCTCCCACTGCAATTATACTGCTCGTACTTGCCGTTAACAATGAGAAATTCGGCAAACTGCCGACATTTGAGGATCTTGAAAATCAAAAAAGTGCTCTGGCTTCAGAAGTTATTTCAAGCGACAATGTTATTCTTGGGAAATACTATATCCAAAACCGTTCGAATATTCACTATAAGGAGTTGGCCGATAATGTTGTAAAAGCATTAGAAGCTACTGAAGATGTACGTTTTTACGAACATAGCGGAGTAGATATAAGAGGACTGGCAAGGGTTTTCTTTAAAACGGTCATATTGCGGCAGCAATCATCAGGTGGCGGAAGTACCATTACCCAACAGTTGGCGAAAAACCTTTTCCCCCGTGAAAATGAAAAAGGTTTTAAACTTGTAATACGTAAAATTAAAGAATGGATTATAGCTGTAAGGCTGGAACGTAATTACACCAAGCCCGAAATCATGGCTATGTATCTGAATACTGTTGAATTCGGGCATAATAGTTTCGGCATTAAATCAGCTGCAAAAACATTTTTCAATAAAATTCCTTCGCAGTTAAAAACAGAAGAATCAGCAATGCTGATAGGAATGTTGCAAGCACCCTCGCGTTACAGCCCGGTGCGCAACCCGAATTCTGCAATGACAAGACGCAATACGGTGTTGAGTCAGATGTCGAAATATGAATTTATCAGCAAAAGTGCTTATGACTCACTGAGCAAACTGCCTATTAAATTAAACTTTAAGGCCGAAGATCATAATGAAGGACTGGCTCCTTATTTCAGAGAGACATTACGGCTTGAATTAATGCAATGGTGTAAGGAACATCAAAAATCAGATGGCTCCACCTATAATCTTTATAAAGACGGGCTTAGGATTTATACCACCATTGACTCACGTATGCAGGAATATGCCGAACAGGCATTAAAAGAGCATCTCACAACTCTTCAAAAAACTTTTGACGAACATTGGAAAGGACGAGAGCCTTGGGCTAAACATCCTGAAGTAATTGAAGATGGAATAAAACGAAGCGACAGATATGCGTCCCTAAAAGCTGACGGACTTTCCGAGTCAGAGATAAAAGAAAACTTCAACACCAAAATTCCTATGACAGTATTTTCATGGCAAGGAGATATTGATACGGTGATGAGCCCACTCGACTCGCTGAAATATTATAAACGTTTTCTTCAATCGGGAGTAATGAGTATGGAGCCGCAAACAGGATTTGTACGTGCATGGGTAGGTGGAAACAATTATCGCTATTTTAAATATGATCACGTTAAAGCAGGTCGCAGACAAGTAGGTTCTACCTTTAAACCATTCCTCTATACATTAGCAATGCAGGAAGGATACTCGCCCTGCTTTAAGGTTCCCAATGTGCGTGTAACCATTCCTATTCCGGGTCAACCTGACTGGAGCCCTACCAACAGCGATGGCAAATATGGAGGAATGCTCACACTGAAAGAAGCATTGGCCGAATCAGTGAATGTTGTATCAGCATATCTGATGAAAGAATTTGGCCCTAAAGCGATGATTGAAATTGCACGTAAAATGGGAATAACATCCCCTATTGACGAAGTGCCTTCAATATGTTTAGGAACTCCTGATGTTTCATTGTATGAAATGTGTGGCGCTTACAGCACCTTTGCCAATAAAGGTGTGCGCACCGAACCCATTTACATTACTAGAATAGAAGATAAAAACGGCATGGTGCTGCAGGAATTTGTTCCACGCAAAGTTGAAGCCATCAGCGAAGAAACAGCTTACCTGATGATTAAATTAATGCAAGGCGTTGTTGAATCAGGTACAGGAGCTCGATTAAGATTCCGTTATGGATTAAACAATCCTATTGCCGGTAAAACAGGAACCACACAAAATCAAAGTGACGGTTGGTTTATGGGCATCACACCCAATCTGGTTACTGGCGTGTGGACAGGTTGCGAAGATCGTTCCGTACATTTCAGAACTACCTATCTCGGACAAGGTGCCAACACAGCTTTACCAATCTGGGCTATTTACATGAAAAAACTTTATGCCGACAAAGACCTCAATATTTTTCAGGGTGATTTTGAAAAACCGGAGCATCCTGTGAGTATTGAAACCGATTGTAGCAAATACGAGCAAAGTCGTCAGCAGAAAAATAACAGCAGCTTTGGCAGCGACTTATAACATGCTTTTTACTTTCTGTTTCGGCAAGGCCTAATTCCTTATTTTTGCGTTTCAATAACAGAGACGTATAGATGAAAATTTCTTATAACTGGCTGAAAAAATATATTAACCTCAGCCTCACTCCCGACCAAATGGAGCAATTGCTTACCGGTTGCGGGCTCGAAGTAGAAGCTTTTGAAGAGATAGAATCAGTAAAAGGCGGATTGCGCGGATTAGTAGTTGGCGAAGTACTGGAGAAAGAAAAACATCCTGATGCCGACAGACTCAGCATCACAAAAGTGAATGTAGGGAAAAGTCAATCACTGCAAATTGTTTGCGGAGCTACCAATGTAGCCAAAGGACAGAAAGTGCTGGTGGCAACAGAAGGTGCAAGACTTTACCCCACCTTTGGCGAACCCTTTGATATCAAGAATTCAAAAATAAGAGGACAAGTTTCTGAAGGAATGATTTGTTCTGAAGATGAAGTAGGACTCGGTGCATCGCATGACGGAATCATGGTTCTGGATGCTGCTGCCATTGCCGGAACACCTGCTGCTGAATATTTCAAGGTTGAAGAAGATGTGATTTTTGAAATAGGGCTTACTCCAAACCGTGTGGATGCTGCATCGCATCTCGGTGTGGCACGCGACCTTGCTGCGGTAATCAATACACGCGCTGCTTTTGAAAAAGATTTTTTTCATTCTCCGGTTCAGGTAGTGATGCCGCCCGTTTCAGAAATGCAAGTTGCCAATCGCAAAAATCCGGTAACCGTTACTGTTGAAAATTCCAACGACTGTCCTCGCTATTGTGGGGTAAGCATCAGCGGACTAAAAGTGCAAGACTCTCCTGCATGGATAAAAAACGCTTTGTTAAGCATAGGAGTAAAACCGGTTAACAACATTGTTGACGTAACCAATTACGTAATGTTTGAAACAGGACAACCACTACATGCCTTTGATGCCATGAAAGTGAGAGGGAAAATTGTGGTGAAAAGGCTCAACAAGGAAACTACTTTTGTAACTCTGGATGGCATTGAAAGAAAACTCACAGGTGAAGAGCTTATGATTTGCAATGAATATGACCCCATGTGCATTGCCGGAGTTTTCGGAGGAATTCAATCAGGTGTTAGCAATGCCACCACAGATATTTTTCTCGAAAGTGCTTATTTCAATCCAACCGTTATACGCAAAGGAGCCAAACTACATGCACTCAAAACAGAATCATCTTTTCGCTTTGAACGAGGCACCGATCCTGCATGTACCGTATTTGCATTAAAAAGAGCTGTTCAGTTGATTCAGGAAATTGCAGGAGGTAATGTAGTGTCCGACATTATTGATATTTATCCTAAGCCTATAGAACCTGTGCAAACCGAAATCAATTATGATGCGGTGAGAAAATTGTCGGGGTTGGAAATTACCAATACCACTATTGATGGCATTCTGCAATATTGCGGCATGACCATTTTGGATAAAAGTGATTCGAAAATTTTAATCTCTGTACCCACCTATAAAACAGATGTTACACGACAGGCTGATGTAGTTGAAGAAATTCTGCGCACTTACGGATATCATCATATTCCGGTAAATGAAAAATTCGGAATGGCTATTTCCACTCATCAGGCTGACATCAAGCCTTCATTACAAAAGAAAATTTCACATTATCTCACAGCGAATGGGTTTTATGAAATCATCAACAACTCACTTACCTCATTAGCGCTTGCACAGAAATACACTCCTGAAATTTCACCTGTTAAAATTCTGAATCCATTAAGTAATGAACTGGATATATTGCGTACCGACTTATTATTTTCCATGCTTGGAACCATGCAATATAACAGCAATCGCAAACAACATAACTTAAAACTTTTTGAATTTGGAAAAACATATCAGCAGGTTGAAGGAAAAAATAAAGAATCCGACAAACTGGCTTTAGCCATTACCGGAAACCTTCACGAAACTGACTGGCACAAACAAGACCGCGAAGCAAATTTGTTTTACCTGAAATCTATTGTACAGGACACACTTGCACAAGTAGCACCCGTACCTTCTGATTTTCTTAAATGGGTTGCTTCTGATAATCCTGCATTCTCCACCTTTGCCACATTTCAGAACCGACAAAATGCGATTGGTTACATTGGCAAACTGAAGAAAAGTATGCTTCGCCAATACGATATCAATCATCCCGTATATTATGCTGAAATTGATGTCAACATGTTGTTAAAACGATCATCGCAATACAACCTCCGGATTAAACCTGCACCACGTTTTCCGGAAGTAAAACGTGACTTATCCATGCTGCTTGACGACAAAGTGCAATATGCCGATATGAAGGATCTTGCATTAAAACAAGAAAAGAAACTGCTTCGCGATGTTTCTATTTTTGATGTTTATCAAGGTGATAAAATTGAAGCCGGAAAAAAATCTTATGCCTTAAGTTTTTTGCTCAGAGATGATGAAGCAACACTTACCGATAAACAGATTGATGTGATTATGCAAAAAATTGAATCTGCATTCGAGAAAAATCTTGGAGCCATCATACGGAAATAAAATGCCGCTGTCGTTACATTTCAGAAATTACGGTAACGGTAAACCATTGCTGATACTTCACGGGCTATTCGGGCTGGCTGACAATTGGCAGACTTTTGCCAAACAAATTTCTGCAGAAGGGTTCGAAGTGTTTGCGCTCGACATGCGCAACCATGGCAGCTCTCCTCACACCGATGAATTCAATTACACATTAATGGCATCTGACCTGAAGTTTTTTATGCAGGAACATCAGCTCAACAATGCTGTGGTATTAGGCCATTCCATGGGTGGCAAAACCGCAATGCAGTTTGCTCTCTCCTATCCTGAACTGACGGATAAACTGATTGTAGTTGATATTGCACCGCACTATTATCCTCCGCATCATCAACAAATACTCAAGGCTCTTCATGCAGTAGATCTCGACACCGTGAACACCAGAAGCGATGCCGATAAAATACTTGCCGGTTATATTGACGATTTCGGCACAAGGCAATTTTTATTGAAAAATCTCTATTGGCAAGGGGATAAACTTCAATGGCGCTTTAACCTCAGTGTATTGAGCGAACAAATTGATTCTGTCGGCCAAGAAATAAACTCCGATTATCCGTTTCTTAAGCCCACACTTTTCATTCGAGGTGAAAAATCTTCTTACATTAAGCCGGATGATTTTGATGACATCAAAAGACTATTTCCCAAAGCTGCCATTGCCACCGCTCCGGCAGCAGGTCACTGGGTGCATGCCGACAATCCTGTTTGGTTTTTTGAAACCGTGAAAAATTTTCTGCAAAATTCTTCTTCCTGTTAAAGCGCTGCTTTCTCTACAGAGTTATTCCTTATTTTCGCTCGTTGAAAGAGCATTCATACGATGGAATATAATTTTCGAGATACAGAAAAATACTGGCAGAAATACTGGGCAGATAACCAAACTTTCCGGGCTGAAAACAATTCGGAAAAACCTAAATATTATGTGTTGGATATGTTCCCTTATCCTTCAGGTGCAGGGTTGCATGTTGGTCATCCTTTAGGATATATTGCATCTGATATTTATGCGAGGTACAAAAGACTGAATGGATTCAACGTACTTCATCCCATGGGATATGACAGTTTTGGATTGCCTGCAGAACAGTATGCCATACAAACAGGTCAACATCCTGCAATCACTACCGATGCCAACATAAAACGTTACAGAGAGCAATTAGACAAGATTGGTTTTTCGTTTAACTGGGACAGAGAAGTCCGCACCTCTGACCCCTCCTATTATAAATGGACACAATGGATTTTTATTCAACTCTTCAATGCATGGTACAATCCTGCAATAGGAAAAGCTGAACATATTGATAAACTGATACAAAAATTTAATTCTGAAAACACCGAACATCTTGTAAACGGCAAATCAAAAAAATGGAATGAGCTGAATGAAAATGAACAATCGGATGTGCTGATGAATTACCGCATTGCCTATTTGGGCGAAGCGTATGTAAACTGGTGTCCGGCATTGGGTACCGTGCTTGCCAATGACGAAGTGAAAGATGGAGTGAGCGAACGTGGCGGATATCCTGTTGAGCGCAAACTGATGAAACAATGGAGCATGCGCATTACTGCTTATGCTGACAGGCTGTTAAACGACCTTGAAACCATTGACTGGAGTGACTCTATCAAAGAAGCTCAACGCAACTGGATTGGAAAAAGTGAAGGTGCCTCTCTGGAATTCTGTATTCAAAATTCTGAAGATAAAATTGAGGTATTCACTACACGACCTGATACCGTATTCGGAATTTCGTTTCTAACCCTTGCACCGGAACATGAGTTAGCAGAAAAAATTACTACTCAGGATAAAAAAGCTGAAGTAGATGCCTACATTGCCAAAGCAAAAAATCGCAGCGAACGCGAACGTCAGGCGGAAGTAAATACCGTAAGTGGAGTTTTTACAGGTTCTTATGCCATACATCCGTTTACAGGCGCTCCGGTACCTGTATGGATTGGCGATTACGTACTTGCCGGTTACGGCACTGGCGCAGTTATGGCAGTGCCTGCACATGACGAACGCGATTATCGCTTTGCATCTTTTTATCAGTTACCCAAACCACAGGTTATAACTCCTGATGTAGAACATGATTTTTCTAAATCATCCTGGGATGAAAAACAAGGTACACTCATCAACTCTTCCTTCCTTGACGGACTGACGGTGAAGGATGCCATCAAAAAATGTATTGATGAAATAGAAAAAAGAAAATTAGGAAAAGGCAAAATCAATTACCGCTTGCGCGATGCCGTTTTCGGAAGGCAACGTTATTGGGGCGAACCTATTCCGGTGTACTATAAAAACGGAATTGCCAATGCCATACCCGAAAATCAACTTCCGTTGCATCTGCCTGCCGTTGATAAATTTTTACCTACTGAAGAAGGCGAACCTCCTTTGGCTCGCTCTGAAAAATGGTTCTGGAATGAAACAAAACAAAGTGTAGATACATCCGGTTATCCGATAGAAACCACTACCATGCCGGGATGGGCAGGAAGCAGTTGGTACTATCTGCGATATATGGATGCACATAACCATAACGTTTTCGCTTCTGCTGATGCATTGAAATATTGGAAAAATGTTGACCTCTACATTGGTGGCAGCGAGCATGCAACAGGTCACCTGCTGTATGTGCGCTTTTGGACTAAAGCTTTGAAAGATTTAGGGTATCTGCAAATTGATGAGCCTGCACAAAAACTAATTAATCAGGGGATGATACAGGGGCGCAGCAGTTTGGTATATCGTATAAAAAACACCAACCGATTTGTTTCTTATGGTTTAAAAGACCAATATGAAACTACTCCCGTACATGTGGATGTAAACTTTGTGGTGAATGACGAGCTTGACACAGAAGCTTTCAAAGCGTGGCGTGATGATTTTAAGACTGCCGAATTCCAACTTGAAGGCGGAAAATTTATTTGCGGGAATGAAATTGAAAAAATGTCGAAGTCGAAACATAACGTAGTTACTCCTGATGATATAGTAGAAAAATATGGAGCGGATTGCCTTCGTATGTATGAAATGTTTTTAGGTCCATTGGAGCAAAGCAAACCCTGGAACACCAATGGCATTGCAGGCGTATCCGGATTTATCAGAAAACTTTGGAAACTCTATCATAGCAATGAGTCCTTCAATATTTCGGAAGATGAACCTTCCAAGGCAGAGTGGAAAACGCTACATAAAACCATTAAAAAAGTTCAGGACGACATCGAGAAATTTTCCTTTAACACATCTGTCAGCTCATTTATGATTTGCGTGAATGAACTTACCGACTTAAAATGCAACAAACGTGCAATTCTTGAACCTTTGGCAATCATACTTTCACCTTATGCACCTCACATTGCCGAAGAGTTATGGAAACTATGTGGGCACAACACTTCCGTTTCCAAAGCGCAGTTTCCGCAATACAATGATGCTTATCTGGTAGAGGAAGATTTTGAATATCCAGTGTCGGTAAACGGAAAAACGCGTTTCAAAATCAATCTTCCACTTCAGATTTCGAAAGAAGAAATTGAAAAACGTGTGTTGGCAGCGGAAGAAATGCAGAAATGGACTAACGGCAGCAACCCCAAAAAAGTTATTGTCGTACCCGGACGTATTGTAAACGTGGTTATTTAAACAGTTACAGGAAGCTGAATAACAAATTCAGTAAATTCGTTTTCGACACTGGTGAATGTCAGTTCACCTCCATGAGCTTTTATAATATCTGCTGATAAACTTAACCCCAAACCAGAGCCTTCATTTCCGGGTTTGGTGGTAAAGAAAGGTTGAAACACTTTATTGCTGATGTCAGCAGGAATGCCTACGCCATTATCCGTGATTATAATTTCAACAATCTTATGACCTATACCTACTACAGCCTTCACATGTGTACGTAAGCTGAGCGTGGGTCTGTAATCTATTGCATTCAATGACTTCATTCGTGTTGCATAAAAAGCATTATTAAATAGATTTAGCAACACCATAGAAATTTCCTGCGTTATAGCCATTACTTCGCCAATCCCGTTGCCGAAGTTTTTATCAATGGTACACTGAAAGCCGGGATAAGATGAAACCATGTTGGTGTATGCCATTTCAATAGCATCTTCACAAACTTGATTAATATTTGTAGGTTGCCTGGTCAGATTTTCACTCCTGCCGAGTTGCATCATCTTACCAAGGATTTTATTTGCTCTATCGGTATGATTTCGGATTATTCCCAGATTATTCTTCAGCAGTTGTCGCATCTCATTTCCTTCGTTTTCATCTTTTGTTTCGTCCAACTCTCGTATCAGCTCCTCTGATAACACTGAAAAGTTTGTTACAAAATTCAACGGATTTTTAAGTTCGTGTGCAATGCCTGCAGTGAACTGTGCAAGCGAAGCATTCTTCTCCTGAAGTACCAATTGCTGTTGAGTTCGCTTTAGCTCAGAGTAGGCATTTTGTAACTCCTTTCTACTTTTTCGTTGTTGCCTGTTATTTCGTACTAAAGCAATAATCAGCAAGGCAAGTAATATTGCAACTGCAACAAATGCTTCAATAATTATATGCTGCTTATTAATTTCCTGCTCTGAAATCTCCTTTTGTTTTTGTTGCTCAAGTTTTTCTTCTGTTATTTTCCTTTCATAGTCGTTTTTTACCTTTTCCGCAACAATTACTCGTTGTACATTATCGTTCGACAGGACTTCCTTTAAACTGTCATACTGCAACAAATGCCGATAAGCTTCGGCATAGTTGTTTTTTTGAAAATAAATTTGAGATAACAAATACTCCGCGGAAGCAATCTCTGTAGGAAAAGTTTCTTCTTTGGCAAATGTTAATGCCTTTTTTGCATATCCCATTGCAACATCGACCCTCCCCTCTTTTAAATACAGTCTCCCGATATTATTAAGAATAATACTTTTTATCGGATCTTTTTCGGCTATTTCGGATTTATTAGCTTCATTAAAGAGCATAAGAGCTGAGTCCAATTTGTTCTCCTGATATAAAATAGCTCCCATATTAACCAGTGTTTTCATTCGACTCGCACTGTCACCCGTTGTTTCAAAAATTTTCCAACTCTGCTTAAAAAAATACTTAGCTTTCTCAGTCTCATTTTTTCTGAGGGCAATCATCCCCAAATAATTTTTGCTTATGGCAAGGTTTATACTATCATTCAATTTTTCAGAGATATCAGCACTTTTCCTGAAATAGGTCTCTGCCAAATCATATTCTTCAAGGTCAAAATACAATGATGCCAAATTGTGATAGGACTCCGATAGCGCAAAAGCATTTCCTAAATGCTCTCTTATTTTCAAACTTCGCATAAACATTTCATGCGCTTCTGTCCTGTTACCTATCAGATTGTTATACAATCCCAGATTATTTAATGCTGCTGCCAACCCCTCATTTCCCACATTTCGTTCTGCTGAATCAGCACTATTTGCTACTTTAATTGCAAGCTGATAGGCCTGTTGTGCATACTTAGGCCAAACATTAAAATCATCCGTGTTTTCGGTAAGCGCGTTCAGAATTCGCAATCGTGCAGTATCCGACTTAGTGTTACTTAAATGGTCGGTTAATGGTCCTTGCTGCTGAGCTCTTGTATTATGAGTACATAACACCCCAATAACAATCAGCAGTTTTTTCATTATATCTATTCTAATTTTAATCTGATAAATTATTTTTTTCATTAATAATTTATCAAATAATCTTCAAATTATTGTACTATCACAAATGGCGAAGAAATGACAGTATTACTTTCATGCAATGCTCTGTCGGCTATATAAACCTCCGCACGAAAAGTATCGGCCACACCATTAGATATTGGACTCATAAAATTCTTAATATCTACAGTAATATTTCCCTTGATATTCTTATTCCGTTGAACGGGTGTTAGTAGTGGCAATCGATAGTAATAAGGAACTGCAAAATTTATTTCTTGCCAGTTGCCATTGGTTAATTGCGAAAAAGTGCAAAAATAATTGTGATAATATTTGCTGTTCTTATCAAAAGGTGGTAAGGTATCGGCATCAGAAAGTCCAAGATCACCATCACCATCTGTATATCCTGTGATTATGTTAAAGCTATTTCTATCGTACTGTTGTATTGTGATATTTGTAAGCACCGGTTCAATTGGAAATTTTTCCTCTTTCCGGCATGCCGCCAATAGAAGTATTGAAATAATAAAAATACTTGTTGCCTTTAAATTATGAGAAACCACTTTCAGTTTAGATTTCATTAGTACCGTTATCACATCCAACCTGCCCTATCGGATATCAAGCCTTTAGATTTAAGATATATCACCAAAATAATCATAACCAACAATGCTGCACCAAATGCTATTGTAAGTGTGCGGTACATTCCGGCATTACGTTTCAGCTTAGTCAGGCGATATAAATTAAAGATAGCCTTCTCTGCCCGGTAAAACGCACTTTCACCCTTTACAATATAATCATAAGCACCATATTTCATCGTGTCAACAGCCACTTCAATTTTATCCTGACCGGAAAGCATAATCACCTCAGATGAGGGGCTTTTGCTCTTTATCTCCTGTAAAACATCAAGCCCATCCATGGCGTTGCTATTTTTACTGTTAAGATTGTAATCCAAAAATACAATATCAGGAGCCTTACCTATCTGAGCTAAACATTCTTCTCCGGTAGAAAATGTGTTTATATCAAAATTGGCCATAGCAGAAAGATGATCTTTGAGCATACTGAGTTGCATTGGGTCATCGTCAACAATAAATATCATTGTGTTTTTTGACATATCAGCCTTAGAATTTATTTACAAGTGTACGAATTAATTTTGAGCTAAAAAATTATTCAACTCCTCCTCTGCCTGACGGAGGTGTTGCTGCAATTTGGTAATATCTTCCGGCATATTCTCAAGATCTTGTTCCATTGCGGCATTCTCTTCCATTTGCTTTAAAAGATTCTGAGTATCCGTCATGCCCATATAACCTGAAATAGATTTTAGGGTATGTGCTGCTGTCTTTAACCTTTTCCAGTCTTGAGCAGCAAAAGATTGCTCAATAGCAGGCATTCCTTCGGCAGATGCCTCTAAAAACATCTGAACATACTTGCGTACTCTTTCCATATTTCCTTTACTGAAACCGGTGATGAAATCAAGATTTACAATTGTTCCCATGATGCAAAAGTAAAATTATTCTATCATAAGATTGCAACCTCTTAACTCGGCATCATTCAGGCGCCCGGCAATTTCAAAAGTGCCGTCAGCATTTAATTTCCCCAAATCCTGTGTAGCAACAAAACTACAACTGTACCTGTTTGCCAAATCAATCACATTAACACCTCCGGCACGTTTACCTTCTGCAGGCGATAAAGGATCATAACTATCACGCACCATCAGCTTTAGCCAAGGTGGACAATGATAAATTCCATTGCCATCGCTATAGGCTTGTGAAAGCATTTCTGTCATTCCATATTCCGAATGTATAACTTCCTTCTGAAAGGATTTTTTTAATTGTTCATGTAGCGCTTCCTTAGTCATTTCCTTGCGTTTGCCTTTCATTCCGCCAGTTTCCATGATGGTGGTATATTGTAATTGCTGAGGATACTGTTCAGCTAAATCGAGCAATGCATACGATACACCTATCAACAATGTTTTCTGTTTTTGTTGTTCCAACGATTTAAGCACCGATGTGAGTTTTTTATAATCATGCAGGTAAAAACCACTATGCACATGGTTTGACTTTTCAATCAACTGTTCACACATATAAACCAGTGAAGAACCTTCTCTTTCGAGGTAAGACGGTAGCAAGGCAAGTATGCACCACTCTTCAGGTTTGCCATAAAATAATTCAAAACCTTTGGTCAACGATTCACGATATAATGCAAGATTACTCACATAATGTTTGGACGTAATCTGCCCTGTGGTACCACTGCTGGTGAAAATAATTTCAGGAGTACGATTTCCTGTAACAACTTTATGTGATTTAAAAAATCTCACCGGAAGAAATGGTATCTGATAAAGTTGTGTTATGTTTTCAGGCTGTACACCAAGCAGCTGCACATACCGTCTGTACACTTCATTATTTTCATACTGAAGGCGGAAAATTTCCAGAGCTGTTGTTTCAAAACAGAAATCATCTCTGAATATGTCAAACCCGAATTCTTCTGTTAGCTGCATCAATTATCTACATTGTAATGCAATCCACAGTTTTCAGTTCTTGCAGTAGCCGCTTTCACTATCAGATAGGCTACATTTATCAGGTTGCGCAATTCGCAAAGCTTAGGAGAAAGCTCCCATTGCTCATACAATTCTTCCGTTTCAAGATAAAGCAGTCGCAAACGTTCCAAAGCACGTTTCAATCTCATATCACTTCTGAAAATTCCAACATAACTACTCATAATTTCCTGAAGCTCTTTGCGGCTTTGTGTTATAAGCACCAACTCAGCAGATTGTCTTGATGTTACCGTACTCCAGTCAGGAATATCCTCACGATACGAAATTTCGGTAACCATGGACGAAGCATGTAAATATGCACGATGAGAAAATACCACTGCTTCAAGCAGTGAGTTTGATGCTAACCTATTTGCTCCATGCAAACCGGTTGATGAACATTCGCCAACAGCATACAAATTTCTGATAGATGAACAGGCATTTTCGTCAACCTGAATACCGCCACACAAATAATGTTGTGCCGGGGCAACCGGAATACATTCCTTCGCAATATCAATTCCTATTGACAAACACTTAGCATAGATGGTAAGAAAATGTTCTTTGAATTTTTCAATATTGAGATGACGGCAATCGAGCCACACAAAATCATCACCGCGTTTTTTCATTTCGCTGTCAATGGCTCTTGCTACAATATCCCTTGGTGCAAGAGATCCTCTTTCGTCATAGTTTTGCATAAACTCTTTGTCATCAGTAGTTCTAAGTACTGCACCAAAACCACGCACTGCTTCCGATATAAGAAACGAAGGATTTTCACCCGGTTTATATAATGCCGTAGGGTGAAACTGAATAAATTCCATTCCATTTACTTTGGCCATGGCACGATAAGCCATCGCAATACCGTCACCGGTAGCTATAACAGGATTGGTTGTAGTTTTATAAACATGCCCTGCACCGCCTGTAGCCATCACTATAATTTTGGCAAGCATGGTATTTATCTTTCCTGTACGTGTGTCCAACACATAAGCACCATAGCAGGTAATTCCCGGAGTGCTTCTTTTAACTATTGCTCCCAGGTGATGCTGTGTAATAATATCCACTGCAAACAAATGCGTGTGGATGGTTATATTTGGATGATTATGTATTTGCTGAAGAAGTTTTCGTTCAATCTCTAACCCGGTAATATCTTTATGGTGGAGCACTCTGTGTTCAGAATGTCCCCCTTCGCGTGCAAGGTCGTAATGGCCGGTTTTGTCTTTATCAAACTCGGCTCCCCATTTTACCAATTCGGCAATGCGCGCTTCGCTCTCATTTACCACTATGCGTACCACCTTCTCATTACATAAACCGGCTCCGCAAATCAAGGTATCCTGAATATGTTTTTCACGTGAGTCGCCTGACGAATCGGGCAAAACAGCAGCAATACCTCCCTGAGCATATTTGGTGTTTGACTCATCTTCATTGCTCTTGGTGATAATGGTAACCTTACCGTGTTGGGCAGCCTTCAAGGCAAAACTAAGGCCGGCAATGCCTGAGCCTATTACAAGAAAATCGGTTTTAACGGACATAATTATTCTATTTAAAAACTAAACAGCCATGCTATTGTTTATTTTCGCAAAGCATTTTAACATTCCACAAAAGTAACAGTTCATGAGCACAGCACATAACCATCAGGTATATGCAGAATTAACACCCAACCCAAATAGTTTAAAATTTGTCACTGACAGTCTGTTGCTGGCCGAAGGTGTTGCAGAATATAAATCGCAGGCTGAAGCCGTTGATTGTCCGTTGGCGTTCCAGCTTTTTGATTTTTCCGGAATAAAAGCTGTTTTCATCAGTGCCAATTTTATAACTGTTACCAAAGAATCGGACATGGATTGGTACGACATCACTAACATACTTCGGGAATTTATTATTGTATTCCTGAACTCAGGTGAAAAAATATTCCGTAAGCTGCCTGTAATACAAAAAACTGAACAAACAACTGGCGAAAGGACGCAAGCCGTGAAACGGGAAGTTAAAAACATATCTACTATTGATACTGAAGGAGAACAGGGTGTTGTAGATAAGATTAAATCTATGCTGGATGAATATGTACGTCCTGCTGTGGCCAGAGATGGAGGTGCCATAGATTTTAAATCCTTTCATGATGGAATAGTTACTGTGATACTGAAAGGCTCATGTAGCGGATGTCCGTCTTCCACACTTACCCTTAAAGCCGGAATAGAAAATCTTTTGAAACGTTTAGTACCCGAAGTTTCTGAAGTGGTTGCTGAACAGGAATAAGATTCAACTCAGAAAATATTAAACCATTTATTTTTATGAGCCATGGAAATTACTTGTGCTTTAGAATTTACATGCAGCTTATTGTAAATATTTGCAATATGTTTTCGCACAGTTAAAGTGCTTATGTTGGTCATTTCGGCAATACGTTTGGCATCATAACCACTAATCAGGTGTGTGAGCACCTCCCTTTCGCGATCGGAAAGTAAGGTTTCGAGCATATCCTTCTTGCCTTTCTCACTCCGCTCTTCTTTTTGTGTGAGCAGCCTTAGTGCTTTACGGGCAATAGCCGGACTCATAGGTGCTCCACCATATTCCACCACCTCATCAATAGCTTCTTTCATGGTATGGTAATTATCCTGTTTGAGCAAATAACCCGAAGCACCTGATTGTATAGCTTCAAAAATGGTTTCGTTATCTTCAAAAACTGTGAGTACGATAAAAAATATTTTAGGATAGAGAGCTTTTGCAATTTTTATTGTTTCAACGCCATTGAGTCCCGGCATCTGAATGTCCATAAAAACTACTTCGGGCCAGTTGTTTACAGGGAGGCCTTTCATGTGTTCTAAAAACAAGTCACCGCTGTCCGATACAAAAATCAGTTCCAAATCAGAGTATGGAGCTATCTTCTGCCTGAAGCTGTTTTGATTAACAAGATTATCGTCAACTAGTGCGATTTTCATTTCATCTTATTTAAGTTTGCTAAATTGGAATTATAAATTCACACTTCATATACTTCATTTGTAGTATTCCTCAGAATTATTTCAGTGCCATGAGGTTGAATGTTTTTCCAATTTACTCCCCACTTTATCTCAGATGCCCGTTGCTTTATATGCTCTATTCCGTTGCCTTTTACAGGCTCTGAAATTATTCCTTTGCCATTGTCACTAACGGTTATTTCAACCATATCCGAACTATTAAATGATACTTCGAGCTGTGTGCATTCACTATGTTTTAGTGCATTGTTAACACATTCCGTAAGAATGTAAAATAGATGTAAAGCATTTACCGGAGTAAGGTAATACTCCTTCTCAATATTCTCATTAAAATAATAACTGATGTCAGGGTAACTCTTCATTAATTTCTGCATCCAAAGTTTCAGACGGTCAAAAAGCCCTGTAAGTGTGAGCTCATTATTTTTCAAAACCCAAATCGTATCACTTAATTGTGACACCATGCTGTTTGCGCTTTCTTCAATGTTATCGGAATCGAATGAATTTAAAACCGATTTATCTTTAAGCAACTTCACCTGATTAGTAATAGCTGCAGCATAAGCACCTAATTTATCATGTAAATCAGCAGCTATTCGTTTGCGCTCTACTTCCATGGCCCTGTTTAGATTTTGTTCAGCCATAAGTTGTTGCTCTATCAGTTGCCGTTCAATCTTTCTCTGTCGAACCAATTGTGTATTACGGTACATTAATCCGAACACAATAAAAATGAAGGTTAGCAATGCTACAATGCTATAAGTCGTATAACGGCTTTTTGCTAACTGACTCTCCTGCCTGATAATAATATTCTCCTTCTTTTGCAGTTGATATTTGCTTTCTATTGCGGCTATGTCACTTGCCGAATTAATCTGATATAAAGAATCTTTCAGAGAAATAATATTAACCAAAACTTGCTCGTATTCATTCTTCAGTCCGGCAACTCTGTAATTTTCGGCAAGTGCATCCATCAGATAAATTTGTTTAGCCAGCATTTTTTTATTGTGTGTCATTTCAATTCCGGCCTTTGCCAGATTTATCCCTTTCGCTGTTTGACCAATGGATGCATAAAACTGCGATAGCTGAGCCATATCTGATACAGCAAAAATAAAATCACCTGCCTGTTTACGATACTCAAGTGCTTCTTCAAGATCTTTGGTTGCAAGTTCAGTCTTGTGCAGATTAATATACATATCGGCTCTTATATTGAGCGCATTGGATAACGATGATAGGTTTTCGAATTGATGTCCATATTTTATCGCCTGTTCAATGTACTTGAATGCAGAATCCATTTTTCCGATGTTATTATAACATGAAGCAATATTTGAGTAAGCATAAATATTTGCAGCAATAACAGAATCATTTGTAGTAAGCACAAGGCATTTATTTAAATATTCTATTGCAACATTATACTTCAACAGCTCCATATTTGAATACCCAAGCAACAGATAGGAGCGTGCTCTCCAAATATCAGAATTTTCTACATCTGCATTTTTCAAAATAGTAAATCCATCCTGTATTGCATCTTTTACTTTGTTGTTGCGTACATAGGCAACTCCTCTTGCATGCAAGGCTTGCATATATACATTAAAAAACTGCGAATCATCCGTTGGTAATTCTTCTAATAGTTTGTTTAATTCCAAAATAGCCTCTGCCCCTTTTCCACTCCTAAGTAAGTACAATCCTAAATTAACCTTAGTGACAAAATATTCGGGAGTATTTGGTTTTGTAAGTTTCTCTGCCATCTCTATATAGCTTAACAAATTTTCGAGAGACATAGATCGGGACTCGTTAAACAGAGCAATTAATACAGACACCTTTTGTTGTGCATCATTTGCTGAAACTAATTCCTTCTGAAGTTTTGCTATACGCTGCGTCTGACCCTGCACAAAAACAGGAGTCAACATGCCAATAAATAATATAAAACATGTTGACAAGTGAAATATATTTTTTCGGTAATCGAACATCTATGCAAATATAATGTACGGCTCTTGTTTTATGTTCTTTTAAAGAATTTTCTGAAGTCAATACTCAATTTGATGTATCAATTCAGTTTTTTTCTTCAAATAACTGATAAAATAATACTCGGTAATACATATTGAGTATTTCGCAATTACTATTCAACAAGGACATTTGCATTATAAACCGTTCTAAAATCATTACATTATGTTACAAATCAAACAAACCAACGTGCCCACGCCTATAGGCAGGTGGCCTATGCGACTTCTCATGCTCGCATTCATTTATCTCTCATTTTTGGGAAATGCAATGGCCGATAACGAGCCGGCTAATAATTCGCCCGGTACTACAACTGACGTTTTAGTACCCAATGGTCCTTCACAATCCGGAACAGTTGATTTAGCAACTGACGCAGATGATTATTATGCTCTAACGACTACTGCTGATGGGGATATTACTATTAATATATCAACATCCAACGGGAATTTAGTATATTATTACCTGTATGACAGTGATGGAACTACCAACTTAAATGGAAGCCATTACCTATATGGTGGCAGCAGCAATTTCACAACTAACGGATTAGCCGCTGGGTCCTATTATGTCCGAGTTAATTCGTCAAATAATAGTAATTCCTACACTGTTTCAGCAACATTAACAGTACCTACTTACACCAACGACACCGAACCGAATGGACTATATGCACAAGCACTGAATCTAAATGTTAATGACAGTACAGAAGGACATATAGGCTATAGATACAATGGTGGAAGCAGTGATAACGATGACTGGTATAAGATTGTTACCTCTCAGGATGGAGATTTAAATATTTCCATTTCAACTGCGAACAGTAATATTGTTTACTATTATCTCTATGACAGTGATGGAACTACCAATTTAAATGGATCCCATTACCTATATGGAGGTACCGACAACTTCACAACTAACGGGTTAGCTGCAGGCACTTATTATGTTCGTATTTATGCCACCCAAAATAACAGTTACCGTTTAAGAAACACGCTTATATTACCTTCATACACTAATGACAGTGAACCGAACGGAACTTTCTCACAAGCTTTAACCTTAAATGTTAATGACAGTACAGTAGGACAAATAGGCTATAGATACAATGGTGGAAGTAGTGATAACGATGACTGGTATAAGATTGTTACCTCTCAGGATGGAGATTTAAACATTTCCATTTCAACTGTGAACGGTAATCTTGTTTACTATTATCTCTATGACAGTGATGGAACTACCAATTTAAATGGAAGCCATTACCTATATGGTGGCAGCAGCAATTTCACAACTAACGGGTTAGCTGCAGGCACTTATTATGTTCGTATTTATGCCACCCAATATAACAGCTATCAGGTAAAAAACACGCTTATATTGCCTCCTTACGCCAATGACGTAGAGCCTAATAATACATTTGCAACTGCTTATCGCCTTAATAACAGACCAACACGTACCGGTCATATATCTTATCGCGAAAACTTAGGCACCTATAATACAGATGACTATTATAAAGTGACTATGTATTCAGCAGGAAGTTGCAGCATGGATATAACCTTGGCAAATAGTAATTTAGTTTATTTTTACTTTTATAACAGTGCACAAACTCCGTTATTTACCACCTATATATATGGAGGTACAGTTAATCTGAATTTCCCTTCACTTGCTGCAGGCGATTATTATCTGCGGATATATGCGGTAGGCGGAAGCTACAACTCTTATACCATTGATAATTTCACTGTACCTTGTAATCCTGCACCGGCTGTTATCACAGCAGGAGGAGCAACCACATTCTGTATCCCAGGCAGCGTTACTCTTAACACGGATGAACCCAATGAATATGCATCTTTCCTATGGAATAATAGCGAAACCACTCCTTCTATTACAGTAAACGGCAGCGGCACCTATTCTGTAAATGCTACTGACTGGGATGGCTGCAGTCACCCATCCAATGCAATAACGACTAATGCTGTGGCTCCTCCGGTAGCAAGCATTACACCAAGTGGAAGCACTACTTTTTGTCAGGGAGGAAGTGTTACACTCAATGCTTCGGCAGGTGCAAGTTGGTTGTGGAGCAACGGTGCAACAACTCAAGCAATTGTGGCATCTACTTCAGGAACATTTACAGTAACTGTTACCAATGCTCAGGGTTGCAGCGCAACTTCAGCAGGAACTACCGTTACCGTAAATCCATTGCCTTCAGCATCTATAACACCAAGTGGCAGCACTACCTTCTGTCAGGGAGGAAGTGTTACGCTCAATGCTTCAGCAGGCGCAAGCTGGTTGTGGAGTACTGGTGCAACAACTCAACCTATTAATGTGACAACTTCAGGAACATTTACAGTAACCGTAACCAATGCTCAGGGTTGCAGCGCAACTTCAGCAGGAACTACCGTTACCGTAAATCCACTGCCTTCAGTTACACTGAATTTTTTCAGTACTGTATGTAATACCTTACCTGCATTTGCACTTACCGGTGGTTCTCCATCAGGAGGAACTTATAGCGGTACAGGAGTAAGTGGAGGTAATTTCGATCCTGCAGCAGCAGGTGTTGGCACTTTCCTAATCACTTATAGTTATACCGATGGAAATGGTTGCTCAGCAGAAGCATCACAAAATATAACCGTAAACAATTGCAGCGGATCCTGTACGGCAAGTATCACTCCGTCAGGAAGCACTACTTTCTGTCAGGGCGGAAATGTAATGCTTACTGCTTCTTCAGGTGCAAGTTATCTGTGGAGCACAGGTGCAACAACACAATCAATCACTGCTTCCACTGCAGGTACTTACACCGTAACAGTAACTGATGCCTTTAATTGTAGTGCAACAGCTTCACAAACTGTGACCGTATTATCTCCAAGTACAACAGCTTCATCAGCTACCAGCAATAGACCAAATGACGAAATATGTAACGGTGGCAACATTACGCTTACTGCCAACGGTGGCAGCCTTGGTGATGGTGCTAACTGGAAATGGTACAGCGGTTCATGTGGCGGAACCTTGGTTGGTACAGGCGCATCCGTTACTGTTTCACCTACATCAACAACTACTTATTTTGTAAGAGCAGAAGGCACTTGCAACAATACGGTATGTGTGAGCATTACAGTTACAGTAACAGTAGGAGCATTAGCACAAGCTGTTAACTTACCATTCAGTGGTATGCCAGCAAATGCATGTCCGGGAACTACTGCTAATTTGAGTATTGCTCCCGTGGCAAATGCAACAACATATACTTGGGATGGTCCTCCGGGAACTACCTTCGATGGCAACCCTTCACCTTATGTTTCATCAAGTCCAAGTGCTACAATCGTATTTGGTACACCTTCAACTTCCTTATACCAAATAGGAATACAGGCAGGAAACAGTTGTGGAAACTCTTTGCGCAAAATACAGAAAGTACGTTACAGTGTTTCAGTACCTGCAGCAATTTCAGGAGCAACTACAGCTTGTGCCAATACGAATGAAACTTATACTACCACTCCAAGCATAGGCGCGACATCTTACTTATGGAGTATTACAGGTGATGCTACCGTAGTTGGTAATGGCACCAGTGTTGTTGTAACTTTTGGCCCATCATGGTCAGGAGGTACTTTGTGTGTTGCTGCTCAGACCAGCTGCTATACATCCGCTTCTAAATGTTTGGCTATTGGTTCATCGAGTGCTAACTTCGGAACTATCACAGGTCCATTTACTGCTTGCCCGAATTCTCAGCAAAATTATTCCGTAGCTCCGGGCACAGGCATTGCTTCTTACAACTGGACCCTTCCGGCTAATGCTACAGTCATCAGCGGACAGGGTACCAATAGTGTAACTGTTGATTTTAACTCAAGTTACAATAGCGTTGGCAACATCTGTGTGAGTGCTACCAGTATTTGCGGAGTAACTACAGCTCTTAAGTGCAAAACTATTGTACCAAGTATTCCTTCTCGTCCAAATAGCTTAAGCGGCATTACGAATGGCTTGTGCACTGCCCTTAATGTGAACTATTCAACGCCTAACGACCCTGATATAATCTCTTACAACTGGACCGTTCCTTCAGGTGCAAGTATTGTGAGTGGTGCCGGCACCAACAGTATTAATGTTAACTTCAGCAATTTCACTACCGGTCAGGTATGTGTAAGCGCCACTAATGTTTGTGGTACAAGTGCTACACGTTGTATTACGGTTAAAGGTGCTCCTAATACTCCGGCAGGAATCTCGGCAAACCCATCATCATGGTGCGCCAATGAAGCAGGTATCGAATTTAATGCTGATATCAGCAACGTTTCCGGAGGATACACTTTATCATGGACATACCCATCAACTACAACTTATGTTTCAGGTGGTGGCAACTCAAACTACATCAATCTCGACTGGGGAAGCAGCAATGGTGTGGTGATGATTAGTGCCAGCAATGCATGCGGTGTTGCAACACAAACCTATAACGCTGTTATCAATTGCAGAGAAAGTGAGGTTGCATCCAATCAACCACATGTGTATCCTAACCCAACAGCTGGAATGTTGAATATTGAATACACTTCTGTAAAAGGTGCTTCTCAAATCACCTTGCTTGACCTGAGTGGAAGAGTTGTAATGTCACAATCTTACAACGATATAACAGGTATGAATACTCAACAACTCGATTTGAGTAAAGTATCTAAAGGTGCTTATCTTTTGACTATTCAATCTAGATCAGGAAACTATCAGGTTCGAATTGTAGTTGAATAATCAATCTCAATTCTTTAATAATAAGGCCTGCAGAAATTGCAGGCTTTATTTTTTTAATACCTTTCCTTCGGAACTCTAAAACAAATTACATACAAATTAATCAGAAATACCTTGAAAGAATTTTACAGAGGAAATTATACAAATTGATCTCGAGTTAAAGATGAATGTACAAGAAAATTTAATCTCATTCATCTCTAACAAACCTCTTCCAAAAACAAGAGCTAAATAAATCAGTTTACAATACTACACCAATCTGCAACAACCACATACGCGGAGCTTCAACCTGTGACGGAATTCCCATGTATTCATGATTAAATAAATTTCTGGAAATCACCGAAACAGTAAGGTAATTACGAACCTTGTAACTCAGGTTCGCATCGTAAACCCAATCGCCCTTTTGGTGCTCCGAACGATAATCCTTAATACCCGGTATCAGTTCATTGAATACCTTATCAATGTTTTCCATAAAACTATTATAGCGACAATTTAATGAAACAGAAATTCTACCATAATCTACACTTGCAAATCCTTTAAACATATTACGGTATCTGTATTTTAAAAAATTAAAAGACACCGTTCCTGTTGCCGCTTTAAGTGAGTCAAAGTCTGACATACGAGGATCGATATAGGTATATCCTCCTCCAAAATTAACATTCAAATTGTTTAATACTGATATCTGCAACCCCAATTCATATTCCATTCCGTCAATGCGGGTATTGCCAATATTTACCGATTTAAAACCTAAGCCAAACAATGGGTCATTAAATAAATCGCCATACTGTCCGAATGCAAATTCAAGCATATCTTTATAACTGCTCCTGAAAACAGAAGCATCCACATATCCTGAAACTCTTTTGCCGAATTTGAATAACTGCCTGATACCTGCTTCGGCAGTCCATCCGGTTTCAGAATGTACACTATCATTCGGATAAATAACAATAGACCCTACTCTGGTTCTGACATATTTTTCAGCTATTGAAGGAAAACGGTAGCCTTGCCCAATACTTGCACGCATATAGGTAGCCTTGTGTATCCTAAGATTAGCCCCTGCTCTGAAAACAGGTTTTGATTCGGGTTCGCTATAACGAAAGCGAAACTGTTCCCATCTCCCTCCTGCCGAAATATTCAGTCTGTCAAAAAATTTTTTGTCTATTTGTGCATATATTGCCTTGTTATAAGTTTTTCTGCTGCCATATAAATCACTGATAACACTACCGTCAGAGATTACACCACCACCGGTAACAGTAAGGTTCCATTCTTCAAATCGTTTCTGCACTTGTACTTCACTGTAAAGCAAATCAGCGAATGCCTGCTGGTCGGTATTGTTAAAATTGGCTGTACGGAAAAAACGTGAACGCCATTTTGCTGAAAACCCATTTTTACCGACATAAGTAACAAATGGATCAACATTAAATCTTTTGGTATGATAAATACTCAGTGTGGTAGTCGAATCATTCATCCCTCCGCTTGGAATATAGGTGCCTGTTGTGTCGTCATTCCAAATGATAAACAATCCGCCAAAAGTTTCCATATAATTTAAATTGACACCTGCACTCAACCCTTCTATTTTTTTAAACCTGTAACGAAGATTCAGATTAGCACGCGCCCTTTTCTCGGTTTCGCCTTTTCTGAATCCTTCATCAAGAAAATAATGTCCTCCAATTACAATGTCCCAATTACCCAGTTTTTGTGCATGAAACATGTTTGCCCCTGTCATCATCTGAGTGTTTTTTCCCCACCATTTTATTTCTTTTCGTGCAGGCGAATCATAAATGCCCGTATATTGTGTAATATGCGTTACAGGTTCTGATTTTGCATATCCGGTTCTGAAATTGATAACACCATTCATGGCCGATGAACCGTATAATGCCGATGAAGCTCCTTTTATTATTTCTATCTGCTCCATGTTTTCTATTGGCAAAAAACTCCATTTCACGTCATTGGCATCTGCTGACATCATTGGCATATCATCAACCAATACCAGCACTCTGCTTCCCGCACCGTAACTGAATCCGCTTCCTCCACGAATATTTGCCTGCCCGTCATTTACGTTTATTCCTGTGACATTAGCAATTGCGCTTTCAATACTATTATCAGAAAACTTCTCTATAACTCCGGGCTTAATAGTGCTCATTGATACGGTAACATCTTCCAACTTTTGTTCAAATTTTCCCGCACTTACTACTACCGAACTCAATTGAGTGCTTAATGGTATAAGTACGATATCGAACTTTAAGGTGCTTCCTGTAATATTTAATTCCTTAATAACTTCAGCATAACCCAGAGATCGTGCATGAATGATGGTCTTCCCTTGCGGTAATTCCAATTTGTACTTTCCTTCAGCATCTGTGCTGGTGGCGTTTTTATCGTCAATAAATACGGTTACGCCCGGAATTGGCTCTTTACCATCCGTTACTAACCCACTTACTGTTGTGGATTGTGCAGCAGCCATTTTAACCGTCAGGATGATAAATAAAAAGGTAAGAGTAATGTTAATCTTCAAAAACATGTTTTCTTTGCAGCTATAAGATTGTATGGCCACAAACCTAACAGATTCTGATAATACTATACAAGCCGGTATGGAAAATAAATTCACAGATGAATTAATCTACCAGCTTGCACTCACTCAAATTACGGGTATAGGCCATGGTTTGGCTAAAACTCTGGTAAGTTATTGCGGCAGTGCTGCAAGGGTATTTAAAGAAAAACAAGACGTCCTGAAGAAAATTCCCGGAATTGGCGAAATCATTGCCGGCAAAATAAATCAAGGAAAAACCAAAGCACTTGAAGTAGCTGAAGGCGAATTGAAATTTATCGAAAAGAATCATATTAAACCATTGTTCTACACGGATAAAGATTATCCTTCACGATTGAAATTATGCAATGACGGGCCTGCAATGATTTTTGTAAAAGGAAATTGCAATTTTAATGGTTCTAAAGTGCTTGCATTTGTAGGGACACGCAATGCTACAGAATATGGTAAAAACATTACCGAATCACTGATTCAAAATTTAGCAGTGCATGATGATTTACTAATTGTAAGTGGTTTGGCCTATGGCATAGATATCGCTGCCCACAAAGCATGTCTGAAAAACAATATTCCTACGGTAGGAGTTGTTGCACATGGATTGGATTTACTCTATCCTTCTGCACATAAATCCACAGCAGATAAGATGATAGAAAATGGTGCCGTTATTTCTGATTTTATAAGCGGGACAAAACCTGACAGAGAAAATTTCCCTAGCCGAAACCGAATTGTTGCAGGCATGTGTGATGCCGTTATAGTAGTTGAATCGGCTGCCAAAGGTGGTGCACTCATTACTGCCGAAATAGCCAACTCTTATAACCGTGATGTGTTTGCAGTGCCCGGAAATGTGAACCATGAATATTCTAAAGGGTGCAATGCATTTATCAGAGATAATAAAGCAAACCTTATTCAGAGTGTGGCCGACATTGAATATTTTCTTGGCTGGGATATAAAGAAAGGAACCACTGATAAAAAACCCCTTCAGGCTACACTATTTGTAGAACTGAATGCTGACGAACAAAAATTAGTGGATTATCTTAGGCAAAATTCAAGGTCTGATATTGACTCCATCTGCATGTATGCAGGCTTGCAAATAGCCAAAATACCCAACCTGCTCCTAACGCTTGAATTGAAAGGCATCATAAAAGCATTTCCAGGAAAAGTTTATGATTTAACCTGAAGAAGCAGACTCTTCTTTAATCAACTAAATTGCATATAAAAAAAAAGTCCGCCAAATATGACGGACGTTTCTTCTAATGGATTTCTATCATTAATGAGCAACTACTGCAGCAGCAGAATCAACTACAGCGTGAGCAGTAGAATCAACTGTTTGAGCAGCTTGTTCAGCAGCAGAAGCAGCTTGTTGTGCAGCAGCTTCGATTGAATCTTTTGCAGCTTGGGTTGCTTCTTCCATTTTTTGTTTTTCTTCAGCAGATGGTCCGCATGCTACCATGCTGAACATTCCTGCAGCCATTATTAAGGCAAGAACTTTTTTCATTTTTTTGTAAATTAATTGATTTGAAATTTGAGGGGCAAATATAGTCTGCTTTTTTTCACTCAGTCAATTTTAGTAATAAATTTTATTTGCTCATTATCAGCCACTTGCAATCATGTCTCAAATTATAAGCTACCTGCGTCTAATGCAAAGATATGAAACAATTAGTCTAATACATGAAACAATGATGCCAATCAAGTGTTACATTTGAACAAAAATTTTCTAACTAATAAAAATAAATTATCATGTCATTTCAATTATCACCATTACCTTATGCATTCAACGCATTAGAACCACATGTAGATGCCCGCACTATGGAAATTCACCATGGCAAACATCATCAGGCATACGTAAATAATCTGAATGCAGCCATAGCCGGCACCGATGCCGAAAAATTAACTATTGAACAAATTTGTGCCAATGTTTCCAAATATCCTGCAGCAGTGCGCAATAACGGAGGCGGACATTACAACCACTCTATGTTCTGGACAATAATGGGCCCTAATGCAGGTGGCAAACCTTCTGGCAAATTAGCTGAAGCAATTGACGGTGCCTTTGGAAGTTTTGACGATTTTAAGACTAAATTCAATCAAGCTGCTGCTACCCGATTTGGTTCAGGATGGGCATGGCTGATTAAAAACTCATCAGGAAAATTAGAAGTATGCTCCACTCCCAATCAGGACAACCCTCTAATGGATATTGCAGAAGTAAAAGGATTGCCACTTTTAGGACTGGATGTTTGGGAACACGCCTACTACCTCCACTATCAGAACAGACGTCCTGATTATTGCAATGCTTTCTGGAATGTGGTTAACTGGAATGAAGTTGCAAAACGATTCGAAATGTAAAAGAAGGTTAAGTTCTTTTGTAAAGCTGCATTGCAAAAGCAATGCAGCTTTTTTATTGCCATTATGTGGTGAATAAATTCAATGACATAACCGCTTTATACAGAAAGTATTTAAGAGAATACAGCTAATATTGCTTTTTAAAAAATTCAAAGGTTGAATACAACAATAACACGTTAAGTTGTAAGTTTAACAAAATGATGAACAAAATCCTTCGTATTTCCGGGATTACTATTTCTATAATTTTTGCCTTTCTGCTTATTGCCTGGGGGTTGAGCATTGCTTTTGAAGACAAAATAAAATCACTGGTAATTGAGGAAATAAACAATAACCTGCAAGCTCCTGCATCCGTTCAAAAAATCCAATTCTCTTTGATTCGTCATTTTCCTTATGCTACCCTATCGCTTGAAGATGTAGAAATTAAAGGCTACCCAATAGCCATTAAGGACAAACCTCTGCTAAAGGCTCAGCGAATAGATCTTATGCTGAGCATTTTCAGCATATTCACCAATACCATACAGCTAAAAAAAATTGAAGTTGTGCGAGCGGGATTGAATATTATAACTACTGAAAACCGTGAGCATAATGACGATATTTTCAAACCTTCTAAAAGCGAAAAATCTTTCACCGCCAACTTCGATAAGGTTATATTAAAAACAATCAAATTAGTAATAGATGACAGGCATTCACGATTCTATTTTAATAATGACATTGATAAAGCTACTCTTTCAGGAAACTTTAACGATGATACATTCAACCTGAATACAGATGCTGATTTTTATATCTACTCCCTGCTACATGACAATATGCAGTATCTGGAAGGTAAAAAAACACATCTTTCAGGCAAAGCAATAATTGATACCCGAGGGCGACATTACACTTTCGACCAAACAAAAATCAAGATTGAAAACCTTTCACTGAGTGCTGAGGGAGCAATAAACATTCTTGCTAACAACACCCCTTCCTATAAACTTAAAATAACTTCAAACAAGGCTAATGCCGGAGAGCTATCCACATTATTGCCTTCAGCATGGCTATCACCACAAATCCTGAATTACAAATATTCCGGAAACGTATATTTTGAAACTTCCATTATTAATACAGCAAACAAAAGCCAGTCGCCATTTATTGAAATAAAATTCGGGACAAAAAAAACAGACATCACTCCTGACAGAGACATATACGCTCTGCGAAACGTTTCACTTGAAGGTTATTATTCCAATCACATCAGCAATAGCAAACCTTACAGTGTATTAAAACTAAGTAATATCCGTGCAACACTTGAAGGGAAGCCACTGAGTGCAGATGTTTACCTTGAAAATCTGAAAAACCCGTATATGGATATTACTGTGAATGCAAACATGAGTGTGGCCAGCCTAAGCAGATATCTTCCTAATGACTTTGCAGAAAATCAAAAAGGCACCATATCATTTAATGGCTCGGTTATAGGGCAGATGGATAAGAAAGAAACTTATCGTTCCAAAGGGACGCTACTACTCACAGACATTCAGTTCAAACTCAAAAAACGTCCTTTAGTTGTAAATAATCTTCAGGGCAAAATTGTATTGAATGATGCAGAAGTTTTGGTTGAAGATTTAAAAATAAAAGCAGGGAAAAGTGATATGACGCTCAATGCCAACATCAGCAATTTCTATAATTATATTTTCAGAGAAAATCAACTCTTAACAGTGAAAGGAATTGCTGAAAGTGAATTTCTGGACTTAAACGAATTGCTTGCTACGGATAGTCATTCGGATTCTGCCTCAGTTTTTGATTTGCCCGAAAACTTAAACTTTAACGCCAGTGTGCATGCTGCCAACATTCAGTTCAGAAAATTTAATGCTTCCGACTTCAACGGAAATATAGTGATTAAAAACAAGATTCTTTCAGCTGAAAATGTACAATTCAATGCCATGGAAGGAAATGTGACTATAGATGGCCAACTGAATGCTTCGCAGAAAGATTCATTGCTGATTTCATGCAATGCCCGAATTAACAAACTGAACGTACAAAAGCTCTTTTATGAAACCGGTGATTTCGGGCAAGCAACTCTTACCGACAAAAACATCAGAGGCTCAGTAACCTCTACTGTTGACTTTGCTTCCGTGTGGGATAAAAATCTTCATGTAAACCGGGATAGAATTTTCACTTCAGCTGATATTACTATTGAAGACGGTGAACTGATAAATTTTAAACCTATGCTTAAACTTTCCAGATATGTAAAAGGAAGCGATTTACAGAACGTTAAATTTTCGACCTTGAAAAATACCATTCAGATTCGCCAGCAAAAAATCCTCATTCCTACTATGGAAATACATTCATCCGCGATTAACATTACAGTAAACGGAGAGCATACGTTTGCCAATTGGGTAGATTACCGCATAAAGCTGAAGCTATCTCAACTCCTTGGGCGAAAAGTAAAACAGCAAAACACCGAGTTCGGAACCATTCAGGAAGATGCCTCAGGCGGTCTTAATTTATACCTCACTATGAAAGGACCTTTGGATAATCCTAAATTTACACTGGACAGGCTGGGAGTAGAAAAAAATATCACCAAATCGGTTCAGGAAGGAAGAAAAGACTTCATTAAAACCATAAAGGAAGAATTCAGCAATAAGCCTAAGGATAACGAAAAAACTGAGGACTCAAGGAAACAAAAGGAATTACAGATAGAAACAGAAGATGAATAAATGATAGGACTACTCACCCATATTTGTTCATAATTCACCAAAATCTTTTTACCATTTCTTGACAATGGGTCCTTCATTGCCTATCATTGCAATTAAATAATCGGTTTGATTCAAACTTTTACACACACAGCATGAAAAACAAAATTGCCGTTCTGGCGTCTGTCGTTGCTGTAATCTGCATTGCCAGTACTTTTCCTTTTAATCCCCAAGTTGCCAAAGCATATCATACTGACGGTGAATTGGAATTTTTCAAGAATCATAAAATGATGACTCCTATAGCTTCGGGAGAATTTTTTCTTGTGCCAACAGAATGCCAGGGCTGCCATGGGTACGACACACTTGGCTTGGCCAATGTAGATGCCAATGGACATGATGTAAATTTGTTTGATGACTGGGAAACATCCATGATGGGGTTGTCAGCGAGAGACCCTCTTTGGCGTGCAAAACTGAGTCATGAAATATTAAATAACCCCTCCCATTCTATTGAGACACAAAATTTATGTATCACCTGTCACGCGCCTGCAGGACATTATACTGCCATGTTCCACGGACAACAACATTATACCCTTGCCGACCTGGTGAATGATTCCCTGGGACTTTCAGGAGTAAGTTGCACTGCCTGTCATGCTATTGGCGACAGCAGCACATTGGGATCATTGTTTACAGGAAATATTCCTTATGACACCAACAAAGTAATGTTCGGCCCATTTGAATTTCCTGTAGCCGGACCTATGCAACTTTATGTGGGTTACACACCTACTTTCAGTACTCATGTCAGCGAAGGACGTTTTTGTTCTCCCTGTCACACGCTTATTTCCAGTTCATTTGATTTAAACAATGTACCTACCGGAACCACTTTCATTGAGCAGGCTACCTATCATGAATGGTTGAATTCTGCTTACCCTTCACAGGACACTAAGTGCCAAACGTGCCACATGCCGCAAATTGAGGACCCGGTAGTTTTAGCCAATGGAAATATTGGACTACCCGGGAGAACACCTTTTAATCTGCATCAATTTGCAGGTGCCAATTCCTTTATGGTGAAACTGATTAAACAGAATAAAACAGCATTGGGAGTGAATGCTCCCGACTATAATTTCGACTCCACACTGGTTGCGATAGACCACATGCTTACAACCCAAGCTTTAGATGCTACTGCCAGTTTAAATACCATCACCAATGATACCGCTTATGTAGATGTTGTGCTGAAAAACAAAGCCGGTCATAAATTTCCAAGCGGTTACCCCTCACGCAGAGCGGTAGTACAAATGATAGTAACAAAAGCCAATGGTGATACTTTATTTGCATCAGGATTATTCGACTCCAATTATGAAGTTGTTAATCCTGTTACACCATTTGAACCTCATCATGATATTATAACATCTCCAAATCAAAAACAGATTTATGAAATGGTGATGGGTAATGTCATTGGAAACCCTACCACCATTTTGGAACAGGCCTATGCTCCTCTTAAAGACAATCGAATTCCTCCTTTAGGATTCACAACCCAGCATAATGCCTACGACACCTGCAAAATAATTGGTAGCGCTTCCAGCGACCTTGATTTTAATTTCAACGGATCTATTGAAGGTACAGGAAAAGATGTGGTTCATTATCATATTTCATTAGGAGGCTATTCAGGAACAATCAATGTTTACACAGCCGTTTATTATCAAACGCTTCCTCCGGCATTCCTCAGCGATATGAGTACTTTCTCTTCGCCCGAAATAAATGCTTTTATGGCAATGTATGCAAATGCAGATAAAAGCCCTGTCAAAGTAACTGCAGACTCATTACTGAATATTCAAACCGGAATAACAAGCCCGGTAAGTCAAAATATTAATGTGATTCCCAATCCCACTTCAGACGGAAGAGTGGTTATAACAAACCTGAAATCACAACTGGTTACAATTGAACTATGGGATCAGAGAGGAAAACAAATTCAACACTTCAGCAATAAAACTATTGACCGTAATACAGTGGAAGTTCAATTGCCACAGGTTAAAGGCATCTATTATATGCGTATTACCATCAATGGTCAGTCGCAAACAAAGAAAATACTTTACATTTAGTTTAATAACAATAAACAATAAAAGATTTATTCAACTCTTAACAAATCAAAAAATGAAAAACACATTTCGTTTACCTGTTTTGGCAAGTGCAATTGCATTGATTTCATTGCAAACGCATGCACAATTATCGTTTACAAATGCCAACAGTCGCCTCGCATCACCTGCAATGCACAGTGGTTGCCCTATAGCGGTTGTTGATTGGAACAACGATGGCCTGGATGATATTGTCAGGCTGGATCAAGGCAAATACTGCTTTGTGGATGTGCAAACTCCAAATAATCAATTTCAACGCATATCACTTGGTTCTTTCACTAATGGTGCGTGGGGAATGGCAGTAGCAGACATTGATAAAAACGGCTATAAAGATGTTATAGCAGGGGGATATAGCGGCTCCAACGGAATTGGCATTATCAAAACAAATAATACCGGTACCGGTGGCACCATTTCATGGTTACCTAACTCCAATTTCTTTTTACAAAACCTCACCTTCGGTGATTTTAATAATGATGGATGGATTGATATTATGTGCTGCGATGATAATGCAGCAAGTCATATTTATCTGAATGACGGAGCAGGAAACTATCCTTCCCAGTCAAGTATCATCAATTTTAATTTGCCGAATGGTTCAGATAACTCCGGTAACTACGGCAGCGTATGGACTGATTTTGATAATGACGGGGATTTGGATTTGTATATAGCAAAGTGTCGTCAGAGCGTAAGTAATCCTTCCGATCCAAGAAGGATAAATGTGATGTTTGTGAATAATGGCAATGGAACCTTTACAGAAAATGCTGCTGCTTACAACATCAATATTGGATGGCAGTCATGGACAGCTTCATTTGGTGATATTGACAATGATGGTGACCTTGACCTGATGGTAACCAATCATGATCATGCAAGTCAGATTTTTCAGAATGACGGAACAGGAGTTTATACTGAAATTACTACCACTACAGGATTTACAGTATCAGATATCACTCCTATTGAAAGCGCTATGGAAGATTTCGACAACGATGGATTTATTGACATTTTGGTAACAGGAAGTGATGCCCGTTTCTGGCATAACAACGGCAATGGGACTTTTACCCGTATCAACGGATTATTTAATAACAACAGTATGGAATCTTTCGCGCTTGGTGACGTAAACCATGATGGATGGATTGATATTATGGCCAGCTATGCAAGTATTTATACAAACCCCTCTTCAGTTGCCGATGTAATTTGGTTAAACAATGGAAGTGTACAAAACATCATAGCCAATGCACTCGGAAATAATATCCCGGTAAATAATTTCTTTAATGTAGTGCTTGAAGGAACACAATCCAATAAAGACGCTATCGGGGCCCGTGCAAAAATTTACGGAGCATGGGGTGTTCAATTGCGCGAGGTGCGTGCAGGCGAAAGTTATGGTACCAACAGCAGTGCTACCTTGCATTTCGGTCTTGGCACTGCAACTGCAATTGACTCTGTTGTGATTAACTGGCCAAGTGGCATAAGTCAAACAATAATTAATCCCTCTATCAACCAGTTTCTCACTGTAAAGGAAAATGATTGTGTTTCTCCCGAAGCTATTGTTACTGCATCAGGTCCTTTGGTGCTTTGTACTAACGGACAAAGTCTTACATTAACTGCACCTGCCGGATATAGTTATTTATGGAGTGACAGCAGTACTGCTCAAACTTTAACTGTTACGCAAATAGGAGAGTATTCCGTACGGATAACCGAAGCAGGAAATAACTGCAGCGCTACATCAGCTACTATGACAGTAATTCCATCTCCTGATCAGACTCCTGCCATTACCGCTCTCGGACAAACAACTTTCTGTAATGGAAGTAGTGTTCAGGTTGAAGGGCCCGCAGGATTAAGTTCCTACCTGTGGTCAAATGGTGATACTACACAAATAGCAACCGTTACCACGGATGGACCGGTTACATTAACCATACAGGGAATCTGTCAGGCATTTACTTCGTTGCCTATTGGAGTAACGGTGTTTACTGTTGCTGACCCTACTGCCAATGATGTAAGCATGCCCTTAGCGGGTAGTGCTACACTTGTTGCTACAAGTGGTTCAAACATTTCATGGTACACAACCAACACCGGAGGAACGGCTATTGCAACAGGAGACACTTTAATTACACCTGTCTTATCTGCAAATACTACCTATTACATGCAGGCAACTGAAACTTACGGTGGAGGCATTTACGCTGTAGGTTTAAATAACTGGTTTGGTTCAGGAGGTTATCCCGGAAACACCACTAATGCAACTACTTCTTTTGATGTTACCAAAAACTGTACACTGAAGTCCGTAAAAGTTTATACCAACACTCCCGGACAAAGAAGAATTGAACTTCGTGATGCATCCAATACTTTGCTTAATTATGCAGATGTAACTGTTCAGCCCGACTCTCAGGTAATAACTCTGAACTTCGCTCTTACTCCGGGCACAAATTATACTTTAGGCACAAGCGCTACAGTCAACCAAACAAACTTAGGTTTTGCCGGTCCGGCTTTCAAACGTAATAATACCGGTGTAAATTATCCATATACGCTTAATGATGCTTTAAGTATCACCAACTCAAGCAATGGAAATTCTTACTATTATTATTTTTATGACTGGCAGGTGGAGAAAGAAAGTTTTGAGTGTGCAAGTAACTTTGTTCCTGTAAATGTATATATCACAACAGGTATTAATGACATTTCAGCAGGGAATATTACGGTATATCCCAACCCTGTGACTGACAGAGTTGTGATTCAAAACAACTCAGAAAAAGCTGTAAAAGCACAGTTGTTTGATGCCACCTCCCGTCTGATACAAACTACCCAGCTTAATGCAGGCGAAAATGTTATTGGCGTACAGCAATTAGCTTCCGGTGTTTATCATCTACAGCTTAATATGAACGGAGAAATCAAGAATGTACGTTTGGTAAAAAATTAAAATACGTATAACCCCAAAACAAAAGGCTGTCTCTACGGAGCAGCCTTTTTAATTTTATGCAAATCAGAAATCATTTCCTTTTTTTCATTTCGATAAAAAAAACGATTCCTCTCATCCATACGTTATTATACAGAAGGACTTCAACAAGGCCTGATTATTTTTCCTGCAGTTCGCGCAATGTGAGATAGGTCATCAGTCCAACACCGGTTTTCAAAGCATTCTCATCAATATCAAAAGTAGGTGTATGTACGGTTGAAGTGATTCCTCTTTTCTCATTGCGGGTACCTAGACGATAAAAGCATGCACTTGACTGCTGCGAATAAAAAGCAAAATCTTCTGCTGCCATCCAGATATCTAAATCTACTACATTCTCCTTACCCATAAATTCCTGTGCATATTTTTTAGCACGAGCAGTCAACTCAGGGTTGTTGATGAGAGCAGGATATCCTTTAACAATATTAAACTCACAACTGCCACCCATACCCTTGGCCACAGCTTCTGCCATCTGCATCATTTTCTGATGAGCATCCATTCTCCACTTTTCATCCAGAGTACGAAAGGTACCTTCCATATAAACCGTGTCGGGAATTACATTGGTAGCACCGTTGGCAATTACTTTTCCAAATGACAATACACTTGGCATAATAGGATTGGAATTGCGACTCACAATCTGCTGCAATGCTATCACAATATGCGAAGTGATAAGCACAGGATCAATATTAAGATGTGGAGTAGCGCCATGACCTCCCTTGCCTTTTACGGTAACATATATTTCATCGGTGCTTGCCATATAAACACCACTTCTGAAGCCCACCTTTCCGCATTCGATAAGCGGCATCACATGCTGTCCGAACATTGCTTCCGGCTTGGGGTTTTCAAGGGCACCTTCTTTAATCATTAAGGATGCGCCTCCTGGAAGTTTCTCTTCGCCAGGTTGAAAAATCAGTTTAATAGTACCTTCAAACTCGTTTCTCATTTTCTGCAGCAATGTTGCTACGCCTAATAAGGATGAAGTGTGCACATCATGACCACAGGCATGCATTACTCCTATATTTCTGGAGCAATAATCCACCTTATTGGCTTCCTGTATAGGCAAGGCATCCATGTCAGCACGCAGGGCTATTGTTTTTGCAGAAGGATTCTTACCCTCTATTAATGCCACTATACCGGTAGTTGCTACTTTTTGTTTTTTGGAGATTCCTATTTCATCCAAACGTTGCCATACATACTTCTGCGTTTCAAACTCTTTGAAAGAAAGCTCGGGATGCTGATGAAGATGTACTCTGTCCTGCAGCGTTCGCTGAAATATCTCTTCTGAATATTGGTGTATCTGGTCTGTAAGCATAAATCGGTCAAAGTTAAACCCAAAATGTTCAGCAGCCAAATTTCCTTTAAGTACTGATAACGTTTATTTTAACTTGCTTAACTTTTAAAGACCCGGAGCACTACTACATATTAAGTATTGACATTACCTAATCCGTTATGCAATTTTGTGATTGTTATAGTTTATAGTTACGTAACTGAGTCTTTAATTTCAGTAGCATTCAAATGCGGATTAAGTTTAAAGAATTATGATTTTATAACAGAAAATAAATTCGCTAGTCTAAAATTAATTCGTAAATCCCGGGACATTTGTTTCGGGATTTTTGTTTTGTAGCATCAGCCAATTCCTGCAAACGCTAATCATCACATGTAAGACTCCATTGGAATGTAATTCATCTATTATTTAAAGCTTATA
>JAFDWZ010000028.1:0-111180 GCA_018268195.1 Bacteroidota bacterium | reverse complement strand
TTTTGAACAGGTAAGATAATACTAAACTTTAGAAATATATAAATCATTCAAAAATACCTTTGATAAAAATTATATATCATGAAACAAATTAACTATCTCCACAAAGGAAAATTCTTCCTTGCAGTTCTGACTCTACTGTTGATGTCAGGATTAAGAAATGCGACTGCACAGGGTTGTACTGCCAATTTCACGTATTATGCAAATCCAAACGGCATCGTTACATTTATTGATTCCAGTTATGCACCCGGAACATCTATCAACAGTACATGGGTATTTGGTGATGGAACATCAGGAACAGACGCTCAGATTACTCATCAGTATAACGGACCCGGACCTTATACGGTATGTTTATTCATCAACACATCCTCAGGTTGTAATGACTCTATTTGTAAAATAGTGTTTATCAATTCCTGTAATCTTACAACAAATATTACCTACGACTCGCTTGCTGCCCAGTTAACAGCAACCGCTACAGGTGGTACGCCTCCCTACTCCTATCAGTGGAATACCGGAGTAAATACCTCTGTACTGAATAATGTTACAATCGGCAACCTCTATTGCTGCACCATTACTGACGCTAATGGATGTACAGCATCAAACTGTTATATGATTAATAACGGAACAAACTGTATTGCTTACTTTACATATAACACACAAGGCTCTCTTGTTCACTTTGGGAATAACTCTTCAGGTCAATACTCAACTGTGAGTTGGGATTTTGGAGACGGCTCTACTTCAACTTCTTTTAATCCGACTCACACCTATACACTTCCCGGCATTTATTATGTTTGCCTTAGCCTGATTAATGCTGGTACAGTCTGTTCACAATATTGCGATACTATCCAAATTGTGAATGTTAACAATAACTCCTTTTTATGCGGTAACATATTCAACGATCTTAATGCAAATGGATTTAATGATGGAGAACCAGCATATCCGTTTGGTTATGTAATGCTTTGGGGCAATGGTCTGCAACAAACAGCATTTATAGACAGCAATGGCAATTTTAATTTCACTGTTTTACCGGGAACGTACACATTAAACTACTGTGTGCAACAACCTTACACCTTAACACTTCCTCCTGATTCATTCGGCTGTGGACATTATTCGGTTACCATTGGAGCCGGTGATACCATTTGTGGATTCGATTTTGGTGTTTCACTAACTTATTCAATTATTGAAGGCTATGTGTTTTCCGACTCCAATAACAATGGTGTGATGGATGCCGGTGAAAATGGAATATTCAATCAGCCTGTTCAAATTGGTAACACCACTGCTATTACCGATTATTCGGGTAAATATTCACTATTTGTACCTACGGGTAGCTACACAGTAAGTTATACGCCAAGTGGCAACTATGCCGGCTTCGCACTTACAACTCCTTCATCCTATAGCGTGAATGCAACAACTGTAGGAACAACATATAATGCAGGAAACTTTGGATTGAATATTCCTCCGGGCACAACTGATATTTCAGCAAATATAATACCCCATACCACAATAACACCGGGATTTTCTGCCTGGTATGATTTACAGATATGTAATAATGGACTCAATGCTACAGGAGCGACCGTTACCATGATATATGACCCCGGACTTACATTTATTTATGCCAACCCATTTCCGGCTTCCCACAATGCCACCACACATACACTTACTTGGAATTCATCAGTACTTTCACCATCCAACTGCGCCTATATTTATGTTAGCTTTATTGCATCTGCAAGTTATCAGGTTGGCGATAACACATTGGAATATTGCAGTGCCTACCCCACCTCCGGTACAGATATTAATTTAGTAAACAATGTTGACACTATTCACCAGATTGTTACTTCCTCATGGGATCCGAATAATAAATTATCTGTTAAGACCAATAACAACAATCCCAATCAACAAGTAATTTCATCATTGAACAGTGACCAGCAGATTAAATACACTGTCAATTTCCAGAATCTTGGAACATCGCCTGCTGTGAATGTTGTGGTAAAAGATGTTTTATCATCTGATGTTGATGCCAATTCATATCAGTTTCTTGGTGCCAGTGCTCCTGCCATCGTTACACGTCAAGGCAATCAGGTCATGTATCGCTTCAGCAATATCATGCTCCCCGATGCAACAACTAACGAACCTGCAAGTCATGGTTTTGTTGCTTACAGCGTAAATGCCGTTAATGGACTTTCTGCAGGTACACAAATCTCTGATTTTGCGGATATATATTTTGACTTCAACAGTCCGGTTACGACCAACAATGCTGTGGTAACCATGGTTGCACCTACCGGCATCAATGATGTGGACAATGCCATGCATCTGAGTACATATCCTAATCCGATTAGCGGTGTTACTACCATTCAGTTTTCATTAAGCTCACAGTCGCAAGTAAGTATTGCCCTTCTGGATGCAGCCGGACGTATTATTATCAAACATCCCGAAGCCATGATGCAAGCCGGAATACAGAAAACTACTATTGATGCATCTGCTTTAGCTAATGGTATCTATTTACTTCAGCTAATTACTGATGGCAAATCAACTTTCATGAAAGTTTCCGTAAACCACTAATTAAAGTTGTTGGCTCAATTTTAAAAAAGGCGGGAGGCTGTCTGTACAGACAGCCTCCCGCCTTTTTTCTTTTCAAACATTCCTCTCTTACAAAGGAATATTTCCATGTTTCTTCTTCGGAAGCTTAACAGCTTTATTCTCCAACATCTTAAACGCTTTAATCAGTTTAAGACGTGTGTGCGATGGTTCTATCACTTCATCAATATATCCGCGTTCTGCTGCTTTGTATGGATTGGCAAAAAGCTCGTTATACTCCTGCTCTTTTTCTTTCCATTTCTCCGCAGGATTTTCGGCTTTGCTGATTTCTTTTTTGAAAATAATTTCTGCAGCACCTTTGGCTCCCATCACAGCAATTTCTGCCGATGGCCAAGCATAGTTCATATCAGCACCTATATGTTTTGAATTCATCACATCGTAAGCACCTCCATAAGCTTTACGCGTGATGACTGTAATGCGCGGCACGGTAGCTTCACTAAATGCAAACAACAATTTTGCTCCGTTGGTGATAATGGCATTCCATTCCTGATCCGTTCCGGGTAAAAATCCGGGAACATCTTCAAATACAATAAGAGGAATATTAAAACAATCACAAAAACGCACAAACCGTGCAGCCTTGGTAGATGAATCAATGTCGAGTACTCCTGCAAGAAACATAGGCTGATTGGCAACAATACCTATGCTGCGCCCGGCCAATCGTGCAAAACCAACAACAATGTTCTCAGCAAAATTTTTATGCACTTCGAAAAAAGTATCAGTATCGGCAACCTGTTGAATCACTTCACGAATATCATAAGGCTGATTGGGATTATCAGGAATTATCTTATTCAGATTTTCTCTTACCTCATTGCCTGCAGCATAATCCACCGAAGGTGGCATTTCCTCACAATTGGAAGGTATGTAACTCAATAGCGTTTTCAGGTATTGAATACATTCCATTTCATTGGCACAAGAAAAATGTGTAACTCCCGATTTGGTTGAATGAGTAGATGCACCACCGAGTTCCTCAGAACTTACCTCTTCATGAGTTACAGTTTTAACTACATTGGGGCCGGTAACAAACATATACGAAGTGTTTTGCACCATCATGATAAAATCTGTTATTGCCGGAGAATAAACAGCTCCTCCTGCACAAGGTCCCATTATTGCACTGAGCTGCGGAATTACTCCTGAAGCTAATGTGTTGCGGTAAAAAATATCAGCATAACCGCCTAATGAAACTACGCCTTCCTGAATACGTGCACCTCCACTATCATTGAGTCCGATAACAGGTGCGCCATTTTCCATGGCAAGATCCATAATCCGGCAAATTTTTTCGGCATGTGTTTCACTAAGCGAGCCACCGAAAACGGTAAAATCCTGAGAAAAAACGTAAACCGTTCTTCCGTTAATTGTTCCATAACCTGTAATCACACCATCTCCCGGGTACTTTTCTTTTGCTAATCCAAAATCTGTAGCACGATGGCTTACCAGCATGCCTATCTCTTCAAAACTTCCTTCATCAAGAAGGAAATGTATTCTTTCGCGTGCTGTAAGTTTACCTTTTTTATGTTGGTCGTCTATCCGTTTGGTTCCACCTCCCTGAAGTGCTTCCTTTTTCCTCTTGTCGAGTAATGCTAATTTATCTTTCACCTGAAAATTTCATTTTATAAACTGCAAACTTAAAAAACTATGTGAAGAACCCATATATAATTATGAAAGGATAACAGTGTAGCATACCAACTTTTTTACGTAATTCGCGTTGCATAATAAAATTCTGCATTTGCACTTTGTGAAGACCTTTTTCAGTAAATATTTTTCAGCAATACTATTTGTTCTTATCAGCTATTTCAGCAATGGTCAGGTAACGCACATATCAGGTAAAGTTACCGATGCCCTTACCGGTGAACCTGTTCCTTTTGCAAGTGTGGTTTTTAAAAATTCAACCATTGGTGTGAGTGCAAATTTTGATGGTTTATATAACCTCGAAACCGATACCCCCGGTGACAGTCTTACCGCTCAGTTTTTGGGTTATTTGCCCATAACATTACCCGTACGCAAGGGACAAACGCAAACCATTAACTTCCTGCTCAAAGCCAGCAAGGTTGAGTTGAAAGAAGCAGTGATATATGCAGGTGAAAACCCCGCTAACATTATTATCAAAAAAGTGGTTGCCAACCGCGACAACAATAATTATGATAAACTGAACAGCTATTCTTTCGAAACTTACAATAAGGTAGAATTCGACTTAACAAACATTACAGAGAAATTTAAAAACAGAAAAATATTTAAACCATTTGCATTTATATTCGATAATATTGACAGTACAACCACCAATGAGAAACCCTTCTTACCGGTTTTTATCACTGAGTCGCTGAGCGATGTTTATCATGCATCCAACCCTAAAGACAAACGTGAAATTATCAAAGCCAGTAAAATTTCTGGTGTAGAAAATGAAACAGTAACGCAGTTCCTGGGTGACATGTATCAGAATATCAACATCTATGACAACTTCATGAATATATTCGGTAAAAAATTTGTCAGCCCTATTTCAAATATTGGAATGTTATATTACAAATATTATCTACTCGACAGTTTATTTATAGGAGATAAATATTGTTACAAATTAAAATTCAAACCTCGGAGACCGGAAGATCTCACCTTTACGGGTGAAATATTTATACACGACAGTACCTGGGCTGTGAAAAAAGTAAATATGCGCATTTCAAACAAAGCCAATATCAACTTTGTGGAAGACTGTGCCGTAGTGAAGGAATACGAGTTCATTGATAACACCATGTGGATGCTATCAAAAGATGTACTTGTTATTGAATTTACAGCTCGTGATAAAGGACTTGGGTTAATAGGAAGGAAATCTACTTCATACAAAAATTTTCAGCTGAACCAACCTATTCCAAGGCAGTTTTTAAAAGGTGCTCAGGATATTGTTGTGGAAGAAGGAGCGCTTGACAAAGATGCAGCATTCTGGAATTCGGCCCGCCACGATTCGCTCAACGACCGTGAAAAGAAAATTTATGCAATGGTGGATACTATTAAAACCTTACCTGCATATAAAACCTATGTTGATATTATCACACTATTTGTATCCGGTTATAAGACACTAGGCCCATTTGACTTTGGCCCTTACTTCACACTTTTCAGCTTTAACGACATTGAAGGTTATCGTCTTCGTCTGGGAGGTAAAACCAATTACGATTTCAATAAACATCTGAAATTGGAAGGCTTTGTAGCTTATGGCACCAAGGACGAAAAGTTTAAATACAGTGTAGGTGCACGTTATCTTTTTACTACCAAACCACGAATGGGATTCGGATTTAAATACCGGCATGATGTGATGCAGCTCGGGCAAAGTGATAATGCGTTTCAGGATGATAATATTCTTGCATCTCTCTTCAGGCGTTCGGCATCCAACAAACTTACCAATGCAGAAAGTGAACGGGTGTATTTCGAGAAAGAATGGCTGTCGGGCGTAAGCACACGAATTTCATTCGAACACAATGCTTTTGCCCCTCTCGGAAAATTAGATTACTCCTATTACACTTCTGATGCCAATAATGTGATTCGCGACAGAATAAACACTTCTGACATTTCCGCCTATTTCAGATTTGCTTATCGCGAAAAATTTATTGAAAGTAAACAAGGACGTGTCAGTCTTGGCAGTAAATATCCCGTATTGCAAGTCATATACACACAAGGGTTGAAAGGTGTTATGAAAAGCGATTTCGATTATCAGAAATTTGTTCTCAAAGTGGATGATTATATTTACACTGCGCCACTCGGCTATTTCTATTATGTGATTGAGGCAGGAAAAGTTTGGGGCAAGGTGCCCTATCCGTTATTGGAGGTTCATCGCGGCAACGAATCTTATTTTTATGATTACCTCGCCTTTAATCTGATGAACTACTATGAATTTGTCAGCGACCAATATTTTTCATTTTACTTCACTCACCACTTTGAAGGTTTCTTCTTGGATAAAATACCACTGATGAAAAAACTGAAGTGGCGCGAAGTTGCTGGTATAAGAGGTGTTTATGGCAGTATGTCGCAAAAAAATATAGACTTGATGGCGAATCCAACTTTCCACACACTGTCTAAAAAACCATACTTAGAAGCCCAGTTCGGAATAGAAAATATTTTGAAAATAGTTCGGATAGATTTCATTTACCGACTGAGTTATCTGAGGGATGAAGATATTCCAAAATTCGGAATCCGCGGTAGTTTGCAGCTTACATTCTGATTCCTCTTATCTTCGCACAACAAAATTGTATTATTCATCATGCTTCTCAGAGCTGAAAATTTAGTCAAGATTTATAAAAAGCGAACTGTTGTAAACCATGTTTCCATACAGGTGGCACAGGGAGAAATTGTTGGGTTGCTGGGACCTAACGGTGCCGGAAAAACCACTACTTTTTATATGACTGTGGGGTTGATAAGACCCAATGAGGGTAAAATATTTCTTGACGACAAGGATATTACCGGCTTGCCAATGTATAAGCGTGCACAATCAGGAATAGGATATCTGGCGCAGGAAGCATCCGTATTCAGAAAACTGAGTGTTGAAGATAATCTGAAAGCGGTATTGGAAATGACTTCCCTATCAGCCAAAGAACAACATGATAAAGTAGAAGAGTTACTCAATGAATTTGGCTTGCAACGAATACGCAAGAACAGAGGTGATTTGCTATCAGGTGGTGAGCGCAGGCGTACGGAGATTGCCAGAGCACTGGCAGTAAGCCCTAAATTTATTTTATTGGATGAGCCTTTTGCCGGAGTGGATCCCATTGCAGTTGAGGATATTCAATCCATAGTTGCTAAACTGAAAAAGAAAAATATCGGTATTCTCATAACCGACCACAACGTGCATGAAACACTGACCATAACCGACCGTGCTTACTTATTATATGAAGGGAAAATTTTGAAAGCCGGAACCGCTGAAGAACTTGCCGGTGATGAGCAAGTGCGAAAATTATATCTCGGCCAAAATTTTGAATTGCGAACCATCAGCAATTCTTAAATTAAATACCATCAGAATGGTAGCAACGTGCGTTTACCGGGCTTAGCATAACGCCTTTTTCTGAGTTTAGCAGTATTTTTCTTCTCCTCTTTGAGAAGTTGTTTCTTTCGTTCCCCTTCTGATATTTTATTCATGGCAATATCCATAAAAATAACATTGTTGCCTTTAAGTTTCTGGAAACGTATCGTTCGCTTATCATAATCATTCCTTGTCATTCGGAAACTCACATTGTCAATTACCTGAAACATTTTTGAATCGTAATGACCTGACTTATCTGTATAAATTATTTTGTAAATCAGGCTGCCCTCGTAAATTTCAATTCTTACAGAGTCGAGAGGTTGCTTACTGCCCGAATCAGTAACCATACCCTTAATCTGGCAGTGCTGTGCCATTGCACCTGCTGACAAGCTCATAAAAAGTAGAAACAAAAACCTGCGCATTATTATTTGTATGTACCGAAGGTAAATTATTTTATACGTACTCAACCTTTAGCCGGTTATGGATAAAAAGCTATTCAGCCGCTAAAATTAATGTTTTCCTTACTTAAAACCTGTAAACATTTTTCCCGATGAGAAAAATCTAACAAAACTCGCCAACTCCTTACACTCTTCTTCCGCAACTATTGCAGTTAATTTTCTTTTCTTTGCCATACCAGTACAGCTTCAATGAATATTCTTGAAAATTCATCCTTAAAGATTGCCGTTAAAAATAAAGGCGCGGAATTATGTAGCTTATTCAGCAAACACACTCAGATGGAATATCTGTGGCAGGCAGGCAAAGAGTGGGCTAAACATGCACCGGTGCTGTTTCCTGTAGTCGGCCAACTGAAAAATAATTCTTATCACTATCACGGAAAATCTTACAACATGGAAAGACATGGCTTTGCCCGCACAATGGACTTTAGCTTGTCGGAAAAAAAACAAGACACCATAACTTTCACCTTGCAGGAACAGGAGTCAACATTATCTGTTTATCCGTTTAATTTCCGTTTAAATATCACCTACAAAATAACCGACAACCAATTAGAAGTAATTTACGATGTTGCAAATACCGGAAAAAAGGAAATGCCCTTTTCAATAGGAGCACATCCTGCTTTTAATGTGCCACTTTCTACTCACGAAAACTACCGGGATTATTATCTGCAATTCAACAAGGTCGAAAATGCAGGACGATGGCTCTTACAGGAGGGGCTGCTTTCAGAAGAAATTACTTATTTTAACAAGACTGAACACTTACCTCTTACAAAAGAATTATTTAGCAACGATGCGTTAGTTTTTAAGAAACTGAAATCCGACAGAATAGAGTTAAGAAACAACAATCATCATCATGGAGTTGCGGTAAACTTCAATGGATTTCCATATATGGGGTTATGGGCTGCGCATAATGCAGATTTCGTTTGCATTGAACCGTGGCATGGCATTGCCGACTCTGTAAACACAAATGGAAATATTTTAGAAAAAGAAGGAATAATTATTCTTAATCAAGGCGAAAATTATCTCAGCTCTTATACCATTGAAGTATTTTAATTAGCTGCCTTTTCAGGTACTCACAGGCTTCACTCCTACTTTTTTCGCCTTTCTGCTCTTAATAGTATTTCCGATTGAAATATAAAACAAGGTGCTTTTATCCACTTTATAATCCACACTGATATTTTTTCCAGGCAAGGTATAAGCCTCCATGTCATCGGCAAGAAAATCGTTCAGATAATATTTTGCTCTCAGATAAAACCCTCCTTTAAAATTTATCTGAGCAAATACAGAAGGATTGAATAAGTTGACATCATCACTGAACCATTCTGATTTTTTAGATTTTTCACCATCGTAAATCACTTTGCGTTTGTAGGCAAACATCATTTCAGGCTCTACTCCCAAATTCAGATAATAGCCCTGCATGTTGCCTACCTTTAACGCAACAGGAATACCAAGTGCATAAGAGCGTTGCTTCAGTTTCATTTCCTTATCTTCAATTTTAAAATGATTGATAAATCCCACATTTCGTATGGCAACACCGATGTAAAATCCAAAAGCATTTGAAAAATTATAATGAACTTCCTGTGCGGTATGAAAAAATACCGAAAATCTGACTACATTATTAGGATTAGATAATGGCGAAATTGAATTCGATATATCAACCTTTGCATTAGAAATTTTTAATTCACCGGCAGAAAAAATTAATTCGCCTGAGTTCATCATATACCATTTTTTTACCGGAGTGGTTTTCAGTTCAGGAACTACGCCTTGTGCGCAAAGGCTGCCCGAAACAGCCATAGTCAATATTATTATAATTATTCGTTTCATAAATCTGCTATATAAACCTCAAAAATAAACTTTTAATTTATATGGAGAATATCAGGAAATGGAGACTTTAAATTTTAATCGTTTCCTTCTCATTTTTGATAATAAATTTACGTTAACCAAAAAAATAATGCCTTTCGCCAAAAAACGCTTTACAATTATGCATTATGGAAATACTTTGCAGCACCATAATTTATTTGTTCTTAAAAGTAGCCCTATAGCACAAGCAAACAACACCGAAACCAAATCAGAAGCCATCTCAAAAGGATGGCTTTTTTATTAAACATATTTTGTTTCAACCATTTAACCTTCGATTTTTTCGATATTAAAAAAGTTTCTACTTTTGAAACCTTCCTTTTGTGAATCCTTAACTAAAAAAATACTTATTAAGGAAATAGAAACAACTGGTTGATTAAAAGAAGAAATATGAACAAAAAAGAAATTGAAGAACTAATAAAGTTTGTATCCAAAGCAGGTGTAAGTGAAGTTCACCTTGAACAAAAGGATTTTAAAATCACCATAAAAAATCCTCACCGCGAACAAATTGTTCAGATTGCCGCACCTGTGGCAGCTCCCGTAGCTGTAGCTCCTGCACCGGCACCTGTGGCAGCCCCCGTAGCTGCTGCTCCTGCACCGGCCAAAGAGGAACCCAAAGGTGAGGAAGCAAGGTACAAAACCATCAAATCACCTATGATCGGAACCTTTTATCGCACTCCGGCCCCTGATAAACCTAACTTCGTAAATGTAGGTGATGAAATCAAAGAAGGTCAGGTAATCTGCATCATTGAAGCAATGAAATTGTTTAATGAAATTGAAAGTGATATTAAAGGTAAGGTAGTGAAGGTATTGGTGGAACATTCCACTCCTGTTGAGTATGATCAGCCTTTATTTTTAATTGACCCTGCCTAACTGAAATAACACACACTTTCCCGGTTTTTATCCGCATACCGGATATCAGAATATTTATTTAAAGCAAACTATGTTCAACAAAATACTTATTGCCAACCGTGGTGAAATTGCACTTCGAATTATTCGAACATGTAAGGAAATGGGCATTAAAACGGTTGCCGTATATTCCACTGCCGACCGTGAAAGCCTGCACGTTCGTTTTGCTGATGAAGCGGTATGTATAGGTCCACCTCCCAGTAAAGGCTCCTATCTGAATATCCCCAACATCATAGCTGCAGCTGAAATTACCAATGCTGACGCCATTCATCCCGGTTATGGATTTCTTTCAGAGAATTCTAAGTTCAGTGCCATCTGTGCCAAAAACAAAATAAAATTTATAGGTGCTACTCCCGAACAGATTGACGGCATGGGCGATAAAAGCAATGCCAAAAACACCATGAAGCTGGCAGGTGTGCCTACCATTCCGGGCTCGGAAGGTTTGCTCAACAGTGTTGAAGAAGGATTGAGCGTTGCCGAAAAAATTAAATACCCTGTCATACTAAAAGCTACTGCCGGTGGTGGTGGTCGTGGTATGCGCATTGTTTGGAAGCCTGAAGATTTTGAAGAAGAATGGAATGTGGCACGGCAGGAAGCAGGTGCAGCCTTTGGAAATGACGGCATGTATCTCGAAAAATATATTGAAGAACCGCGACATATAGAAATTCAGATTGCAGGCGACCAATATGGCAAAGCGTGCCACCTCTCCGAGCGCGACTGCTCCATTCAAAGACGACATCAGAAACTGCTGGAAGAAACTCCATCGCCTTTCATGACAAAAGAGTTACGCGAGAAAATGGGAGAAGCAGCAATTAAAGCTGCCCTTGCAGTGAAATATGAAGGTGTTGGAACCGTTGAATTTCTGGTGGACAAACACAGAAATTTCTATTTCATGGAAATGAATACGCGTATTCAGGTTGAGCACCCTATTACCGAGGAAGTAATTAATTACGACCTGATAAAAGAGCAGATAAAAATTGCTTCCGGTGATCCTATTTCCGGAAAAAATTATTTCCCTGCCATGCATGCCATTGAATGCAGAATTAATGCAGAAGACCCTTACAATAACTTCAGACCCTCTCCCGGAAGAATTACAAACCTGCACGTGCCCGGTGGACACGGTGTGCGCGTTGACTCTCACGTATATGCCGGATATACCATTCCGTCCAATTACGACAGCATGATTTCTAAACTCATCACCATAGCACAAACCCGTGAAGAAGCTATCAATACCATGGAGCGTGCACTGAGTGAGTATGTGATTGAAGGTGTAAAAACAACTATTCCCTTCCATGCTCAATTAATGAAAAACGAAGACTTCCGCAAAGGCAATTACACTACTAAGTTTCTCGAAAACTTCAAATTGGTTTAACAACCTCACCTTCCGTGAAGAAATAAGCATCTCAAAACTGTTAATTTCTTCATGGATTTTTTAGCAGTACAAATGTCAGACGTACATTTTTTTCACTAATTTTAGACTTTGTCAAAAATGTATATTTGTTTATAACTAACAGGCTATTTCAGCGTTAGTTATAGAAGCAATAAAAGATGTCAGGTAGTTATTCAGCTTTAATAAACAAATTAGATGAATTCATCCGCAAGTATTATCGCAATCAGGTAATAAGGGGATGCATTTATGCTACGGGCATCTCTGTAGGTTTTTTTCTGTTCATCACCATTGCCGAACATTTTGCATGGATGGGACCTGCCATGCGCGCTGCACTTTTTTATCTTTATCTGGCAGTAGTGCTTGCTGTATTAATTGGCTTAGTAATTATTCCTCTGCTGAAAATGTTGCGTTTGGGCAAAGTTATCAGCTATCAGCAGGCATCAGCCATTATCGGAAGCCATTTTTCAGAAGTAAAAGACAAACTGCTAAACACCCTTCAGCTGAATGAACAACTGCAGCAGCATGACAGCGAATTGTTGCGTGCCGGCATTGATCAAAAGATAAAAGACCTTAACCCTGTTCCTTTTTCGGGAGCTATTGATTTAAGTAAAAACAAAAAGTATCTGCCCTATGCTTTGCTACCTCTTGGCGTACTCGTGTTTTTACTGTTTGCTGCACCTAATATTATTAAAGATAGTACCACGCGATTGGTTCATTATAACGAATCGTATCACAAACCGGCACCTTTTGTTTTCCAGATTAAAAATAAAGAGCTTACCGTCATTCAGCAAAATGATTTTACAGTGTCGCTTAAAGTAAGTGGTGCCGAACTTCCCGATCAGGTTTATCTGAAAACCGGTAACCGCCAGTTTAAGATGGACAAGGAAGATAAGCAGTCTTTCACTTACACTTTTCATCATGTAATCAAAAACACATCTTTTCAGTTTTTTGCAGATGGTTTTTACTCTGACAATTATGAACTGAAGGCAGTGCCCAATCCTACGGTACTCAACTTTTTTGTTGAAATAAATTACCCTGCTTATCTGGGACGTAAGAATGAAACGCTTAAAAATACAGGCGACCTTCAAGTGCCGGCAGGAACTTTTCTGAAATGGAATTTCAAGACTGAAAATACCGATAAATTTTCGGTAACCATGAATGACAGTGTTTATCCGGCAACTGCTGTTGCAAAGGGAAATTATGAGTTTGCTAAAAGAATGTTGCATAGCGCAACGTATAGCATTGCTACAGCCAATGAGTTTCTTGCCAACAAGGACACTTTAAGTTACAGCATCAATGTAATTCCCGATCAGTATCCGACCATAAACGTGGAAGAACAGAAAGATTCTCTTTCCACACAGCGGATATTTTTCAGAGGATTGATTAAAGATGATTACGGGTTTTCAAAATTGGCTTTTCACTACCGTTTTCTTAAAAACAACAATGACACCGTAAGTCGTGATGATAAAGAAATAAGTGAGTTAATTGGAATCAATAAAAACACAACACAGAATGAATTTTTCCACTATTGGGATGCATCAACATTGGGTGTTGCTCCGGGTGAACAATTGGAATATTATTTTGAGGTGTGGGATAACGATGGAGTAAGCGGTCCTAAATCGGCACGCTCACAGACACAGATTTTTAAAGCTCCAACACTGAAAGAACTTGCAGAGAACACAGAAAAAAGCAATGAAAATGTTAAAAAAGATTTGCAGGAGAGTCTGAAACAGGCTCAGAAAATTCAGAAGCAGATAGCTGAAGCTGCCAGAAAACTTATAGACAAAAAAAATCCAGACTACGAAGACAAGAAACGTGTGGAAGATTTATTGCGTCAGCAAAAAGAGTTAGACGAAAAACTAAATCAGATAAAAAACGAACAACAACAAAATCTGGCGCGGCAGAATGAATATAAAAACAATGAAACGCAGTTAGCCGAAAAACAACAACAGATACAGGATTTATTTGATAAACTTCAGAATCCGGAGTTGAAAGAGCTCATGCGCCAGTTGGAGCAAATGATGGCTCAGCTTGACAAACAAAAAGTACAGGACATGCTTGATAAAATGAACTTGTCGAATAAAGACCTGGAAAAACAAATGGACAGAACGCTGGAACTGTTCAAATCGCTGGAGGTGGAACAAAAACTGAAAGATGCTATAACCAACCTGGATAAACTTGCCGAAGAGCAGAATAAACTCTCTGAAAAAAGTAAGGATAAGAATGCCGACAGTGATAAACTGAAAGAAGAGCAAAACGCACTGAATAAACAGTTCGATGACCTGAAAAAAGATATTGCCGAACTGGAAAAGAAAAATCAGGAGTTGGAGTTTCCGCAAGAACTTGCCAATACCGAACAAGAACAAAAAGATATTGAACAGGACATGCAGCAGAGCGAACAGCAGTTGAATCAGAACAGCAAATCTAAAGCATCGCAATCGCAAAAGCAGGCTGCCGACAAAATGCAAAACATGTCGAATAAAATGAAACAACAGATGGCTGAGAGTGAGCAACAACAAGCTGAAGAAGATATGGCTTCCTTGCGCTATCTGCTCGAAAATCTGATTCGTTTTTCATTTGACCAGGAATCATTGATGGAAGACTTACGTACAGTAGATGTTAACAATCCATCCTTTATTAAATCGGGGCAGCAGCAGAAAAAACTACAGGACGATTTCAAGATTATTGAAGATTCGCTTTTTGCCCTCAGTAAGCGTGTCATTCAGATTCAGCATACCGTAAACACAGAAATTTCCACTATTGAGTCGAATATTCAAAAATCTATTGCATTTTTGCAGGAAAGACAAGTACCAGTAGCACGAAGTTCGCAACAATACGTTATGACATCAGCCAACAACCTCGCACTTCTGTTAAGTGAAGCATTGGAGCAAATGCAGCAACAACAGCAGCAGCAAAAGCAAGGTAGTGGCTCATGTAAGAAACCGGGCAAAGGCAAACCTGGACCTTCGGCAGAAAAGTTAAAAATGATGCAACAGCAGCTCTCCGAACAAATGAAAAATATGAAAGGCAAGTTGGAAGGTATGCAGAAAAACGGAGGCAAAGGCGAAAAAGGAATGAGCGAAGAACTGGCACGTATGGCAGCACAGCAGGAAGCTATCCGTAATGGGTTAAACCAGCTGAATCAGCAGGAAAATAAAGACGGCAAAAACAGCCTCGGCAACCTCGGACAAGTGGCCAATCAGATGGAGCAAAACGAAAGAGATATTGTAAACAAACGTATTACCGAAGAAACGCTGAAACGCCAGCAGGAAATACTTACAAGGTTGCTGGAAGCTGAAAATGCACAGCGCGAAAGGGAGCAGGATCAGACGCGTAAGGCCGAGCAAGCAAAAGAGCAATTTTTGCGAAACCCTGCCGCATTTGAAGAGTATAAGAAACTCAAAGAAAAACAAACGGAGTTACTCAATACCGTACCTCCGGGATTAAATACATTTTATAAAAACTTAGTAAATAACTATTTTCAGGGACTCCAATATTAAGGTATAATGACAACAAAAAACATTCAGTCTTTAGTGATAGACTCAAAACCGGAAAGCATCAGTATCATAGAACGCTTAATAGATAATTTGCGTAGCAACCACAACATACATGAAGATGCTTATGGAAATATATTGGTGGCCGTCACAGAAGCTGTAAACAACGCCATTCAGCACGGAAATAAATACAATCCCAATCTGAAAGTAAATGTTGCTTATGAACTGGAAGGAGATACCCTTTCATTTGTTGTTACTGATCAGGGTGGCGGATTCGACTACTATAACCTACCCGACCCTACCGCTCCCGAAAATCTTGAAAAACCTACCGGCAGAGGCGTTTTCCTGATGAAGCACTTAGCCGACCAGGTTATTTTCTCGAACAATGGCGCTTCGGTAGAATTGTTTTTTAAAACAGGACACGTAGAGTAAACAAGTATTTGTTTTCAATATTACTTATTCCACCTCAGTGGAATATTTTTACTTCTGCATACTCTTTAAATTAAATTAGCCCAAATCTGTATTTCAAATTATTGAAATGGTATTGGTTTGCAAAACAAGGCTTCAGTGGTTTTTTCAACTACTGCCTATTAGTTTCACCCGCCTTCCGAACCTAATCACTTAGGCTTCTTCATGCCCATTCTCTGTGGTGCTGTTCTCTTTCAAGTCTTGCTCTTGTTTCTTTGAAGATACCCGGATAAAGCTCATTGAGAACCCGCTTGTAAGTCGTTTGATTGCCGCTTAGTTCTCCTCGCTTAAATGCTCATAGCCGGGCAAATCCTTCCTCCTGTATTTTTCCATGTATTCCTTGGCTGTCAAGTGTTTTAATTTTTGACACTGCTAATTTAAATAATTTTGTTGATTCTTGCGCTTTATAATGTGAACTAGTATCAGAAATTTCAGAGACATAAAAGTAAAGTCAAGTAAAGATACTATTACAAAACATAAACCGTTATCTTTAGCATTTTCAAATCTTACCTCTTCCATCAAGTATGAAACTTCTTAAACCTTTTGCAGTACTAGCCATTGTTGCTATCCTTTTTAACTCTTGTACCAATCAGAATAAAGTTGCAGTTGTAAACAAAAATTTTGATAAAGAAATTGAGTTGAAGCAGAATCTCACCATCACCTTCGACAAAGACCTGGCGGATGACAGTTTAATCAACCGATGGGACAGCACTTCCTATATCACCTTCACTCCGGCCGTAAAAGGATTGTTTAAATGGAATACCAAACGAGAGCTGATGTTCTCTCCTGAAAACAGTTTTGCTGCCTCTACCGACTATCAGGCTGTTATTACTTCCAAAATAATTCGAAATAAACCCACTCTAACGGTTGACGGATTGCAGCAGTACAGTTTTCACACTCCCTATTTGCAGCTAAAGGATTTTCTGGCACACTGGATAGTAACTTCTTCAAACAATAGTATAAGCCTGTTAGCAAACCTAAGCTTTAACTACCCTACCAACCCTTCCGTATTGCAATCGCTCACCAAAATTTTTATTGATAAAAAACAAGTACCATTTGAACTGCAAACAACTGAAGATGCTTCAGAAATAGTGCTTGCCATTAACGGGTTAAGCTGGCAACAACTTAAAGAAGTTAACCTCGACATTGAAATTGAAAAAGGACTTCCTTGCTCCGGAAGCACATATAAAACAACACAACTTATAACGCAAAGCATACAGGTTCCTTTACCTGATAAGCTAACAATCTTCAACGCCATAGGCGAATATTCAGAAACACAACCCGTCATTCATGTTTACACCAATCAGGCAACAGATATGAATACTCTGAATAAATTTATTCAGATTGAACCGAAAATAAAGTTCACTACCGAAGCTACTACCGATGGATTTCTGGTGAAAGCTGCCTTCGATCCCGGACAGAGTTATCGTTTTACACTTCAGAAAAACTGCAAAGGATTAATAAGTGGTGTACTGGAAAATGATTTTACTGCCGTTATTCCATTCGGAGAAATGCAGCCTTCCATCTCCTTTTTATACAGCAAAGGATTATATCTTTCATCAAAAGGAAGCAAGAATATCGGAATCAACATCACCAATGTGCCTAAAGTAAAAGTTACGGTTTACAAACTTTACGAAAACAACATTCTGTCCTTTATGCGACAAAACAGTTATAGTGATTATGAGTATGATGATGAAGGAAATGAAAGAATTCAGAGTGCTTTGCATTACAACACTTATGGATTAGAAACCATGGGAGATGTAATGTTTGAAAGATTTTTCGAAACAAAAAACCTCCCTAAAGCCAAAGGCGTTAATCTGCTTAATCTTTCACTCAATGACATCAACGCCTATAAGGGCATTTATGTAGTTAATGTTGAATCATCAGAAGATTATTGGATACGCGACACTAAGGTTATCGCTTTGTCTGATATCGGACTCATTGCAAAGCAAGGTGCTGACGAGATTACCGTTTTTGCAAATTACATTAAAACTGCAGAGCCTGCAGCAGGTGTTCAGGTAAGTTTTATCTCCACCAATAATCAGCAATTATTTACAACTACAACAGATGGTGATGGCAAAGCAACTTTTTCAAACCTTAAATCCAAAGCACAGAATTTTAAAATCGGAATGATAAGTTCTCGCTCAGGCAAGGACTACAACATGCTTGTTTTGAATGATACAAAAGTCAGCACTGGTCGTTTTGAAACAGGTGGCCGAACCAATGTGCCCGGAGGTTACATGGCGTTTTTATATGGCGACAGAGATATTTACCGCCCCGGTGAAACCATTCATCTGAATAGCATAGTAAGAAATGCACAATGGCAACCTGTTGCCGATATGCAGATAAAAATAAAAATGCTCTTGCCCAACGGTCATGAGTTTAAATCATTGCGAAAAACATTGAACATGCAAGGTGCAGCTACTGCTGAATATCCTTTGCCTGCTGATGCTGTTACCGGTAATTATGTAATTGATGTTTACTCAGCTAATGATGTATTACTCGGCTCACGCACCATCAATGTGGAAGAGTTTATGCCTGACCGTATAGATGTAAGACTCTCCGTTTCTAAAGAAGATTATCAGGTAAATGATACCATTAAAACTGATGTTAAAGCCGTAAGTTTTTTCGGCCCTCCTGCTGCCGGTCGTAATTATGAATTTGAATTTAACCTGGTGCGTAAGAATTTTTTCAGCAAACAATTTTCGGATTATAATTTTTCGGTAACTACTGCCAATGATCTTCAGTTTGAGAAAAAAGTTGAGCAAGGACAAACCAATAGCCAGGGAGAAGCATTTGCGAATTTTTATATCCCCGATCAATATGAAGGCTCTGGATTGTTGCAGGCAAAAATTTATGCAACGGTATTTGATGAAACCGGTCGTCCTGTAAACCGGCTGAAAACATTCAACGTAAATACACAGCCTGTTTACTATGGTGTAAGAATTAACGATTATTACGCAACACGAGGAAGCAACATGGCTATTGACTTAGCCTCCTGTAATAAAAAGGGAGACGGCACCAATTCTGAAGCTTATGTTGAAATAGTAAATTATGACTGGTATAATGTGGTAGAAAAAGCCGATAACGGACGCTTTAGTTATGTTTCGCAGAAAAAAGAAGTTGTTGTGCTGAGTAAAAAAATAAATATCGCTGCCGTAGGAAGTAAACTGAATTTTATCCCATCAAACTCGGGAGAATATGAAGTTCGCATTGCAGCTAATAAAGGAGATAATTACACTGCTGCATCATTTTGGGCTTATGGTTATGGTTTTACTTCCAATTCATCTTTTAACATCAACACCGAAGGGCAGATAACCATACAGGCAGATAAAGACACTTTTTTACCCGGAGAAAAAGCAAATCTTCTTTTTAAAACACCTTTTCAAGGAAAATTACTTGTCACTGTTGAATCCGACAAACTTTTGCATTATTACTATCTGAATACTGATAAACGTTCTGCAATGATTAGTTTACCCATTGAAGAATCGTATCTTCCAAACGTATATGTCACTGCCACGCTGTTCAGACCACTCGATGATGGTGCCATGCCATTGACTGTTGCACACGGATTCATGCCACTGATTGTAAACAAGCCTGACCTCAAACTTCCCATAACCATTGAGTGTGTCGAAAAATCGAGAAGTAAAACCAAGCAAACGATAAAAGTAAAAACTGCTTCCAGAGGTGATGTGGAAGTAACCATTGCAGTTGTTGATGAAGGAATACTTGCTCTGAAAAATCAAAAAACACCTGACCCCTTTAAATTCTTCTATCAGAAACAAGCATTGCAGGTTAACTCATACGATATCTATGCAAAACTAATTCCTGATCTTCAAATGAAATCATCTCATACAGGTGGTGACGGTTATGATCTTACACGCAGAATCAATCCTCTTACCAATAAACGCGTACAATTGGTTGCCTTATGGAGTGGTATTCTTAAAACCAATGCCTCAGGAGTTGCTACATACAATATTGATATTCCTCAGTTCAGTGGCGACCTGCGTGTAATGGCTTGCGCATGGAGTAACAATCGTTTCGGAAGCGCAGAAAAACATATGAAAGTTGCCGACCCTGTTGTCATCAGTCCGTCAATACCACGTTTCCTGAGTCCGGGTGACACGTTACAAATGCCTGTTACACTCAGCAACACCACAAATGCGCCACTCACTTGTCGCACATCATGTACGGTAAGCAACAACTTAAAATTAATCAATACTGCTCCCACACAACTAACCATAGCAGCAGGGACAGAAGCCTCCTCTAACTGGACAATAGTTGCAGGTTCATCAATTGGAACAGGTGATATTACAATTGAAGCTAACAGTGGCACGGAGAAGTTTACAGATAAAACCAACATCACCATACGTCCTCCCGGTTCGCTGATTAAAGAAACATCGTCAGGGAATTTCAGCGGAAGCAAATCTCTTACCATTGCTTCAGATTTCATTCCATCAAGTGCTGAAATGAAGCTGGTTGTGAGCAATACACCGTTGGTACAATTCAGCGATCAACTCAGTTGGCTACTCGATTATCCGCATGGATGTCTGGAGCAAACCGTGTCAATTGCTTTTCCACAGATTTATTATGGTGATTTGGCAGGAACAATTACCACCAAAACAAATTTTGCTTACAACACACATAATAACGTTCAGGAAGCTATACGAAAAATTGAAAGCATGCAAGTATATAACGGCTCACTTACTTATTGGCCGGGAAGTGTGATTGAAAACTGGTGGGCAACAGCTTATGCTCTGCATTTTCTCACCGAGGCCGATAAAGCCGGCTATGATGTAAACCAAAATACGGTAAACAAAATATTTGAATACCTGAAGTCGAAAATCAAATTGCATGAGACTGAATTGGTATATGAATTAAACAAAGACCATGTGATTGTGAAATACACAAAAGCTAAGCGTGAAATTTTATACTCCCTCTATCTGCTTGCATTAAACGGCAAACAGGAATTGTCTGAAATGAATTATTACAAATCAAATTCATCCTTACTTACCACCGACTCTAAATATATGCTAGCCTGTGCTTATCAGGCTATAGGCGATACAAAGAGCAGCACTGCGTTAATGCCACGTACGTTTGGTGATGAAAAATCCCTTCGGTGCACAAATGGTAGTTTTTACTCTTATATCAGAGACTATGCACTATCACTCAACTGCCTGCTTGAAACCGATGTCAACAATTCACAGATTCCGGAAATGGCAAGAACCCTTTCGCAACTCATCAAAAACGAAAATTGGATGAGCACACAAGAAAGAGCATTCTCCTTCCTTGCTCTCGGAAAATTTGTAAACAGAAATGTGAGTACGACAATTAAAGGAACCATATCATCAGGTGCAAAACAGATAGCCTCATTTTCAGGAAAAGACATTATTCTGAAAGATAAAAACCTGATAGGAAAAACGCTGGAGCTGAAGACAGAAGGCAACGGTAATCTATACTGGTTTCTGGACGTGAGTGGTATAAAAGAGAAAAACACAGTAAAAGAAGAAGACCGGAAAATTAAAGTACGCAAATCGTTTTTCAACCGTTTCGGGCAACCGCTGCAGAACACCTTTAAACAGGGCGACTTGATTGTAGTACAAATTACGCTTAGCTCACCTGATGGCTTGGATGCTGAGAATGTTGTTGTCACGGATATAATTCCTTCCGGAGTTGAAATTGAGAATCCAAGGATAACCGAAGAAAGAGAAATGAGGTGGATAAAAAATCCATGCACTCCTGATTACTTTGATATTCGTGATGACAGAATAAATATTTACACCTCTTCAGGTAAAACACCACGCTACTTCTATTACACGGTAAGGGCAGTAAATACAGGCACTTTTAAAATGGGGCCGGTAAGTGCTGATGCAATGTATGACGGTGAGATACATTCTTACAGCGGGTCAGGTATTGTACAAATTAAAAAATGATTCGCTTATTCAGAAAAATTATCAGGTTAATCCTGATTTGCAGTATTGTTTTATTTATTTCCTTTATTGTTTTGCAGTGGATTTTTCCACTTAATATCAACATTCCCTACTCTACTGTAGTTACAGCATCAGACGGAACAGTGCTTCATGCATACCTCTCCAAAGATTTTAAATGGCGAATGGCTGTAACAAGTAAGGAAGTAAGTCCTAATCTGACAAAAGCGCTTATTCAGAAAGAAGACAAATATTTTTATTACCACTACGGTGTAAATCCCGTTGCCGTTGCTCGTGCAATTTTCAACAACCTCCGCCATCAGCGTAAAACGTCAGGAGCATCCACCATCACCATGCAGGTGATACGTTTGTTATATCCTGCGCCCCGCACTTTGTCCAATAAAATTGTAGAATCATTCAGAGCGATACAATTGGAGTGGAGTTACTCCAAAGCAGAAATTCTTAACCTTTACCTGAATCTGGTTCCTTATGGTGGAAATATTGAAGGTGTAAAAGCAGCTTCGGTATTTTATTTCGACAAATTGCCTTCGGCTTTATCACTGGCAGAGTGCGTTACCCTTTGCATTATTCCCAATCGTCCAAATTCGCTGAGGCCGGGAAGATATAATGACGTGATAAAAAGTGAACGAAACAAATGGCTTCATCGTTTTGAAAAACAGAAACTGTTTTCGAAAAGCGATATTCATGATGCACTGTATGAGCCTGCTGATTTGCAACGGCAAAAAGCTCCGGCTCTTATTCCACAACTTGCGTTTCGCCTCAAAGTAAAATACCCCGAAAAAAACAATATTCAAACAACACTCATCCCTTCAATGCAACACAAACTTCAGGTATTGGTGTACAACTACAGCAAACGCCTTGCATTGAAAAATATTTATAATGCCTCAGCAATCATTATTGACAATAAAACAAGAAAAGTGCTTGCTTATATTGGCTCTAACGATGCTACTGATGACGAACATCACGGACAGGTTGATGGCGTGAATGCTGTACGTTCACCGGGCAGCACATTAAAACCTTTGGTTTATGCACTGGCCATTGACAAAGGATTGCTCACACCACTGAGTGTCATCAATGATATACCTGTAAATTACATGGGCTATTCACCTGAAAATTTCAATTCACGATTTAATGGCCCCGTAACAGTTGAATTCGCTTTGTCGCACAGCCTGAACATTCCGGCTGTAGAAACACTGAATAAACTTGGTGTGAATACGCTCACAGATGCACTCGTTCGAAGCAACTTTCAATCCGTTGCAGCTCAACAGAAAAAACTGGGACTATCAGTAGTACTGGGCGGATGCGGGGTAAAACTATCTGAATTATCAAATCTTTATTGCACGTTTGCCAAAGAAGGAGTGTATGCTCCGCTTCAGTTTTGCGATTATGATTCATCACGTTATTCGTTTCCACTCATTTCAAATAGTGCTGCCTACCTCATTACCGAGATGCTGAGCAAACTCGTAAGACCTGATATGCCAAACAACTATGAAAGCAGCTTGCACATTCCAAAAATAGCGTGGAAAACGGGCACCTCTTATGGCAGACGCGATGCATGGAGCATCGGATACAACAAACGTTATACCATTGGTGTGTGGGTAGGAAATTTTGACGGTAGTGGAGTTGCCGAACTTACAGGTGCGGAAATGGCAACACCGCTTTTATTCGATATTTTTAATTCCGTCAACTACAACTCCTCAGGAGATTGGTTTATTCCACCTTCAGGTGTAAACTTCAGGCTGGTATGCAGTGAGTCGGGCAAATTGCCGAATGTATTTTGTGACAAGCAGGTAATGGATGAGTTTATTCCGGGAATATCATCCAATGCTGTTTGTACTCATGAAAAAGAAATTATGGTTTCGCCAGATGAAAAAATAAGTTACTGCACCACCTGCGCACCTTCTGCCGGGTATAAGAAAATATTATTCCCCAATCCGGACCCTGACTTACTCGCTTTCTACAAAAGCGAACACATCAACATTAGTTTACCACCTCCTCACAATCCATCATGTTCGCGTATTTTCAGGGATACCCCTCCGCAAATATCTTCACCAGTCAACAACAGTGAATATATCATTGACTTAAAATCGGGAGACAAGCTGATGTTAAGTTGCAATGTCAGTTCTGATGTGCATACCGTTTACTGGTATCTGAATGACATATTTTATCGTGCAGCAGATGCCGGTGAACATTTGTTTTTCACTCCTCAGAAAGGAACTATTAAAATTTCATGTGCCGATGATAAAGGAAGAAATACTGACATTAATATTTCTGTCAGAAATTTATAGTCATTCCAGCGACTCCAGAAATTTCACTCTCATAAACCCTTTACGCGTCCAATAATCTCTGAGCTTTTCAGCTTCCTGTATGCTGGCTATGTTCATGATGAGAATATGATATAATGATCTTTTATCATTTATCTTCTTCAACACATAAAATGACTGAATATACTCCAGTTCATGCAACTGGTTAATCATTAACATTGCATGTGATAAGTCTCTGGTTCGCCAGATGCTTAACATATAACCGTTGGCATGTGCGGCTTTGCCATCGGCATCTGTGATGGTATTTTCAGTCATGCTTTTTTCTAATGAATCTGCAATCGCTGGTGGTTTAATAATTTCTAATTTTACATGTGTGACACCTTTTTGGTAAATCCCAATAATTCTTGCCGCTTGTTCAGATAAATCTACAATACGTTTTTTTGCATAAGGACCTCTGTCATTTACCCTTACCGTGGTTGTAAGATTATTTTTAAGATTAGTTACTTTCAGAAATGTATGAAATGGGAGGTTCCTGTTGGCACAGGTCATATCGTAGTTACTGAATCTTTCACCATTAGCTGTTTTTCTGCCTTCAAATGATTTTGCATAATATGATGCACCACCCGTAAATTTCTGGGCAAAAGACATTTTTGATGTTAGAAGTATAAATGAAAAAAACGGAAATAGGATATAAATCCAAACTTTCTTCAATTTCCTCTGTTGAAGTTTTAATGATAAAATACCTAACATCTTTCAAACATAAACATTTACCCTATAGTTAAACAGTTGTCACAACCTGTTTATTAACAAATTAATATAATAAATTTAGAGCAAAATTCATAAAACAAGCCATAGAAAACTATCTTTGTGGCAAGTTATAATACCATAAAATGGCAACAGTAAAATTCAATAATAAAGATGCAGTTTTTTTTCCATCGTTGAAGCAACGGGTAAATGAGTATTTTGAAACAGCTCAGATTAAGCCAACAGGGAATTTTAAATTGTTTTCAAAGACCATTATTCTTTTTTCCATATTAATTGCATTATATATCATCCTGGTTTTTTTCACACCTTCCAACGGATGGATATCATTAGCCTTGTGCGCCTTCATGGGTGTTGTGGTAGCAGCCATAGGTTTTAATGTAATGCATGACGGTGCACATGGCAGTTATTCAAGCCGCAAATGGGTTAACGAATCCATGGCACATTCCTTAAATCTACTCGGAGGAGTTTCCTTTATCTGGAAACAAAAACATAACATCAACCATCACTCCTATACCAATGTGGAAGGAATGGATGACGACATTGACATCAGACCATTTATCCGCGTGCATGAAGGACAAAAAAAATATTGGTTTCATCGCTATCAGCATATTTACGGTTTGTTGTTGTATGGCATCACCTATTTTTTTTGGGTATTTTATAATGACTTTAAAAAATATTTTTCAGGTAAAATTGCTGAACATACCAAAATGCAAAAGCTGGCATGGTGGGAGCACGTTGTATTTTGGGCTACCAAATTATTTTATGTAGCAGCTTTTATTGTTTTACCTATTTACAATGTGGGATTAATAGATACCATTATCGGATATTTACTGATGGTATTTGTAACCGGCATTACCATTTCAATTGTATTTCAGCTAGCACACATTGTTGAAGATATGCCTTTTGTGAACCCTGAAGGAGAATCAACTAAAATTGAATCCGAGTGGGCCATACATCAATTGCGAACTACCACCAATTTTGCAACAAAGAACAAATTTGTTTCCTGGCTTTTGGGAGGACTGAATTTTCAGGTTGAGCACCATTTGTTTCCACGTATAAGCCATATACATTATCCCGCTTTAAATAAGATTGTAAAAGATACTTGTCTTGAATTCAATATTACTTATAAAGAATTTCCAACGGTAAGTAAAGCTTTGTTTTCGCACATCATTCATCTTAAACAGATTGGAAGAGTTTAATCTTTACTTGCGTAATTAAATTACGCAAGTTTTTTTTTAAAAATAAAGCAAAAAAATTTGCAGGTTTCATTTTATTTTTAACTTTGCGTGAAGTTTTTCTGAAACCACTTCATGGTAACACCTTTACCAAATTGTATAACTAAAAATCAAAACATGGGTAAGCCCATGTTTAAATATGACAGGAATAACCGCCATGTCGTTAATACAAATCAACTAAATAGGTTAAATTCAAATTTAAACATTATGAGGAAAACAATCACATTGTTTTTAAGCTTGTTAGTGTTGTCAATTACAGCACTGGCACAGGATCGGACAGTTACCGGAAAGGTAGTCTCGTCAACCGACAAGTTGGGAATTCCAGGCGTTAGCGTGGTTGAGCCCGGCACGACCAATGGAACCGTTACGGATATTGACGGTAAATATTCCATCATGGTTAAATCTACAACAACCCAACTCCGTTTTTCAGGAACCGGGCTTGTAACACAAACTCTTAACATCCCTGCATCTAACAGAATAGATGTTACTATGAACCAGGATGTACAGAAAATTGGCGAAGTGGTTGTAACCGCTTTAGGTATAAAACGTGATGAAAAATCACTTGGTTACTCAACACAAAAAGTAAGTGGGGAAGAATTATCAGATGCTAAAGAAGCAAACTTCATCAACTCTTTACAAGGTAGGGTAGCAGGTGTTTCCATCACCGGTTCGAGCAATCTGGGAGGTTCATCAAGAATCCTTCTCCGTGGTATGCGCTCCATCAATTTTGAAAACCAGCCATTATTTGTTGTAGATGGTATTCCGATGAACAATGAAAACGTTACTACAACTGATCAGGCTCGTGGTGCATTAGGATACGACTATGGTAATGCTATTCAGGATATAAACCCTGATGACATTGAGTCTATTAACGTACTGAAAGGACCATCAGCAACTGCACTATACGGTTCACGTGGTTCCAATGGCGTTATTATTATCACTACAAAAAAAGGTGTAGCACGCGAAAAATCAGAAAAATATTCACCAATCGGAGTTACTCTGAATTTAGGTTTCGGGATGAAACAGATTTATAACCTTCCTAAATACCAAAACCGTTATGGAGGTGGTGCATCACCTGATTTTATTGAAAGTGATATTCACCCGGGTGAGCTACGCTCAGAGTTTGAATATGACGGAAGTTGGGGTCCTGAATTATTAGGTCAGGAAGTTTATCAGTGGGATAGCTACTATCCGTCCATGCCTAATTACAATAAAAAAACTCCTTGGGTAGCACATCCCAATAACGTAAAAGATTTCTTCCAGACAGGTATTGTAAAAAACAACAGCATCTCACTGGATGGTGGTAATGAAAAATCATTATTCCGTTTAGGATATACCAATTATGATGAAACAGGTGTAATACCCAACGAGCATCTGAATAGAAATATCATCAGCTTTAATGGTTCAAATAAATTCAGTGAGAGACTTACTGCTACTATCAGCATGAACTATGTGGTATCAAGAGGCAAAGGACGTGCTGCAACCGGTTACAACAGCATTGCATCCAACTTTAATCAGTGGTGGCAACGTCAGATAGACATGAAGGAACTTAAAGATTATAAAAATCCTGATGGTTCGCAACGTTCATGGAATATGAATTCCGAAGATGATCCTTCTCCACTTTATTGGGACAATCCATATTGGGTGGCGTATGAGAATTATGAAACCGATCAACGCAACCGTTTGTATGGTGCATTAAACTTTAATTATGATTTAGGAAAAGGTTTCTCTGTTTCGGCTTCAGGAAAAACAGACTATTATGACGATTTCCGTCAGGAAAGAGTAGCTGTAGGTAGTGCCATTGCAACTGCAATTCCTGCTTACTCAGAAAACACGCTGCAATTCAATGAAAACAACTATGAATTGATGTTGAATTACAAACATAAAATTTCTGACGACTTTGACTTTAACGGTTTCGTTGGAACTAACAGACAAGATCAGAAGTTCAGCAATAAATACATTTCTACACAAGGTGGCTTGAAGGTGCCTAATTTCTACAGCATCAGCAACTCACAAAGCAGTGAATTAATTCAAACTTCTCAGATAAGACAAATTCGTAAGAATTCAGTTTTTGCAAGTGCGTCTTTCGGATTTAAAAGGTTCCTTTATTTAGATATCACCGGTCGTAACGACTGGAGTTCTACTCTTCCAAAAGACAACAACTCCTACTTCTATCCTTCTATAAGTGGTAGTTTTGTGTTTTCCGAATTAACAAACTTATCATGGTTGAATTATGGTAAATTCAGAGCCGGTTGGGCACAAACAGCTATTGATCCTCCTGCTTACCGTTCTACTGCAACTCCTGCTTTAATTTCTGATAACTTTAACGGAGTACCTACAAGCGTTCTTCCGGGAACATTCAATAACACTACTTTGAAACCTGAATTTACTTCCGGTTTCGAAACAGGTGTTGAAGCCAGATTACTGAATCAACGTGTGAATTTTGACGTGTCTTATAGCTCTTCATTGTCTAAAAACATTATTTTTAATGTTCAACAATCAGGAGCGAGCGGTATTAATTACAAAATTTTTAATGCTGCTGAAATTTCCAACAAGACCGTGGAGTTGATGTTAAACGTAATTCCTGTAAAACTCAGCAACGGTTTTGAGTGGGGAGTAGGATTCAACTGGTCAAAAACCAAAAACAAAGTTGAAAAACTCTTTACTGATGAAAACGGTAACGAAACTAATAATGTACAAATTAGTCAGGCTCCATTCTCTGCTACACTTCAGATGTACAAAGGCATGGAAGCATCTCAAATTGTGGGTTATGACTTTGTTTATGATGACAAGGGTAATAAAGTGGTTGATGCTGACGGTTTTTATTTACGTTCAAACGTAGTGAAACCTTTAGGTTCTGTACTGCCTGATTTTACAGGTGGTGTGAGCACCTATGTATCATTCAAAGGGATTCGACTTGGTGGTTTAGTAGACTTCCAAAAAGGCGGCAAAATATTTTCTTTGACCAATGTATGGGGAAAATACTCAGGTATTTTTGCTGAGACTGCAGAAGGAGATATCCGCACAAATGGTTTGGTTAACCCGGGTGTGACTGAAACAGGTGAAGTAAACACTACTTCTGTAGCTGCTGTTGACCACTTCTTCCAAGACGGAGGATATGTTATCACAGCTGCCGATGTTTATGATGCATCATTTGTAAAACTTCGCGAATTGACTTTATCATATGAATTACCAAGTTCGCTGTTCAAAAAAGGAATCCGTGGTATTTCAGTTGGTATTTACGGACGTAACCTCGCTATCCTTTACAAGAAGGTGCCTAATATTGATCCTGAATCAGGATTGTCAACCAGCAACGTACAAGGCTTTGAAGGAGGACAATTACCTACAGCACGCACCTTTGGTATAAACCTGAATGTTAGATTTTAACTTATAAAAACGATTAAACATGATACAAATAAAAATAAATCATAAAGCCATAGCAGTAGTAATGGTAGGTTCACTGCTACTTGGATCGTGCAGAAAGAATTTTGATAATATTAATGATGATCCCAACAATCCTAAAGAAGTACCTAATGCTTACCTTCTTACCGGTGCTCAACGTGGTATTATGGATAATACCATTGATGTATGGTGGGGAGCAAATGTTGGCAATCAGTTAGGTCAGTATTGGTCATCCAATCAGTACACTTCCGAAAGTCGTTATTTATATCGCACCGGTGTTACAAATTCTTATTGGTCGTCTTTCTATGGAGGAACTACTAATGACCAACAAGTAGCCGTAGGTGGTCTATATGAATTGGATCAGATTATTCAGAAATGTAAAAAAGATCCTATTGTTGCTTCAGTTGATGGTGATGTAAATAATCAGATTGCTGTAGCTACAATACTCAAGGTTTGGCTCTATCAGAATATGACTGATACATGGGGTGATATTCCTTACTCAGAAGCTTTACAGCCTGAAAAAATCACATCACCAAAATATGACAAGCAACAGGACATTTATAAAGGTCTGATGAGTGATTTGAACAATGCTCTTTCAATTATTGATGTAGCTGCATCTGGACCAAAGGGAGATGTTGTTTATAGTGGTGACATGTCATTATGGAAAAAGTTCGGCAACTCATTAAAGATGAGATTGGCATTACGTACTGTAAAGGTTGATGCAGCTGCATCTCAAGCTGATTTTGAAGCAGCCAATACAGACGGTGGCTTTACCTCTAATGCTGATAATGCCTTACTGCAATATGGAACATATCCCAGCGGAAATCCTATTTATTACAACCGTTATATCTCCGGTCGTAATGACTATTGCGCAAGCAACATATTTTTAGATTCCACACTTACTCCACTTAACGATCCTCGCAGAGCATGTTTCTTTGCACCTGCCTCTGCTACCGGATTATGGATTGGGGAGGTTTATGGATTAACAGAAGCACACGGAGCACAAACTCCAAATGCACGTGTTTCCCAACGCTCAGCTCTTACACTGTCTGCTTCACTTCCAGGCATTTTTATGGACTATGCACAGGTAGAATTTATGCTGGCTGAAGCAGTGGAACGCGGTTGGAATGTAGGAGGTACTGCTCAGGATCACTATAACAATGGTGTTACTGCAAGTATTGGCTTCTGGACAGGCCTTAACGGCACACCGGGTGATGCTGCAGCATATCTGGCTCAACCGGATGTAGATTACAACACTGCTCCAGGTGACTGGAAACAAAAAATTGGCGTTCAGAAATGGATTGCTCTTTTTGACCAAGGTGTTCAGGGATGGGTTGAATGGAGACGACTTGGATTCAGCAAACTCCTTCTTCCGGCTGATGGTGTGCTTGAAGGTTCAGGTATTCCGAGAAGAATGAAATACCCTGTTCTGGAACAAACACTTAACTCAGCAAGTTACAGTGCAGCTGTTGCCAATCAAGGTCCGGACAACCAAGATACCCGCATGTGGTGGGATAAACAATAATCTTTAACACTTCAAAAAAAGAGGCTGTCTTTGATAGACAGCCTCTTTTTTTTTGGCCTTTTCAGTTAGTCATGCAAAATACGCCCATTGAAAACGTACAAAGCTGTATGGATAGGTCACTATACTGTTTTAACCTTTATCATACTCACTTAAAACAAAAAATTCAAGCTTCATTTTATGCATTGTAATACCTTTGCGCAAATTATTATCAATAATGAATCATACCTCCGTAAAAGAACTCCTAAACACCTCCCCTTCCGGCCAGCAAGTAACTGCAAAAGGATGGGTACGCACAAGAAGAGGAAATAAAAACATATCCTTTATTGCATTAAATGACGGAAGCACTATTCACAACATACAGGCTGTTGCCGAAATATCCGCATTTAGCGAGGATACCATGAAACTCATTACCACAGGTTCGTGTATTGCCGTTACAGGAACTCTGGTAGAATCGCAGGGACAAGGACAGAAAGTAGAAATACAAGCTAAAGAAATTCAAGTGTACGGAACTGCTGATGTAGAAACCTATCCCCTGCAAAAGAAAGGGCATACCATGGAGTTTTTACGCGAAATAGCACATCTGCGACCGCGTACCAACACCTTTGGAGCAGTATTACGTATTCGTCATGCAATGGCTTATGCCATCCATCACTATTTCAATAAGAATGGATTTTACTACATACACACCCCAATCATTACGGGCAGTGATGCCGAAGGTGCAGGAGAAATGTTCAGGGTAACAACGCTTGATTTGAACAAATTGCCACATACAGAAGATGGGAGTATAAATTTTAAAGAAGATTTTTTCGGGAAAGAGACAAACCTCACTGTCTCAGGTCAGTTGGAAGGCGAACTTGCCGCCCTTGCATTAGGAAAAATTTACACCTTCGGGCCTACCTTCCGTGCCGAAAACAGCAATACTCCACGGCATCTTGCAGAGTTTTGGATGATAGAACCTGAAATGGCTTTCTATGAGGCAAAAGACAATATGGATCTGGCTGAGGATATGCTTAAATATCTGATAAATTATGCATTGCAAAACTGCTATGACGACATTGAATTCCTGAATAACATGTACGACAAGGAACTGATTGCGCGTTTGCGAAGTGTAATCGAAAAACCATTTACACGAATTTCCTACACCGATGCTGTGGAAGTGCTGAAGCCTAAGAACGATTCATTTGAATATAAGGTAGAATGGGGAACAGACCTTCAGAAAGAACATGAAAACTTCCTGGTTGAACATTTTAAAGGACCTGTCATACTCACCGATTACCCAAAGCAAATTAAAGCTTTCTATATGAAGCAAAATGACGATGGAAAAACGGTACGTGCAATGGATGTACTTTTCCCATGGATAGGAGAAATTATAGGAGGTTCGCAGCGTGAGGAAAATTTTGAAAAGCTGAGCAGCCGAATGAAAGAAATGCACATTCCTGAAAAAGAAATGTGGTGGTATCTTGAAACGCGCAAATTCGGAACCTGCCCACATGCAGGTTTTGGACTTGGATTTGAACGACTCATATTGTTTATAACAGGCATGAATAATATTCGTGATGTAATTCCATTTCCGCGAACTCCAAAGAATGCTGAATTTTAATTCAAAAATGCACACTTTTCCAAAGGGTATTTCAAAACAAGAGAGGCTGCACCTGATGGTGCAGCCTCTCTTGTTTTTTCTGCTGTTAAAAATTCTTAATACTCATCTTCGTTAAAAAAGAAATCGTCCTTGGTAGGATAATCAGGCCATATTTCTTCTATACTTTCATACGACTCACCTTCATCTTCCAGTTCCTGCAAATTCTCAACAACCTCAACAGGAGCTCCTGAACGGATGGCATAATCAATTAATTCGTCTTTGGTAGCAGGCCAAGGTGCGTCTTCAAGATGCGAAGCTAATTCCAGTGTCCAATACATTTACTAATCTATAATTTAAGTTATTCTACGTAAATACTATCCCTTTTTTTAAGGGCTGCAAAAATATGTAAATAAAAACTAAAAAAACAAGTCTTTTTTTTAATAGTTAATAACTAACTAAAGCCTTGGTTTCCAGGATATTTCTGGAGTATTTCGGACAAAACTGGAATAACGGGCAATCATAAAAAGGTAATCGGACAGCCTATTGAGGTAAATAAGCACTTTAGGTTCAACCCATTCTTGCTGTTGCAAAGCGGTAGCAAGCCGTTCGGCTCTTCGGCACACACATCGCGCAATGTGGCTATGTGAATTTACCGCATTGCCTCCTGCCAGAACAAATGATTTCAGCATAGGTAATTGTTCATTCATTCTGTCCATTTCTTTTTCAAGCAAAGCAATGTCACTGTCGTGCAAATCAGGAATTTTCATTCTTGATTTTTCCGGGTCTGATGCCAGTGATGAACCAATTGTAAAAAGCCTGTCCTGAATTTCGCGAAGGATATTCAGGCATTGATCCTTTTCTTCAACCAAATCGGCAATTAATCCAATGTAAGAATTCAGTTCGTCCACAGTGCCATACGCTTCTATGCGTATATGATGCTTCTCAACACGAGTGCCTCCTATAAGAGAAGTTTTTCCCTGATCGCCTGTTTTAGTGTATATTTTCATTGTTTATTTATCCTAATTAACGTTTACAAAGCAACAAACCTATCAACATTTTGTTACTCATAAATATTCCTCAGAAGAAAAATGCCAACAAATCAGTTGTATTTCTTTGGTGAGGAATTAGTTAATCTTTGTTAAACAGGCCATTTCACCATTGTAAAGGTTGTTTAAAAGCTTTTAATTTGAAAAGATTAACGAGTCTGAAATATTGAATAAAAATTCGGTTAGATGAAAAAAACACTGATATTGCTACTGCTACTGCTTACTGTGATCGGCAACAGCATTTATGCGCAAAACATGGAGATACAAAAACTTGGCGGGCTGATGCAGATGATAGACTATTACTATGTGGACACGGTAAATAAAAGTAAATTGGTAGATGATGGCATTCGCGCTATTCTGAAAGACTGTGATCCGCATTCAATGTATATTCCCGCAAATGAATTGAAGGAAATGAATGAACCTTTAGTAGGGAAATTTGAAGGTGTGGGCATACAGTTCAACATACTTGACGACACCATTATGGTAACTCAGACTATAGCAGGAGGACCGTCAGAGAAATTAGGCATCAGACCCGGTGACCGCATCGTAAATATTGACGGAAACAAAGTGGCCGGAGTGAAAATCACGAATAAAGATGTTATTAGCAAACTGCGTGGCGACAAAGGTACCAAGGTGAAAGTTGACATTTATCGCAGAGGCGAACCGGAACTTCTTGCTTTTGATATTACGCGCGACAAAATTCCACTCTTCAGCATTGATGCTTCTTATAAAATTGAACCGGATATAGGTTACATCAAAATAAGTCGCTTTGCTGATAGTACAGTAGATGAATTTAAAGAAGCTCTTGCCAAATTAAAAAAGCAAGGAATTAAAAGTCTGATTCTTGACTTAACCAATAACGGAGGTGGATATCTGAACCGTGCACATCAACTCGCAGATGAATTTCTCAGTGACGGCAAACTTATAGTTTATACACAAGGTCGCTCACAGCCTCGTGAAGATTATTACTCTACCGCCACCGGTGGATGGGAAAAAGGAAAACTGGTAGTGATGATTAATGAATATTCTGCATCAGCAAGTGAAATTGTTACAGGAGCCATTCAGGACTGGGACAGAGGCTTGGTTGTTGGCAGAAGATCTTTCGGTAAAGGTTTGGTACAGAAACCATATACCTTTCCTGACGGCAGTGCTGTGAGGCTGACCGTAGCACGTTACTACACTCCCTCCGGAAGATGTATTCAAAAATCGTATCAGGAAGGCGATGAACAATACAGTGATGATATCAGCAATCGTTTCAAACATGGAGAGCTGTATCATGCAGACAGTATTAAGTTTAATGACTCACTGAAATATTTTACCAACGGAAAAAGAATTGTTTATGGTGGCGGAGGTATCATGCCTGATGTGTTTGTTCCTTTGGATACTACTTTTAGTACTAAGTATTATTCAGATTTGATACGTAAAGCAGTGATGAGTGATTTCTCACTTACTTATGCTGATAATAATCGCGCTAAACTAAAATCTGCTTATGCTGATGTGGTTTCTTTTAACAAAGGCTTTAATGTGGACGATGCATGGTTGGAGGAATTTTATGCCTTTGCGGATAAAAAAGGTGTAGCCAAAGACGAAGAAGCTCTTAAACGCTCGAAAGAATTGATAAAAGCACAGCTTAAAGCGCTTATTGCTCGTGATCTTTATGACATGAGTGCTTATTTTTATATTATCAACAATGAAGATAACACTTTCAAAAAAGCAGTGGAATCCATTAAGGACAACACATTTGATAAAAATAAAATAGCTGTTAAATAAGAATTGCTAACCGGATAATCGGTACGCAAAAATTTTACCTTATTGTTATTGCACCTTCTAATCGAGGTACATCACTTTTTTCACGGCCTTGATAATTCGCGAAGGGTTGGGCAGATAAGCGTCAATAAGTGTGGGCGCATAAGGCAACGGCACATCGCCTCCTGTAACACGCAACACAGGTGCATCGAGATAATCAAAAGCTTCGCGCTGCACTTTAAATGCTACTTCAGTTGCTATGTTTGCCAGAGGCCACGACTCTTCAACAAAAACCATTCTGTTGGTTTTCTTTACCGATTCAATTACGGTAGCATAATCAATAGGACGCACGGTACGTAAATCAATAATTTCGGCATCAATATTTTCTTTTGCTAATTCTTCAGCGGCTGCATATACTGCCTTCATTATTTTCCCGAAGGATACTATAGTCACATCTTTTCCTGTGCGTTTTATATCGGCCACACCTATAGGCATGAGATATTCTCCCTCAGGAACTTCGCCTTTATCGCCATACATTTGTTCACTCTCCATAAAAATCACCGGGTCATTATCACGTATTGCCGATTTGAGCAGCCCTTTGGCATCTTTAGGATTTGACGGAACTATCACTTTCAGCCCGGGGCAATTGGCATACCAACTTTCAAAAGCCTGTGAGTGTTGCGAACTTAGCATTCCTGCTGACGCAGTAGGCCCGCGAAATACAATAGGCACATGATATTGGCCGCCACTCATACTTTTTATTTTAGCTGCTGAATTGATAACCTGATCAATGGCCACCAACGAAAAATTAAATGTCATAAACTCAATAATTGGTCTGAGGCCATTCATGGCTGCACCTACACCTATTCCTGCAAACCCTAATTCAGCAATTGGTGTATCAATCACACGTTTGGCACCAAACTCGTCCAACATTCCCTGCGACACTTTGTAAGCGCCATTATATTCCGCCACTTCTTCGCCCATCAAAAATACTAACTCATCTCTACGCATTTCTTCGCTTATGGCTTCGCGCAATGCTTCACGAAATTGTATCTCCCGCATATCTGGTTTTTATAAATATCAAAACAAAAATAGATAAAACAGACTATAAAAATCAGCTGCTCATCTGAGAATAACGCATCATCATTTCTTCTGCCTTTGATACCATATCGGATGAACCGATAAACAATGGTGTTCGCTGATGCAAAGATGATGGCTGTATATCCATAATCCGGCTGAAACCGTCAGAGGCCTTCCCTCCTGCTTGCTCCACTATAAAAGCCAATGGATTACACTCATACATCAGTCTGAGTTTACCTTTTGATGCCTTGGCTGTAGCAGGGTAAATATAAATTCCACCTTTGAGAAGATTGCGGTGAAAATCGGCAACTAATGAACCTATGTAACGTGAGGAATATGGTCTTTTTGTTTTATCATCTTCTTCCTGACAAAATTTGATGTATTTCTTAACACCTTCAGGAAAATGAGCATAATTACCCTCGTTGATCGAATAAACCTGACCTTGTTTGGGTATTTTCATGTCGGGATGTGAAAGACAAAACTCTCCAATGGAAGGGTCCAGTGTGAAACCATTAACTCCTTTGCCAGTGGTATAAACCATCATGGTTGACGAGCCATAAATCACATATCCTGCTGCCACCTGTTCAGTACCTTTCTGCATAAAATCGCTCAGGTTGCTCGCTCCGGAAAGTGTAGTGCGTCTGTAAATGGAAAAAATAGTTCCTATCGAAACGTTTACGTCAATATTTGAAGAACCATCCAGTGGGTCAATGGCAACTACATACTTTGCATTTTTTGATACCTCAGTATTGATGGGAACCATCTCTTCGTTTTCTTCGCTGGCAACTGCACAGGTTTCGCCACCGCTGCTTAATGCAGCAATAAATTGCTCGTTGGCATAAACATCCAGTTTTTTTACTTGTTCACCTTGCACATTGGTGCTTCCAAAATCGCCAAGAATATCCACAAGACCGGCTTTATTTACTTCGCGGTTAACAATTTTTGCAGCAATCCCTATATCGCGCAATAACCGTGAAAGTTCGCCTTTGGCATAAGGAAAATCGGACTGACGTTCGATGATGAACTGTCCTAAGGTAATAACTCTTTGAGGAGTGTACATAAACGTATATTCAGATTAGCTTACAAAGATAATCAATGGTGTGTAATTAATCACAAAGTCTGTTCCGAGAAAAAACGGAACAACATATAGGAGTAAAATTTTCAACTGTTTAATATATCTTTCAAGGTATGATCAGCAGCCGTTACAATTTTGTTTGCTTAGATTTGTAGAATATTTTTAATGGATAAATTAAAAAAACTATGGATTCTGAAACAGCAAAAAAAATGAAACCTGAGAGCCTGATGATGTCCTATGGGTACAAACCTGAGCTGTCAGAAGGAGCAGTTAAATGTCCCATATTTCAAACTTCCACCTTTGTATTTAAAAATGCCGAAGAGGGTAAATCGTTTTTTGAAGTAGCCTATGGATTACGTAATCCGCATGAAGGCGAAGAGTTGGGTTTAATTTACAGCCGAATAAATAATCCGGTGCTTGAAATTTTAGAAAACCGACTGACTCTTTGGGATGGTGCAGAAGATTGTGCTGTTTTTGAGAGTGGAATGTCGGCCATTACTACCGTTCTGCTTGAGTTTTTAAAACCAGGTGATTTATTACTCATCAGCAGCCCACTCTATGGAGGCAGCGATCATTTTATTAAAAAAATACTACCAAAATTTGGCATTCATGTAGCCGAGTTCAAAGTAGGGCAATGCAAGGATGATGTGATAAAAATTGTGGAAGCATCAGGGCATGCAGCCAATCTGGCCCTTATTTACATTGAAACTCCTGCTAACCCAACGAATGACCTGATAGATATAAGTTGCAGTAAAGAAATTGCTGAATATTTTTCTTCGAGCAATAAAAACGAAGTTTATCTGGCAGTAGATAATACTTATATGGGACCTTTATGGCAGCATCCATTAAAGCATGGAGCTGATTTGGTTTTATACTCAGCCACAAAATATATAGGAGGCCACAGCGATGTAATTGCAGGAGCGTGTTTAGGCTCGAAAGTACTTATTAAACGTGTTAAAGGACTTCGCACCTTCCTCGGAAATATGGCAGGCCCAAACACAGGCTGGTTGTTACTCAGAAGCCTTGAAACCTTAAAAGTAAGAATGGATACACAGGCATTTAATGCCAATAAAATTGCTGCGTTTTTAAGTGGGCACAGAAATGTTGAGAAAGTATATTTCCCGGGCAACCTGACTGAAAAAGACGGTGAGCAGTTTGCCATTAAAAACAAACAGTGTCTGACCAACGGTGCAATGATTTCTTTCGATATAAAAGGTGGCGAAAAAGAAGCCTTTCGTTTTTTAAATTCACTTCAACTTATAAAACTTGCTGTAAGTCTCGGAAGCACCGAAAGTTTGGCTGAACATCCTGCAACCATGACTCACGTGGATGTGGATGCTGCTCTGAGAAAAGAACTTTCCATCACCGAAAAAATGATAAGGCTTTCCACAGGAGTAGAAAATTACGAGGATATTATTTTCGACCTCAATCAGGCCCTCGAAAAAATAAATCTCTGATGACTTCTATCAATCCCTCCATATTATTGTAAACCGGAAGTATTCATTAAAAACGTTTTCGCTACTTTTCACAATTACTCCTTATTTATTTCACGGAGTATAGCTCTGCATTTTTCGGCTGTTGACCTGATCTTAAGCAGTATTGAAATTTCTTACTGGCTGATTAACAAACACAAAGTATCAACCTCCACATTCTTATTTTCGTAACGGAAACCGAATTTTCGGCCTAATGATTTTTTTTCAGCTGAAACAAAAAAACAAATAGCTGCAATTATTTGTAACCTTTTTAAATCTCATAGTCTCTAATGTTTAAACAAGGTTAAAAAAAAGTAAAATGGAAACAGCAGAAAAAAATAAAATATTGAATCAGGCATTCAATTTATTGAAATACACATTCGTTATTCTACCCATTGCTGCAGGGCTTGATAAGTTTTCAAATCTTCTTACTAACTGGGAACAATATCTCAACCCCGTTATTGCAGGCTTACTACCTTTTCCGGAAAGTACTTTTATGATGATTGTAGGTGTGATTGAAATTGGAGCAGGGATAATGGTGTTGAAGAAGCCTGAAATTGGAGGAAACATTGTGGCAGCCTGGCTCATGCTCATTGCCATCAGCTTAATTACTTACCTGAATTATATGGATGTTGCAGTGCGTGATGTGGTTATGGCTATTTCAGCATTTGCAATGGCACAATTGGCTAAAATTGTAAATCAAAATTAATAAGGTATGGAGCGTACTGATAAATTATCCGTAAATGAAATTATTAACCGCATATTACAAGGCGAGAAATCCCTTTATGAAATTATTGTCAGGAGATACAACCCTTACCTATATAAAACAGGAAGATCATACAATTACAATCATGATGACACACAAGATTTGATGCAAGACACCTACATTGATGCTTACAAAAATTTGGCTCAGTTTGAAGGCCGGTCTGATTTCAAAACATGGATTGTGCGTATTATGTTGAACAATTGCTATCGAAAGAAAGAAAAATCAAGCTTTAAAAATGAAATTATGGGAGAAACATCTGATCATTCACAACCGGTATTCACCAATAAAAATATTGATACGGAAAAAACATATCAGAACCGTGAGCTGGGGCGCGTAATTGAGTCGGCATTAGCTAAAATGCCGCTTGATTATAGGATGGTTTTTACCTTACGCAATATCAACGGGATGAATGTGGCTGAAACAGCAGAGACATTAAACATCAGCGAAAGCAATGTAAAAGTAAGACTGAATCGTGCTAAAGCAATGCTGAGAAAACAGATTGAGAAAACCTACTCACCGGAAGAAATATTTGAATTTAACCTCATTTATTGCGATGCCATGGTGGACAGAGTAATGAATAAAATAAATGAACTGTAATGAAAAAAGAAACATTAACAATAGACAGCAATGCTACCGACACGGAGTTTGTGGGAGCTGAAAAATTATTTCAGCTTAGCGATGAAGAAAAAATCAACAGAATAAAATATCACTTTGCAGAAATCATGGACACCCTTGGGCTTGACCTCACAGATGACAGCCTGAAAGGAACTCCTGAACGTGTTGCTAAAATGTATGTAAAAGAAATTTTCAGCGGATTGAATCCTGAAAACAAACCTCAGATTAGTTTGTTTGAAAACAAGTACACTTACAAACGAATGCTCGTAGAAAAAGACATAACACTGTATTCAAATTGTGAACATCATTTTGTTCCAATCATAGGAAAAGTGCATGTTGCTTACATTCCTGACCAAAAAGTAATTGGTCTGTCGAAAATTAACAGGCTGGTGCAGTATTACGCTCAAAGACCTCAGGTGCAGGAACGTTTAACCAATCAAATTGCAGAAGCGTTGAAGGATGTTTTAGGTCATGATGATGTGGCTGTTTATGTAGATGCCGACCATTGTTGTGTTGCATCACGCGGAATCAAAGACACCAACAGCAGAACGCTCACCAGCAGTTTTTCAGGTAAGTTTGAAAGCAATGAAATCAAGCAGGAATTTTTATCTTACATCAACTATAAATAATCAAACATGGGACATATCGTAAAAATAAAATCCATAGAACATCTTACCCATGATGTGCTGCGCATAGCAGCAGAAAAACCCGCCAACCTTAGCTACCTACCCGGTCAAGCGGCTGATATTTCCATCAACAAACCCGGATGGGAGAAAGAATTAAGAGCTTTCACATTTACATCGCTTCCGGAAGACAACTTCATTGAGTTTTCCATTAAAACCTATCCTTCGCATCATGGTGTTACCAATCAATTGCTGCAGCTACATGCAGGCGATGAACTGATTGTGGGTGACGTATTCGGTGATATTCATTACAAAGGAGAAGGTATTTTTATTGCCGGTGGTGCAGGAGTTACGCCTTTTATTGCCATTCTTAAACATCTTGAAAAAAATAATCAGGTAGGTGGCAGCAAACTCATTTTTGCCAATAAAACAAAATCTGACATTATACTGGAAGAAAAATTCAGCAAACTTTTAGGAAAAAATTTTATCAATGTTTTGTCGGACGAAAAACTGGAAGGTTATGAGCATGGATTTATTACCGCTGAGCTTCTTAAAAAACATCAAGGTGCAGAGCAAAAATATTTCTATCTCTGTGGTCCGCCACCAATGATGGAAGCAATAGAAAAACATTTGACAACTCTGGGAATTGCCAAAGAGTTTATTGTAAGAGAAGCATTTTAATGTCTTTTGCTTTCAGGTTTTGATGTTAAACCATGACTGTGTGACCCGGTAGAAAAAAACAACAGCCATTTTATCAAAAAGTATAAGCGCAAGGATAGAAGTGTACTTCAAAACAGCATCTGTTTGCTGATTTCTTAAATACCCGGCCTTTTTTGCAGAAACTTTTAAACACTTAAGTAAAGTAATCAACAAATAATGCGAAGTTGATTTAAGCAGAGCATTCTATTTTTATCTTTGCATCCCGTATTTACACCACATCCCAACTATGAGCGCAGTCAAGTTTGTTTTTGTAACCGGTGGTGTTTCCTCCTCTTTAGGCAAAGGCATTATATCAGCTTCACTTGCCAAATTGTTGCAGGCACGCGGTTACAGGGTTACTATTCAAAAGTTAGACCCTTATATTAATATAGACCCCGGAACACTAAACCCCTACGAACATGGGGAGTGCTACGTAACCAATGACGGTGCTGAAACAGACCTGGACCTTGGTCACTACGAAAGATTTTTGAACGTACCTACTTCGCAGGCTAACAACGTAACCACCGGACGTATATATCAAACCGTTATAAATAAAGAACGCGAAGGTGCATTTCTGGGGAAAACAGTACAGGTAATTCCGCATATTACGGATGAAATAAAAAGAAGGATAAAACTGCTTGGCGAAACAGGTGATTATGATATTGTAATTACTGAAATTGGCGGTACGGTAGGCGATATTGAATCTCTTCCATTTGTTGAGGCTGTAAGGCAGCTTATCTGGGAAATGGGAAACAATTGCTGTGTAATACATCTCACGCTGTTGCCCTACCTGAATGTTACGGGTGAATTAAAAACAAAACCTACACAACATTCAGTAAAAACCATGCTCGAATACGGTGTGCAACCTGATATTTTGGTGTGCCGCAGCGAAAAACATATAAGCTCTGATCTGCGCAGAAAAATTGCATTGTTTTGTAACGTAAACGTAAATGCAGTGATTGAAGCCGTTGACGCCAGCAGCATTTACGAAGTGCCACTACACATGCTGAAAGAACAACTGGATAAAGTAGTTCTGAATAAACTCAAACTTTCTTACAAGCAAGAACCTGAACTTGTAGCATGGAAAGATTTCCTCGGCAGACTGAAACATCCTGTCTCCGAAGTAAACATTGCCTTGATAGGAAAATATATTGAACTGAAAGATGCTTACAAGTCCATTGCAGAAGCATTCATTCATGCAGGTGTTGCCAATGAGTGTAAGGTAAATTTAGACTGGATACATTCTGAAAAAATTGATGAAGAGAATGTAGCTGACCGGCTGCGCAATGCATCAGGTATTTTGGTAGCCCCGGGTTTTGGCGACAGAGGCATTGAAGGGAAAATAACGGCTATACGATATGCCCGTGAAAATAAAATCCCATTTCTTGGAATATGCTTGGGTATGCAATGTGCCGTAGTGGAGTTTGCACGCAATGTGATAGGACTGAAAGATGCGCACAGCTCTGAGATGAATAAAGAAACCAAAAACCCTGTAATTGATTTGATGCAGGGTCAGAAAAATATTTCGGTCAAAGGCGGAACCATGCGATTGGGAGAGTATCCTTGCGTACTTGCTAAAGGTAGCAAGGTGGCACAGGCTTATGGAAAAACCAAAATCAGCGAACGGCACAGACATCGTTATGAGTTCAACAATAAGTATCTGAAGAAATTTGAAGACGCAGGCATGATAGCCACAGGTATTTATCCTAATGAAAATCTGGTAGAGATTGTTGAAGTTAAAAATCATCCCTGGTTTGTAGGTGTACAGTTTCATCCTGAATATAAAAGCACGGTAGAAAACCCTCACCCACTCTTTGTGCGCTTTGTAAAAGCCGCTAGTGAATATCATAAAGGATAATTTCATTTCAACCACAGAGCCATGACAATTTTACCATGGCACAAGCAATCACTTTTTAAAAAGAAAGCAGGGCATATTCACATACGGCACCTTTAGAATAAACGTATCTTTGTGCCATGTCGAAACCCACAATTTTAGTTATCAATGACGATGGAATTTCATCGCGCGGCATACGTGCGCTGATTGAAGCCATGCAGGAAATTGGCCACGTTACGGTAGTAGCTCCTGACAGCCCGCAATCGGGCATGGGGCATGCCATTACCATACACAACCCTTTGCGACTCGACAGAGTGGATATTTTTAAAGGTGTGGATGCATGGCAATGCAGTGGTACTCCCGTTGACTGCGTAAAACTTGCAGTCAACAAAATTCTGAACCGCAAACCGGATATTTGCGTTAGCGGAATCAATCATGGAAGCAATTCGTCCATCAACGTAATTTATTCAGGCACCATGTCAGCAGCTATGGAAGGCGCCATTGAAGGAATTCCAAGTATTGGATTTTCACTGGTGAATTACAATCTGGATGCTGACCTTACGGCAGCGAAACATTATGCAGGCGTGATTACACGTACAGTGCTTAAAGGCGTTCACTGGCGCGAGTTACTGCTCAACGTAAATATTCCCAATCTTTCTCTGAAAGAGATGAAAGGAATAAAAATATGCCGTCAGGCTATGGCCAAATGGAAAGAAGAATTTGAAGAACGAGAAGACCCAAGCAGACAAAAATATTTCTGGCTTACCGGTAAATTCATTAATCCCGATTTGGGCGAAGACACCGATGAATGGGCTTTGGCAAATGGATATGTATCAGTAGTTCCTGTTGAATTTGATTTTACGGCACATCATGCCATACCAAGACTCAACAAACTTTCATGGAATGATTAAACGTATTCCTGATAATTTTCACTCCGGTGTGTGGATTGCCGCAGTAATATCTGCTCTTGTGTATTTTACTGTTGAATGGGCAGAGCCTTATATGCAGCAATTATCGTTTTATAAATATCTTGCGTTTCCGCGAATATATTTTATGGTCTTTGCGTTACAGATTCTGATATTGCGTCTGGCAATGGTCAACTGGAAAAAGCACCGTTTTGCTCAAGGATGGATATTTTCGGTTTTTATCTTTGCACTGTTTATTTTTTTTCTGATAAAAAAAAGATAATATGACACAAAAGAATCATTTTCTGGCAGGTTTTGCAGGTGGTCTCTTTGCACCGTTTATTGGATTTTATCTTTATTACCTCTCCTTCTTCAGGCAGATGAGTGTTACAGATTTTTTCTTCGCCTTACAGAACAACAATACGCTTGCTGCAGCCATAAGCCTGAGCCTGCTGGCAAATCTTGCCCTGTTCTTTATCTTAGACCGATTCAGAAAGCTCAGAGCTGAACAGGGAGTGATAGCTGCGACTTTCCTTTACGGGTTTTACATTATGTATCTTAAATTTTTCTGACAGAGATGAAATATTACATCGTTGCGGGTGAAGCTTCAGGTGATATGCATGCTGCAAATCTGGCTGCTGAATTGCACAAAGCCGACCATGATGCAACGATGCGCGGTTGGGGGGGCGACAGAATGCAGGCTGCAGGTGTGGAAGTGGTGAAACATTATCGTGAGTTGGCATTCATGGGTTTTATTGAAGTGGTGAAAAATCTGCGTACTATTTTCAGAAATCTGGAAGCTTGCAAAGCCGATATTTTAAAATTCAATCCTGACGTGGTGATATTGGTTGATTACCCCGGTTTCAATCTGCGACTGGCTGAATTTTTAAAACTCAAAGGGATAAAAGTATTTTATTATATCTCACCGCAAATTTGGGCATGGAAACAATCGCGCGTACATAAAATTAAACGCACGGTAGATAAAATGTTTGTTATTCTGCCTTTTGAAAAACCCTTTTACAAGAAATTCGATTACGATGTGGAGTTTACCGGGCATCCTCTGCTTGATGAAATTGAACGTATTAAAAAATCGGCAGTAGCCCCTTTGCCGGTTGCTGCAAGCGGAAAAAAAATCATTGCTTTACTTCCCGGAAGCCGCATACAGGAGATAAAAGAAATGCTTCCGGTGATGGCTAATGCAGTAAAACATTTTAAAAATTATGAGCCAGTAATTGCAGCGGCTCCCAACATTCCTGATTCATTTTATCAATCATTAGCAGCCAACATTTCTATAGTGCATGGCCAAACATACAATTTGCTGCAGCAGGCCTATGCAGCATTGGTAACCAGTGGCACTGCAACCTTGGAGACCGCTCTGTTCAGAGTACCTGAAATTGTTTGTTACAAAGGAAACAAGTTCTCCTATCTCATAGCGCGTCAACTGGTGAAAGTAAAATATATTTCATTAGTAAATCTGATTTTAGACCGTATGCTTGTAAAAGAACTCATTCAGCAGGATATGAATGAAAAAACACTTACAGCCGAGATGGAACTGATGCTGGAAAATGATGAATATCGTAAAAAATTATCTGAGGGATATGAAGAGCTGATACAAAAACTGGGAAGTGCAGGAGCTTCGGCTAAAGCTGCACAAAAAATGTATAATCTGCTCCTTTCGGAAAAAGGTAAATAAATATTACTTAATTTTATGCTAAAATAATTTTTGTGAGAGCTAAAATATATTGCGTTTTTGTTGCATTGATAACCATTTGCTCTTCGTGCATGAAGCAGCAAGCCGAAACGGATAACATACCTCAGCCTTTGGCAACATGCAGTGACGGAATAATGAATCAGGGCGAAACAGATATTGACTGCGGAGGTCCATGTCCGGCATGCTTGGGTAATATTACTGCTTTGGCTAATGGCGATACTTTTAATTCAACAGCAGGAACCATATCGAGTTTTTATAATAATAACACACTGTATATGACGGGCACTGCATCAATAGGAACATTGTCGCTGATATATCAGGGGCCATTGGTTACCGGAACATATTCCAACTGTCAGGGTCTTTTTACCAAAAGCTCCAACTCTCAAAGTTATACCACTTCCAATGCAACCATAACTTTCACGTCATTCAATACTGCTGACAGTGTGGCGGCAGGTACATTTAATTTTGATGGCGTATGCCTTAGTTGTGTTCCAACTGATTCGGTTCACATCACAAGCGGACAGTTCAAACGAATTTCTTTCAAAAAGAATTAATAAGTTAATCCAACTACTGAATTTATTCCTGAATTGTTTTTACCATTTAATCCGGCCTCTATCAGGAACCTGATTATGCAATTTTATACGTATTTTTTTACTCTGTCCTTATTTCTATTTTATAATTGATTGGTGTAAAATCAAGAATTGAATTGACGTTAGAAAAGTAAATTCGATTATATTTTGACTATACGTACTAAAGCTCCTGATTAAATTGAATCCAATTTCATATTTTACAACATCAATATATTAGAAAAAAAAAATGGCTGTTTTAATTGAATAAAACAGCCATTTGTGGTAGCGAAGGGGGGAATTGAACCCCCGACCTCAGGGTTATGAATCCTGCGCTCTAACCACCTGAGCTACCTCGCCTGATTTTGAGGCTGCAAAAGTAGCATTATGATTGATATGTAAAAGTAATTCACAGAAATTTCGTTAGGAAAGGTATTTACCTAACTGATTCATTACTGCCTGAGTAGCTCCGGCATTTTCAGCAACAAATACTCTGCTGATGGCTCCCGCATGCTCTGATTCATGCTTTTGGTCAAGAAGTCGGTTTAGAATGTTTTGCAGCTGAGCTTCGTCAGCTACCGCAAATGCGCCACCTTTGTCAATCAGGTTTACAGCCTCGGCAAATTTTTCGTAAACCGGACCAAAAACCACAGGTTTGCCATATACAGCACCTTCCAAAATATTGTGTATGCCTTTGCCAAAACCACCACCAATATAACAAACATTTGCATAGCGGTAAATTTTTGAAAGCATTCCTATACGGTTAACAATCAGCACCTGCCCTTCTCCGATATTGTGTTTTTCTGCATCGGAATACTTCAGATATTTTTTGTTGCACAGTGACGTGAAGGAAGCAATACTTTTTTCATCTATCTCATGCGGAATAATAATCATTTTTATATCTGAACGCCTGTTAAGGTAAGCAGCCAGCAGCTGATGATCACCGGGCCAGGTGCTTCCCGCAACAATCAAAGGCACATCACCCTGTATAAATTTTTCAATCACTTCATCAGAAAATTTTATCTCCGGCAACTGAGCTACTCTGTCGAAACGGGTATCGCCTGTTACCATAACCTGCTGAATGCCGTGTTGTTTCAGCAATTCTGCCGAGGAAGAATTCTGCACATAAAATGCAGAAGCTTTTTTCAGGATAGCAAGAAATGACTTGCCCCAAGGCTTAAAGAAAAACTGATTCTCCCTGAAAATAGAAGATACATAAACAAAAGGAATATTTTTATTGCTGAGTTCATTCATATAATGAAACCAGAAATCATATTTCACAAAAACTGCTAATGAAGGTTTCAACACCGATATCCATTTCTTGGCATGAGCAGCAGTATCGGCAGGCAGGTAAAGCACACAGTCGGCAGCTTTCTCCTTAACTCCCTGCGCATAACCGGAAGGCGAAAAAAATGTAAGAACTATTTTATAACCGGGGTATTGAGTCTTAAGTTGTTGTAACACCGGCCTGCCTTGTTCAAATTCGCCATAAGATGAACAGTGAAACCAAATGCGAGGAGAAGTGTCGTCAGCAAATATTTTTTCAAGTTTTTCGAAAACACCTTTTCTTCCTTCACAAAAAAGTTTTGCCTTGGCATTAAACATTGCTGCCATGCAAGCTGCCAGATGATAAAGTCGTATTCCGATGGAATAAAACAGCAGCATCAGTAATAATAAAACTTATCCGGATTGGTATAAAACGGCAGTATCCATCCTACCTTTAGCCCATAGAGTAAATCAAGTCTTTTTTCTTTGTAAGGCTGCATGGTGTCATACTGATAATCGCGTCTTCCGGCAGTAAATCCCTGAATGAAATTAAACCCTGCGTAAAAGTTTACCAGTTTTCTGTTGCCGTAAAAAATGTAACCAATAAATTCATCGGCAATAACTCCGTTGGTAAGTCTGTCGTAGCCTTTGCGATAAGGTTTCTTCAGTTCCTCCACATTGTTGCCAATTGTTTCAATACGGATTTTATGTTGCAAAAATCCTATTCCTCCGTTTATCCAAATTCCGCTGTTGGGGTTTGGTTTTTTGAATGAAATAACTTTTCCGAAACTTACGCTGATGTGATATCCTCGTTCAAATAATCTTACATCAGCCGTACGGCCGTCTTGCCCAATGATGGTGCCTGTGGAAGTAGAAATACCGGCAAGCAAACCTTGTTCTTTGAGTGTATTTCCGGATATAAATCCACCCTGCAGGGAATAAGTCCAGTTACGTGCTGTTTTTACGCCTACTACGGCTTGCAATCCGTAATCATTTCCGAAACGTTTTTTCATATCACCACCAGGAATATGACCTTCGGCACCAAGCCCGAAAAAAGGAACCACAATAGCCGAATCGCGCACCAGCGCCTGACCATGAGTTACCGTTGCAATACTTTGCAACAGTATGAATGCAATAACATTTCTGAAAATATTTTTTATAGCAACCATTCGCTCTATTACTTATCGGTGATGATGAGTTTCTTGATTTTCGGCACAGGGCCCGGGCAATGGCTGCTGTGACATGCCAGACAGGCATTAACAATGTTGTTATAACTCTTCACACGATTTTCCGCACCGGATTTTTCATACGTATCGAGCGACTGCAGATACAAATCGGCAAACGTTTCGAAGTATTCATTCTTGGTATGGTCATCCGTAGGAACTGCCGTGTTGATGTTGAGAAATGTTTTGGGATATGAAACCGTTTTGTCGGAAGCAATAGCCTTTCGTGCTTCGGCAGCATGGTCATACATCTTACGCATGAGCAATGAAAGTTCACTGCTTTTGTTGGGGTTGATATCGGTAGTATCAGCCAGCGCAACATTACTCCATTCGCATTTGTAATTATAAGATGCTATAGAAACAAAAATTCCTACAACAAATACAGCAAGAATTTTATTCATAAATTATTACTCCTTCAGCTTCAAATGCAGGGCTTTTTTCGGGTTGTGTGATTTTCTCGATTTCTTCTTTCGATTTTTTTGCATCTTCGGCATAATGGCGAAGTTCTGCAACAGAGGTCACATCATTAAAAGCAATACCTTCAATAACTGCTGTTTTTCCTGCACAATCTTTTGGAACAAAGAATTCATAATCTTTAAATCTTACGCGCATGGTATTGCCATCGGCAGTTTCAAGCATCATCCAACAACCTTTTTTCTGGCACACACTGTTGATTTTTCCGGTCAACTTGATGGCTACAGTATCTTTTTGAGATAGCAATGCAGGTACTTCTGATGCAGGTCGTGCATTATCGGCTGTTATTTTTTTCCCGAAGAAAGATTCTTTTTTATCCTGAGCATAGGTATTCAGGCATAATAAACTTGCGGCAATGATTACTAAAATTTTTTGCATGTTGATTGATTATTTTAATGCACAAATATAAAACTATTCTGTTTGTGAAACGATGAAAATCAGGATGAAAGTGGCGACCCTTGCTGCATAAAAAACTTTACATATTTCATAATTGACACATGGGGTGATTTATATCAGTTTGTCTGTTAATTGCTGTCATTTCTACTGGCTGTGGTGTAAAATAGTTTTGCGGCCGTTTATGAGTGTATTAATAATTCTTATTGCGGTAAGTCTGCTGGTAGCTATTAGCTTTCTGGCAGCATTTTTTTGGGCAGTCAGAAACGGACAATATGATGATGACTACTCGCCAGGAGTGCGCATGCTGTTTGATAACGACACTAATAACGACACCAAATCAACTACAACTGATAACAAATAATATATGACAATAGAAAAGTATAGTTACGACAACCGTATAGTAGCCATGTTTGCATGGGCAACTATTATTTGGGCCATAGTGGGCATGCTGGTAGGTTTGTTAGTTGCATTGCAACTTCCTTATCCGGCACTCAATTTTGATGCACATGCAACATTCGGTAGGCTCAGGCCGCTGCATACCAATGCCATCATTTTTGCCTTTGTCGGAAATGGTATTTTCATGGGAGTGTATTACTCTCTGCAACGACTGCTCAAAGCGCGTATGTATAGCGACCTTTTAAGCCGTATTCATTTCTGGGGATGGCAATTAATTATTGTGAGTGCTGCACTTACTTTACCTTTTGGTATTACTTCCAGCAAGGAATATGCAGAACTTGAATGGCCTATAGATATTGCTATCACCGTGATATGGGTAATTTTTGGCATCAATATGTTTGGTACCATCATTCGCAGACGCGAGCGTCATCTTTATGTAGCTATTTGGTTTTATATCGCTACGTTGGTTACAGTTGCCGTTCTGCACATCGTAAACTCGCTGGAGATACCTGTAACTTTGTTCAAGAGTTATCCTATTTATGCAGGAGTGCAGGATGCTCTTGTGCAATGGTGGTATGGTCACAATGCTGTTGCATTTTTTCTCACCACTCCTTACCTGGGGTTGATGTATTATTTTCTTCCTAAAGCTGCTAACAGGCCGGTTTATTCTTACCGTCTTTCAATCATCCATTTCTGGTCGCTAATATTTCTTTACATCTGGGCAGGGCCTCATCACCTTTTGTACACCGCACTTCCCGACTGGGCACAATCGCTGGGTGTAGTTTTCTCGGTTATGCTTATTGCTCCATCATGGGGTGGAATGATTAACGGTTTGCTCACACTGCGTGGTGCATGGGATCGTGTGAGAGATAATGTAGAACTCAAATTTTTTGTAATTGCCGTTACGGCTTATGGTATGTCCACCTTTGAAGGACCTATGCTTTCGCTCAAATCGGTAAATGCAGTAAGTCACTTCACCGACTGGACAATTGGTCACGTGCACATTGGCGGATTGGGATGGAACGGATTTCTGACCTTTGGTATTTTGTATTGGCTGGTACCGAAATTATTCAACACCGGCTTATACTCTAAAAAACTTGCAAGCTTTCACTTCTGGATAGGCTCCCTCGGAATTGCATTCTACGCTATTCCTCTTTATTGGGCAGGATTCACTCAACATTTTATGTGGAAAGAATTTACAGAAGATGGAGTATTGCGTTATCCAAACTTCCTTGAAACAGTAGTTCAGATTTTACCTATGTACAAGTTGCGAGCTTTAGGTGGATTCCTATATCTGACAGGAGCATTGGTAATGTTCTATAACCTTGTGAAGACTATGAAATCAGGAAAACTTGTTGCCAATGAAGCTGCTGAAGCTCCTGCTCTCGAAAAAGTTTATACCGGACGTGATGGTCACTGGCATCGTTGGATTGAAAGAAAACCTGTTCAACTTTTGGTAGCTAGTTTAATTGTTATACTGATAGGTGGTGCTGTAGAAATGATTCCCACATTTATGGTGAAATCAAATATTCCCACCATTTCAAGTGTGAAACCTTATACTCCTCTTGAATTACAAGGAAGAGATATTTATGTGCGTGAAGGATGTTACACCTGTCACTCGCAAATGATACGTCCTTTCAGATACGAAACCGAGCGCTATGGCGAATATTCAAAACCGGGAGAGTTTGTTTATGACTATCCGTTTCAATGGGGAAGTAAACGTACAGGACCCGACTTGCAGCGCGTAGGAAAAAAATATCCTAACTCATGGCATTATAATCACATGCTCGATCCGCAGATCATGTCACCGGGAAGTATTATGCCTCCTTATGCCTTTATGATTGAAAATGATTTGGACACTACCACCACAGCTGCAAAAATCAGAGTGATGCAAAAATTGGGAGTACCCTATCCTGCCGGTTATGATGCACAAGCCAATGCCGACCTGATGAAACAAGCTGATCACATTGCAGCTGACCTTGCAAAAAACGGTATCAAAGTGATGAGCAATAAAGAAATCATTGCCATCATTGCTTATCTGCAGCGTCTTGGAGTTGACATTAAAGCTGAAAAACAAAATACTGCAACTATTAATTAATATCAGGGAGGACAGTTTATGTATAAAGAAGTTCTGAGAACAATAAAAGACATTGATATTTATCCGGTAATTACGGTTGTAGTATTCTTTACTTTTTTCACCATCATGTCGCTATGGGTGTTACGTTCCAAAAAAGAAGATTTCGAAAGCCAGAGTAAAATGCCTCTGGATGAAGTTAACCAAAAAAATTAATACAACAATGAAACGATTCATAAAAACGATAAAAACAGTTTTACTGTTAAACATGATAAGCCTTTACGCTGTTGCACAGGAAACACAGGAAGTAACAAAAGCGTCACAGCCTCCTGCCTGGGCATTGGATGGCAATTCATATCTCATAGGCTTTCTGGTGCTGATTCTGGTATCAACAATCATTGTATTGTACAAAATCAATGTAAAGCTGATAACAACTATTTCTCCTAAAGCGTTTACTTCGCAACGAAAGCAGCATACTGAAAACAATGAAGATGGAGATAAAGCTCCTTCGCTACTTCGCAAAGTCTATCAACGTTTAATGGGAGGTGTTCCCATAGCTCAGGAAGAAGATATTCTGCTCGACCACGATTATGATGGCATTAAAGAGCTCGACAACAACCTTCCTCCATGGTGGAAATGGGGTTTCTATGCAACTATCGTATTTGCGTTTGTCTATCTGATAGGTTATCACGTTACGGGAACAGGCAAACTTCAATTGGAAGAATATAATGACGAACTTGCAATGGCAGCCAAAGCCAAAGAGGAACGCATGAAAAATTCTGCTGAAAATATTACAGAAGATAACGTTACCATGCTTACCGATGCAGGTGCTATTGAAAAAGGGAAAGAAATATTTACCAAGAACTGTGCTGCCTGTCATGGTCCTGATGGTGGAGGAATGGTTGGACCCAATCTTACAGATGCCTACTGGTTGCATGGCGGTGGTATTAAAAACATTTTTAAAACCGTGACTTATGGAGTTCCGGCAAAAGGTATGATTAGTTGGCAATCACAACTGTCGCCTAAACAAATTCAGGAAGTATCTTCATTTGTGTGGAGTTTACAAGGCACCAAACCTGCTGCTCCCAAAGAACAAGAGGGCGAAAAATGGACAGAAACAGCAGCACCCGCAAGTGCTGACTCTTCAGCAACAACGCAAACAGCCAAATAATAATTATTAATTTTATCAAAATTTAAATTAGCATTGGATAATAGCGAGCATAATCCTTATCTTGACGAATCATTCCGCGACAGTATTTCTACCGTAACCAAGGAAGGAAAACGAGCGTGGATATTCCCGAAAAAACCTAAAGGAAGATTTTACAATGCCCGAACGTGGGTAAGCATTGGTTTCCTGATTGTGTTTTTTGCACTGCCGCTAATCAAAATAAACGGGCATCCGTTTTTTATGCTCAACATCATAGAGCGGAAGTTTGTCCTATTTGGTGTTGCATTTTTTCCACAGGACTTTTTTCTGTTTATGCTTGCCATGCTCACCTTTGTGGTATTCATTGCATTGTTTACTGCTTTGTTTGGCAGGTTATGGTGTGGCTGGGCTTGTCCGCAAACAGTGTTTCTGGAAATGGTGTTTCGCAAAATTGAATATTGGATTGAAGGCGACTCCATGAAACAAAAAGCGCTAAGCAAACGTGGCTGGGATGCAGAAAAAATCAGAATAAAAGCTACCAAGCATATTATCTTCTTTCTGATATCATTTCTTATTTCCAATACATTTCTTGCCTACATTATCGGTATTGACGAACTTGAAAAAATAATTACGGATGATCCCTCTGAACATTTAGGTGGACTGTTTGCAATTCTTCTTTTCACTGGCGTATTTTATGGTGTCTTTGCCCGATTCCGTGAGCAGGTGTGTATAGTAGTGTGCCCCTACGGACGCTTGCAGGGCGTTTTACTTGACCCAAACTCTGTGGTTATTGCCTATGATTATGCCCGTGGCGAACCACGTGGCAAACTAAATACAGATGCGATTCAGCATGGTGACTGTATTGACTGCCATCAGTGCGTACAGGTGTGCCCTACAGGAATAGACATACGCAACGGAACGCAATTGGAATGTGTGAACTGTACTGCATGTATTGATGCCTGTGACGACATCATGGATAAAGTACATAAGCCACGCGGATTGATACGTTACTCCAGTGAAAATGCCATCAAGAAAAAAGAGAAATTTAAAATCACTCCGCGTATCATCGGCTATTCGGCAGTGCTGCTGGTGCTTACAGGTGTATTGTTTACATTGCTGATTACACGAAGTGATGTGGAAACTACTATCCTGCGAACTCCGGGAATGTTGTTCCAAAAACCGGATGACAATCACATCAGCAATCTGTACAACATACAATTGGTAAATAAAACTTTCAAGGATATTCCATTTGAATTAAAACTAACAGAGCCTGAAGGTGAAATAAAATGGGTAGGTGATGGTTTAAAAACGCTCAAAGAACAGTCGGTTGTACACGGAACTTTCTTCCTTGTTATCCCTAAAAATAAAATTATTAAAACAAAAACCGAAGTAAAGTTTGAAGTAATATCCAATGGCAAAACGGTGAGTCATTACACTACTTCCTTTCTCGGTCCAAATAATTAAGACAAATGAAATTAAACTGGGGTTTCGGCATTGCAACATTATATACGGCATTTGCATTGGGTATGATCGGAATGGTCGTACTTGCATCGCGACAGAAAAACGATTTGGTAACAGATGGTTATTATGAACAGGCTGTACACTTTCAGGATAAGATTAATGCAGAAACCAATGCTTTGGAAGCAAATAATTTCGATTTAAAATATTTGAATGACGAACGTAAGGCTGTAGTTCGTTTTACGGATAACATTTCCGTTCACGGCAATTTACAGTTTTATAAACCTGACGATGCAGGAAAAGATTTCAGCGTAACCTTGCAAACCAATAACGAAGGAAAGCAGGAAATAGCCTTGCCTCAAATTGCTCATGGATATTGGAATGTGTTGGCATCATGGCAAAACAACTCAAAGGAATATTTTAAAGAAGTACGAATATACGTTCATTGATGCAGGGCATGGCATTTTATTTATCAGCATTTATACTTGGGCTGTTCGGCAGTTTGCACTGTGCCGGCATGTGTGGCCCCATAGCGCTGATGCTGCCTGTCAACAAAAAAGTAATAACAAAAGCTGTTGTCGCAAAACTGCTCTATAATGTAGGTCGAGGGATTGCATACATGTTCATAGGTGTAATCTTTGGCGTGCTGGGCTCAGCAATAGCAATTAGCGGATATCAAAAACAACTTAGTATTGTATCAGGAATTATTATTCTGATATTTTTATTTTTTACTGCAGCACAAAAATTCCAAAACAAATTTTCAGGTTTTATAGTAAAACTTAGTATGCCTGTACGTTTGCTGATGAAAAAACTTTTTGCTCATCAGTCGCCTGTGACTCACCTTAGCATCGGATTGGTAAATGGATTTCTGCCTTGCGGCCTGGTATATCTGGCAGCAGCAGGTTCGGTTTCGGCAGGAACAATTGGCGGCAGCGTTTTATATATGGCATTGTTTGCATTGGGAACATTTCCCATAATGATTGCCTTGTCGTTTTCAAACACATTGCTCAAAGGCTCATGGCGTACATGGTATGGCAAAGCTGCTCCTGTAGTTTCTTTAGTGCTTGCAGTATTTCTAATATACCGCGGCACTCAAATGAAAACCGATTGCCATGTAACCAAACATCCTCCTGCGATGATGTCGTGTGAAAAACCTTCGGTTTCCATCAAATAAAGTTTAATATTTCACGACATTAATTTTGATGCAAAAATATTTTTTGAAAAAAATGCATCTCACATTAATTTTTTCAAATGTTTATTAAATTATTAAGCGTGCTCTGAAACCTCTTGCTGCATAATACGATTCGGCACCATTATGATAAATAAACACTCTGCCAAATCTGAAGTCGCCAAAAACAGCGCCACCCAATTCACGGATTTCTTCCGGTGTCCTGAGCCAGCTTGATGTTTTCAAATCAAAATTTTCTATGGATTGTAGTTCAACATACTGCTTTTCATCGAGCATCTCCACTCCCATCCACTTTGCCATATTCATTGCACTGTCCTTTGGTTTATGTTCCTTTCTCGATTGCAATGCATCCTCATCGTAACAGAGGCTACGCCTGCCTTTAGGACTTTCAGCAGCACAGTCGCAATAAATAAAAGCATTTGCTTTTTTGTCGAGGCCAATCACATCAGGCTCTCCACCTGATTTTTCCATCTCATTAAGCGACCACAATTTCTCCGGTTGCTTTAATAGCCGGGCTTCCACATCATTCCAACTGATATTCTTATGACGATGTTTGTTCTCGTCAAATCGTGATTTAAGAATCGTTACAAGATGTTTTTTTTCACCTTCGGTTAGTGCCTTTTTCATAATTACAAAGTTGTTTTAACTTTTACCATTTTTTACTTTTTGCTTTTCAGAATGGAAACCAGTTTCTGTCCGCGTACCAGTAATTTCAATCTTTGCCGGCTCAATGATATATGCGCCTGCCGTTTTTCTCGTTCATCTACTCCGGTTTTGTAAACAGAGATGATGTGCTGATAGGTTAATATTCCTGCAACTTTATTTTCAACCACCACAGGCAAAATATCCACATTTTCTTTTGCCATTACTTCCACAGCACTTCTCAATGATTCAGATGGCTGAATAAACACTTTATTTCTTTTCACAATGGAACTGATGGTCCCTTCGCGGTTATGATGCATATTGAATAAATTCGAAGAGCTCACTATGCCCTTGTATTCTCCTTCTGTATCAGAGACAATAAAATAATTTGATTTCATATCCGATTCATTGGAGAACCAGTTACGCACTTCGTCAATGCTCATATCGTCATTAATGATTACTCCGTCATCAGTTACCAACTGTTCCACTGTTGTTTTCTCAAGAATATCGGGTTCATAGGATGCAGGAGCCACCACTCCTCTACGTGCAATACGCTCAGTCATGATGGTGTTTTCCATCAGGAAAAATGAAATGAAATATGACGTTGTGCAAGTGCCCAGCAATGGCAACAAGGCATTTGACTGGCCTGTGGTTTCGAGCGCAAAAACAATTGATGTAAGAAAAGCCCTTGATGCTCCTGCAAATAATGCTGACATACCTACCAACACTGAAAGAGGAATATTTATTCCTGCATCAGGAAACCATTGCATTCCTACACTACCTATCAATGCGCCTGTTGCTCCACCAATAGTAAGTAAAGGAGCAAGCGTACCACCAGAGGTGCCACTGCTTAATGATATGGACCAGGAAACAAATTTTAATATACACAATGAAATTACAATTTGCATAGGCAGCGATCCGGAAAGTAAATCGGTAATGTTATTATAACCAACACCAAGTGTGCGTGGCGAAAAATATCCCACTACTCCAACAGCAATTCCGCCTATGGCAGGCCACCATGCCCAATGCACAGGAAGTTTTTCAAACATATCTTCCAGCCAATAAACAGTTTTTGTTACCCCAACAGCCAGAAACCCGATGATGATTCCCATCACACTATAAAAAAACAAAGCATAATTGGAGGCTGCAGCTATTTCGGTAGTAAGAGGGAAAACTACTTCATTGCCAAACAACAAATGATGACCCGCAGCACCGGTAATACAAGCTAAAGCAACAGGAATAAATGAACGTGCAGAAAACTCGAATAACAACAACTCAATAGCAAGCAATATAGCAGCAACGGGGCTTGCAAAAATTGCAGACATGCCTGCTGTGGCTCCTGCCGCAAGTAAAATCTTGCGTTCATTTGGTGTTATTCTGATAAGTTGCCCCAATGTGGAGCCCAATGCTGCTCCTGTTGCAATAATAGGCCCTTCTGCTCCGAATGGACCTCCTGTGCCAATGGTAATTGCCGATGACAACGGTTTAAGATACGTGATAGATGGTTTGATCCTGCTTTCGTTGGTAAGAATCTGTTCCATAGCTTCCGGAATTCCATGACCGCGTATTGCCTTAGAACCATATAAAGCCATTAAGCCTACTATCAAACCACCAACTACAGGAACTATGATTACAAAAATGCCATATGTGTTATCCGCAGGACTTAAAGGTTCTAAAGAAAGTTTTCCATAGAAGGCAATATTGGTTATAACATCAATCAGATAAATCAGAAATTTTGCAATAAAACTTATGCAAACAGCAATAAGCACCGCAAGTAATGATAAACGCAAGGTGCGTTGCTTATTATATTTTTTCCCTGACGTGGTATTTTCGCTATGCAGTGCCTGCGAAAGAGTAAGTGATAAAGGAATGCCTTTTTTAATCATCCAAACTAAATGTTAAAAACTATCAGCCAACTCTGCTAAATTAAAAAAACAGATACAAATGCCCGAGTAGAGTTCGCTAATATCAGATTGCAAAGGTCGCTTTATTTTTACTTTAAGTCACATTCGTGGTTAAGAATAGATGAAGTTACGCAGATTTCCTCTGTAAAATTTTAAATCAAGATTGAATCCAACAAATTTAATGGTAGATTTTTTTTACTTCTTATCTTTCCAATACCACCACTTTAATTTTTCTTGTTCCCGTTCTTCTGCCGGAGTTTCAGCATACCAAACAGCACATCTGAAAACATAAAGCAGACATCTGTCTTGAATACAACCTGCATATTGATTTGATTTATTAAAAAGTTTTTCAGGACTTTTACCTTTTAAATCTTCAACCTTATAAATACCGATGTTGTATAAATCTGTTGCAATGGATTTACCTACTCCCGGAATTTGGGTCAGATTTTTTATTGCTTCTGCTAACGACATTATACTATTAAATTATCATCACTGTTAAGTTCCGAATAAGGATTACATGTTACCTCAGTATATAATCATCCAAACTTTTACCAGATCCGCTGTAGCCATACCAATAAACTATGGGAGCCGGTTTTATTATTACAGCGCCAGGTTATACAACTTTTTTCATCACGCTACCTTCCCTTTAAACATCACATAGGAAGTGAGTTTGCATATTTTCCCGTTTCTGAAGTGAAACACATCGCAGAATACAGCATCAATATTATTTTCTCCTTTTAACTTTGCTGTCACAGTGCCTTCTGCTACCACACAATTTCCTTCTTCTATCATACGGTTAACTTTAATATCAGGATGTCCATCAGCATTGGGGTTTTCAATCTCTTTATCAAATGCCTCAATCCCTTTGTGAAAATAATATCCCGGCATTTCCCATTCAACATCATCGGTTAAACATGATAAAATACTTTCATGATCTGTTCTGCTGAAAGCTTCCATATATTTTTGTACAACAAGTTTTTGTTCGCTCATAATTTCAGATGTATAAAAGGTTCAGATAAAAATAAATGAACTCATAACATGAAGTAGTACTTACCAACCACCTGTTGCACCACCACCGCCAGTACTTCCACCACCGAAGCCTCCAAAGCCTCCGCTGCTTCCTCCACCCCATGAAGAACCACCACCCCATGAAGAACCGCCACTCCATCCGCCACCACTGTTGCGTCTGTTGGCATTGTCAGCAGCATTCAACAGCATCCACGCAGTCCAGAAACCCAGGTTATTGAGTCTTGCATAACGTTTAACCGTAATCACTCTTGCGAAAAATATAAAGAAGAATATTAGAATTACAATAACGATAGCTCCTAATACTGAACCGGACGCATCATTGTTGGCTTCATCAGCTGTGTATTCTCCTTTTACGCGCTGCATCATTTCAGTAGTAGCAGCATCCAAACCTTCATAATAATTCTGCTCTTTGAAAGCAGGTTTTATTACCAGTTCAATAATTCGTTTGCAAATGCCATCAGGCAGCGAACCTTCCAATCCATACCCGGTAATGATGGTCATCCGCCTGTCGGTCATTGCTGCAAGGATAAGGGCTCCGTTGTTTTTATCCTTTTGGCCTATACCCCAAGCACGATACAGTGCTATTGCATAATCATCAACAGGATAAATGCCTGTGCTCTGAATGAGTACAATGGAAATCTGAGTGGAAGTGCTGTCGTTAAAAGCTACGAGTTTATTCTCGAGTAGTTGTTTCTGATCTTCTGAAAGTACCCCTGCGTAATCATTAACAAGTTTAGGAGGATTGGGTGCAGGAGGCAATTCCTGAGCTGCAACCACCCCTGTAAAAAACACTGCGACAAACACAATGATGATATGTAAATATCTGTGTTTTTGCATAAGTTTATTCTCCAAATATTACATCATTGGGCAATTCATTAATATCGTCCTTCTTGATGGGGAAATGTAATTTCAGCTTCGCACCTGTCTCATCAATGGCATGCAGCAAGCCTCCTGTAAAGTCTTTTCTTTTGAAAAACGGAATCATCTCTGATTTCACTTTTTCCCAAAAATTCTGACTCACATGCTGGTGAATACCACTGTCGCCAATTATTGCAAACTGCCGGCTTTCAATAGCCACATAGATGAGTACTCCGTTGTGCAAATGGGTTTCATGCATTCTCAGTGTTTCAAAAATCTCAGCTGCGCGTTCCAGCACATCACCATTGATGACACTGTCAATGTACACACGTATTTCTCCTGAAGTCTTTTTCTCGTTTCGTGCTATGGCATTTTTGAGCAATAGCTGTTGTTCTTCAGAAAAATACGAGGAGGCAGCTGCCATAATCAGAATTTAACTTCAGGTGCTTTCTCAGCTCCTTTTTCAGCTTGGAAGTATCCCTTCTCTCTAAAACCAAACATTCCTGCCAACAAAGTCTGTGGAAATTTGCGGATATAGGTATTGAAAGATTGTGCTGCATCGTTAAAATCTTTACGTGCAACAGCTATGCGCCTTTCAGTGCCTTCAAGAGTTGCCTGCAATTCAAGAAAGTTCTGATTTGCTTTCAGGTTAGGATAATTTTCTACCACCATGAGCAAACGTCCCAAAGCCGTGCTCAGTTGTCCCTGAGCTGCCTGAAATTTCTCAATGTTTTCAGGAGTCAACTGGCTTGGATCAACTTTTACCTGTGTAGCACTGGCGCGCGCTTCAACCACAGCAGTAAGTGTACCTTTCTCAAACTCGGCAGCACCTTTTACGGTGTTTACCAGATTAGGAATAAGGTCCATGCGTTGCTGATACTGGTTTTCAACCTGTGCCCATTTGTTTTTTACATTTTCATCCTCGGACACCATTTGGTTGTAAGTGCCTGCAAAAAAGCGATAGATAATAAATACGATAAGGAGTATTACCCCTATGATGATGAATGATCGTTTCATACGTAATGATTTATTGGTTTGTAAGTTAACGTGCCAAATGTATCGGCTGCTAAAATATGATTTTCATCAATTCGGCAAATGGAGTTATTTTTTAGGTGAACTATATCTTTTTATAGACGATTAAGAGCATCCGTAAGCCAATCTAATTTAGTAACATTGCAAACTCTTCATAATGTGAGATGATAAAAAGTTATGCCATAACAATAAATGGTAAGGTACAAGGTGTATTTTTCAGGAAATTTACCAAAGAAAAAGCATTGGAGTACCGATTAAATGGTTTTGTACAAAATCTGAGTAATGGCTCGGTATATATAGAAGCTACCGGAGAAGAAAACGCGCTTGAATCATTTTCACAGTGGTGTCATACAGGATCACCACAATCAGTCGTTAAGGAAGTTACTGTAAAAGAAATTGATATTATACACCGCGATTCATTCCGTATACGATATTTTTGAACCCTTGAATTATTCTGTCAACATACTTTAACCAATAAAACAGGAATGAGCGGAATCCGCAAACTTGCAGGACAGACAGCTATCTACGGACTAAGCAGTATTGTAGGTCGTATGCTTAATTATCTGCTGGTTCCGATTTACACTCGTATTTTCTCCCCTGTTGAATATGGCGTGGTATCTGAACTTTACTCCTACTCCGCATTTCTGCTCATATTGTTTACCTATGGAATGGAAACTGCGTTTTTCAACTTTATCCACAAAGAGAAAGAAAATAAAAATGTTTATGCCACTTGTCTTTCGGCTGTAGTAATTTCCACGGTTGTACTCACATCTGTGATGATTTTTTTCTCCGGACAGTTTGCATCCCTTATAAAATATCCCGATAAAGGTGAATACATCATTTGGCTGGCACTCATTATTGCCTTCGATGCTATTACTTCCATACCTTTTGCAAGACTAAGGCAACAAAACAAGGCTGTGAAATTTGCCTTAATAAAAATTATAAATATTTTTCTGAATATTGGCTTTAACTTATTTTTCCTGATAGGTTGCCCGCTGTGGATAAAAGGCGATTACGGTGTATTGTCACAACTTGCCGTTTCCCTTTACACTCCTTCCATTGGAGTTGGATATGTATTTATTTCCAATGTTCTTGCAAGTGGGGTTACCGTGCTGCTTCTTTTCCGTCAGTATCGTTATTTTACATTTCAGGTTGATAAAGCACTGCTACGAAACATGATTACCTATGCTTTACCTCTGATGATTGCAGGATTTGCAGGTATGATTAACGAAACTCTGGACCGTGCGATTTACAAATTTATTGCCCCCAATCCCGCTACTGCACTTCGTGAACTTGGTATTTACAGTGCATGTTATAAATTAAGCATCATCATGACTTTGTTTATACAAACCTTCCGTTATGCTGCTGAACCTTTCTTTTTCGCACAGCATAAGCAGGACAACAAACGCAGCGTATATGCTTTAGTGATGACCTACTTCGTAATTACCTGCTCCGTTATATTTTTGGTTGTAATGTTATATCTCGATATTATTCAGTTGTTTATCGGAGAGAAATTCCGCTCGGGCATTGGCGTAGTCCCCATACTGCTGATGGCCAACATGTGCCTGGGAATATTTTATAATTTAAGCATGTGGTACAAACTAACCGAACAAACTCATTATGGTGCCTACTTTGCTGTTTTTGGTGGGGTACTTACTGTCATTCTGTTGTTTGTACTCATTCCGATATTTGGTTATATGGGTGCTGCATGGGCAACATTCATTACCTATTTTGCCATGATGTTGCTATCGTACTTCACCGGACAAAAATATTATCCCATTCCTTATAAAGTGAAAGATGATTTTATTACCGTAATACTGGCATTGCTATGTTATGCCATTGCTTACTATGTGCAATCGCTGTTTCATTATCAGGGTGTATTACTCTGGGTTATCAACTCACTCTTCCTATGCGGTTATCTTTTTGCAATTTATAAAATTAACCTCCCTGACATGCAGCTTCGCCAGGCAAAAACGAAAACAACACCTTCAAACACTTATAGAAAAACAGAATAATCACTGGCGCAACATGTGCTTCGATTAAATATTTTTACAACCTGAATACTTTTATAACATGCCTGATTTCATCAATATTAAAATCATCAATCAATCGGCACATGCATTGCCTGCTTATGAAACAGCACACGCTGCGGGCATGGACCTGCGTGCCAATCTTACTGATAGTATTACATTAAAACCCTTGGGGCGCGCAATAATCCCAACAGGACTGTTTATTGAATTACCTGTGGGGTACGAAGCACAGATAAGACCACGAAGCGGTCTTGCAGCCAAACAAGGTATTACCGTACTTAACTCACCGGGCACTATTGATGCTGATTACCGAGGAGAAATAAAAGTGATTCTGATTAACCTGTCAGACGAACCTTTTATTATTAAAAATGGCGAACGAATAGCGCAAATGGTGATTGCCTCGCATGAAAAAGCGGAATGGATAACTGTAGCAACGTTGTCCGAATCAGAAAGAGGAGCAGGTGGTTTCGGCCATACAGGGAAATAAATTAAAGAATTCAAATACTTCACAGAATTTTAAAATAACAATAGGCATAAGATTGTTATTTTTGAAACGTTAAAAATTATTGTGAGCGAAGCACTAGTCATCATACCAACCTACAACGAGAAAGAAAACATCCAGAAAATCATCAAGGCTGTTTTTAATCTTATCAATTCATTTCATGTACTTGTAATTGATGACAACTCCGAAGATGGCACTGCCGACCTCGTAAAACAAATGATGAGTCAGTATCCGGAGTCATTATTTCTAGAACAGCGTCCCGGAAAACTCGGTTTGGGCACCGCCTATATTCACGGCTTTAAATGGGCATTAAAAAGAAATTATCAGTATGTCTTTGAAATGGATGCAGATTTCTCACACAACCCTGCCGATTTGATGCGACTGTTAGATGCCTGCAAAAACGGAAATGCCGATATGGCCATCGGCTCCCGATATATCAACGGAGTAAATGTGGTCAACTGGCCAATTGGAAGAGTCATCATGTCGTATTATGCAAGTGCTTATGTGCGCCTCATCACACGTATGCCAGTGCGCGATGCCACAGCCGGCTTCAAATGTTACAGACGTCATGTGCTGGAAATTATTGACCTTTCGAAAATTAAATTTATGGGTTATGCTTTTCAGATTGAAATGAAATTTGCAGCATGGCGTTGTGGTTTCAACATTGTAGAAGTGCCCATTGTATTTACCGATCGCACCGAAGGAAAATCCAAAATGAGTTCAGGAATTTTTAAAGAAGCATTCTTTGGAGTGCTGCAGATGAAAATAAAAAGCTGGTTTGGCAGCTATAAGAAATCTAATTAAACGTATTTCTCTCCCTTGTTGGCTTTTACATCATTTACAAACTGACGTATCTGCTGCTCATCCTGCTTGCGGCAAACCAACAAAATGTTTTCTGATTCCACAACGATGTAATCATTAAGCCCCTGCAGTACTACCAGTTTATCATGTGGCACGCTTACTACACAATTATTAGAGTCGTAAAGCATTACGTTTTTTCCTACAACAGCATTCTTTGCCGCATCATGAGGTAGATGCTCATAAAGTGAGCCATAGGTTCCTAAGTCACTCCATCCAAACTCTGCTTTCATTACGTAAACATTGTTGGCTTTTTCCATAATACCAAAGTCAATACTGATGTTGGTACACTGTGAATAGGCTTTTTTTACGAATTCAGCTTCGCCATCAGTGTAATACTTACCAGCACCTTCTTCAAAAAGATGATACATATCGGGCAAATGATTTTTCAACGCTTTGAGAATGGACTTCACATTCCACATAAAAATTCCGGCATTCCACACAAACTCTCCTGTTTTAAGAAAGAATTGCGCCATTTCCAGATTAGGCTTTTCGGTGAATGTTTTTACTTTGAAAATCGGAGGAACATTATTCTTTTTATCATCCACAAACTGAATATAACCATAGCCTGTATCAGGGCGGCTCGGTGTGATACCAATAGTTAAAAGACTATCGTTTGACCGTGTAAAATTCAATCCTGCTTCAACCGTTTCGATAAATGCATCTTCCTTGGTAATAATATGATCGGAAGGAGCAACAATAATATTTGCATCAGGGTTTGCCGAAGCAATTTTAAAGGCTGCATACGAAACACATGGAGCTGTATTTCTTCTGAGAGGTTCGCCTAAAATATTTTCTACCGGTAAATCAGGAAGATTTTGTTTTACCAAATCAACATAAGACTCGTTAGTGACTATGAGAATATTTTCTTTAGGGCAAATTCGCGCAAAGCGATGATAGGTTTGTTGTAAAAGAGTTTTTCCTGTATCCAGTATATCGAGGAATTGTTTCGGAAAAGCATTGCGGCTCATTGGCCAAAAGCGGCTTCCTATGCCACCGGCCATTATAACGCAGTAGTTGTTTTTATTCATCATAAAAAGGTAATTGTGGTCCTATAATTAAAACGCAAAAAAATAAAAATTAGTCCATTTAACGTAAGTTCATCCGTTTTAGTTATCAACGCAGTTTGTTAAATTTTTCAATCATGAAAATTTAAAGTTAAGGCTTATCTTATTCGCATAGGTATGGTTTAAATCATAAAGGCTGCCCATTGAAGACAGCCTTTATAAAACAGTTAAATGATAATTTTAATTTTTAATTAAACGGAACATCTTCGTTTGAGCAGTTCCTGTCATTTTCAATGTGTAAACACCATCGCTGAAACTCCTTAGATCAAGTAGTTTCTCGCTTTGGTTAACAGGTATTAAATCTTTCACAATCATTTTTCCACTCAAGTCAAAAACTTCAACCTGATAGGAATCATGTCCTTGGGGAGTTTGAATTCTGAAAACGCCATTGGATGGATTGGGTATGATGCTGATATTGTCCGTTGGCTCTTGCAGGTTTTTGATTCCTGTCGTAATATCAATATTCACATTATCAATATACAAGCTATTACCATATCCGTTGATATTGACAAATTTTATGACTACGTCATCACCGATAAAGTTGTTCAGCAATATGGTATCCTTACGCCATTGCGAACCTGATGTAGGCGTGAAAGTTGAGGATAATGTGGTACCAATTGAAGAGAGCGTTAATCCACCTTTGAGGTAACCTGAAGTTTGGAAAGTGTTTCCACAATCGGTAGAAATATCTACCCGTAGGGTATCACTGTAATTAGGAACAGAATATGGCGCATAAGCAACATCGAAAGTAAGCATTGCTGAAACGGCATTGTTTAATGATACACTGTAGCTGAGTAAACCATCTTCATAACCATATCCATTGTAACTGTAGTTATTCATATAAGCAGCAATGGTATTTGCACCACTTATACCTATTATATTACTGCTTTTGCTCCAAGTGTAATTGTTGTTAGATGAATCAATAGACCAGTATTGAGGAGGGAAAGCTGCAGCCTGAAAATCTTGAATTATTGGAGGTTGCTGTGCAGGTACAATATCAACCATGGAGGTAACTGTACTAGTGTTCGAACCAATTCCATTAGCAGCAATCAACGTTACATCATATAAACCTGTAGCATTGAATTGCACCTGTGGGTTCTGAGATGATGCAGATGTTCCATTCACAAAGGTTACGGTATTGGGATTAAAGCTCCAATTCCAGGAAATAGGGGCATTTGAACTCAGGTCATTAAACTGAAAAGTTTTGCCTACGCAACCTGAACTGAAATTAGCATTAAACGCAACCAAAGGAGGTATGTTCGGGCAATTAAATATTCCTGGTGCTTTATTTACAGCAAAAGCTCTTCTACCTTTATTCCCATCAGGGAATACGGCACGCACACTAAACCAATAGCTGTTGGCAGGTATAAGATTTGTAAAAACATAATCGGTAGTATTACTGGTTCCAACTGAATCCATGTACATATTGCCAAGCAAACTCACTTCATACCAAGCAGCACCACTGACTGCATTCCATGCTATTTTAACAGAATCAATACATCCGTAAACAACATGCAGATTTTGCGGTACTCCAATGATTGAAAAAGGTTCCTGATTCATTCCGCTAACTGAGCCGCGGGAAACTCTTACACGAGCTTCGCTGCTGAGGTTATTAGGTACTGTCCACTGATACTGTAAAGTATTCTGACTAACTGTTCCAATGTTATTCCATGTAGTACCGTTATCGGTTGAATATTCCAATGTAAATCCACCTAACCCTTTAAGTGCATCCCAACGAAGTATTTCTGTTTCGCCCGGCACAAAACCTTCTCTTCCGATTGGATAAGTAACCGTAATATCATCCATTCTATATTCATACACTATATAAAATTCCTGCGGGCCTTGTGGAATTGCAAAACCTTTGAGTGATACAGTGTAAGTACCGGCAGCAGGATTGTCAAGAGTAACTTGTTCCATGTTGTTAAGATGATCAATACCTCTCACAGCAGGAGTGTTAAGGTTGGTGGCGTTGGGAGTAGGATCCAATACCCATGGTTTCCACACTGCTGCTGACGGGTCAGTCACAGTCAAATCAATATCATTCACCAACGAAGTGGCTGCCGCAGGAGAGCCACCTTGATCGTGCCAATAAACCATTACTCTGAAATCTTTTACATTTGCCGGAACGGTCAGGTTAAAAGTCAAACTGTCGCCCTGTGCAATTGAGCCATGAATAAAATGATTATCCTCTAAAGTTTTCACTGCGCGCAAAGCATTTACTCTACCCCATCCATATTTAAAATCAGGGCCGGGATTACCTATGTCTTCTGCTCCGTTTAATAAACATGCTTTTATCAGTGCAGTTGGAGCAATTGTATCCGTATATAATTCCTTGTAAGCCTGAATAAGTTGTGTAGTTATGCCTGCAATACCCGGGCATGCAGCTGATGTACCACCACCTACCTGGTAAGTATTTCCTTCATCTGTTGACATCTGGTCACGGCCATTGGAGGCAATATCAGGTTTCACACGTCCGTCAGATGCGGGGCCAATACTGCTACTTGGATCTATAACTTCCATTGCATCCAGATTGGCAACTGCAATCACATTTTTTCCCTGCTTGTAACCTCCGGTTATATTTCCCCAGTTACCTCCTGCACCATATCCACAGTTGGCACCATTATTATTTCCTGCTGAAAAAACAAATTCCAGCTGACCATTATCATGAATAGTCTGATCACCAAACTGAGTATCGGTAGTGTATTCATTACAACCCTGTGAATAGCTGGTAGAAGTAACAACTGTTTCTATCGTATCATAATTGGCTACAGCATTCAGAATGTGACTATATCCGGAGATATCAAAAACATAAAGTTGAACACCATCAGCCATACCTCTGTAAACAGGATTGAGGTTGGCTGCACCTGCAAGAATTCCGCTGGTCATATCACCATGAGTTTGACCAACACCTGTTGCATAATTGGTAATTCTTCCTGTAAAATCAATATGAGGTCCAACAAAACCATCGTCAGCAAGTGCTGCTGCAACTCCATTACCATTGTATTTACGACCCATCACTAAATCGTTATTGATGGCATTGCTGCGGTGCAGACTACGCCCCATGGTATCGTCTTTTTCAGATGGCGGAGCGGTGAGTGAAATATAAAACACCCAAGGCTGCTCTGTCAATTTTTGAATATCGTTTTGCGAAACTGTGATTTCAAGAATATTGTTCAACTCCGTAACACGCGCAATTTTCCCGAAAACCGAAGCCCATGCCATCACATCTGCAGCTGATAAATTTTTCTGATACTGTACACGCACATTTAATTTTCCTGCTGCCGGTACAGCGTAGTTAGGATATTCGCCCAACATGTTTACGGCAAGTTTTTGTTCATTGGTGCGTGATGTAAGAGAGCGTATGTTAAAATTACGAAATTGGGTTTTATCATAATTCACAGGAATAGCACTCCAGAATGCATTATGTGGAATGTAGTCAAGTAATTTTATACCCGTCTGTTCCAACTGCTCTTTTTGCTGAGTAGTAGGTATTTCGAAAAATTGAATAAACCGGTAATAATAACCCTGACAAATCTCGTCACTCTTAGGGTTTTCTGTAAGAATAAACTGTTCGGTGTTTTCAGCAGTTATTTCAGGCTTTCCGGCCAACATCAATCTGTAGTCCGTTTGCGCTTGAGTTGTTATGCTCCATAAACCAAGCATAATGGCTGGTAAAAGTTTCTTTAACATGGAATTTGATTTTTGAAGGCTCTAAATTAATCAGAATTTATGAAAAACATCATATTTTCATTTTTTTATCGTTTTTAGATGTTCTGATTATCATCTTTATAGTCATGAATAAAACTTTAATTTATCTTTGCGCCCCTGATGAAAGTTTCAAGATATAAGAACATCATTACCAGCATGGTAGCTATTACCTTGCTACTCAGCTCGTGTAGTCGCTTCAACCGGATACGTAAAAGCGGTGATATGAACATGAAATACAATGCGGCTATAAAGTATTATGAAGACAAAAAGTACTACAATGCATTGCAATTATTTGAGGAGTTGATTGTTGTTTTTAAAGGCACTGACAAAGCGGAAGATTCGTATTACTATTACTGTTTATGCTACTTTTATACTGGCGATTATACCAGTGCGGCTTATCACTTTAACAACTTTGCTCAGACATTTCCAACCAGCAAAAAAGCCGAAGACGCACTTTATTACAATGCTTATTGCTACTATTTGGATTCCGCTCCTTCAAGTTTGGATCAGCAAAGCAGTACAGACGCAATAAGACAGTTTCAGCTCTTTATCAACAAATACCCGAACAGCTCGCGTGTGCCTGAGTGTAATACACTGATTGATGAACTCCGACAAAAACTTGAGGTGAAAGCGTGGGATAATGCGATGCTTTACTACAAAATGGAAGATTATAAATCAGCAATAGTGGCTTTTGGAAATGTAATAACTGACTTCCCTACCACTAAATATCAGGAAGAATGTTTATTTTTGATGTTGAAATCGGCATATCTTTATGCCGGCAACAGCATTGAATCTAAAAAAGAAGAACGGTATAAGAATGCGCTTGAATTTTATGCACGGCTGATGGAAACTTTTCCACAGTCTTCTTATAAAAAAGAAGCTGAAAGACTTCAGGCCTCTATTGAAGGAAAATTAAAAGACATTAAAATTTTAAATTAATAATTTAGCAACAATGAATACAAGAAACGTAGCTCCGTCAACTATCACACGTGATTTAGTTGATTTCGAAAAAGGCACAGGTAATATTTACGAAAGCCTTGCTGTAATAGCAAAAAGAGCTAACCACATTGCTGCGGAAACCCGCGAAGAATTACACGACAAGCTCAGCGAGTTCTCTTCTTCTACCGACACCTTGGATGAGGTATTTGAAAACCGTGAGCAGATAGAAATCTCAAAATATTACGAGCGTTTGCCAAAGCCTACACTCGTTGCAATTCAGGATTTCTTAGAAGGAAAAATATATTTCCGTAAGCCGGTTATCGAAGAAACCAAAGAACAGAAAGAACTTTAAGGGCCATGCTGCAGGGGAAAAAAATCCTGCTGGGAGTGACCGGTAGCATTGCCGCATACAAAACTCCCGAATTGGTTCGCCAGTTGGTGAAACAAGGTGCTGATGTTAAGGTGGTATTAACACCTGCCGCAAGTGACTTTGTTTCACCTCTTGTTTTATCCACCGTTTCAAGAAATAAAATTTACAGTTCGTTTTCCGCAGAAGATGCATCATGGAATAACCATGTTGAACTGGGATTGTGGTGCGATTTATTCTTAATAGCACCTGCTTCAGCCAACACACTTTCAAAAATGGCACATGGCATTTGCGACAACCTGCTGCTGGCAGTATATCTCTCATGCCGTTCAAAAGTGATGATAGCTCCTGCAATGGATGCCGACATGTTTCAACACAGTACCACACAGGAGAATTTAAAAGCGCTCCGCGCAGAAGGTATTTTGCAAACCGGACCTGATAAAGGTGAACTTGCAAGCGGGCTTTCAGGCGAAGGCCGAATGTCGGAACCTGATAAAATTGTTGAAGAAGTAATCCGTTTTTTAAATCCGGTTTTACCTCTTAAAAACAGGAAGGCTGTGGTAACAGCAGGTCCCACAACTGAGGCTATAGATCCTGTTCGATTTATTGGCAATCATTCATCAGGAAAAATGGGTATTGCCATTGCCAATCATCTCTTCAAACAAGGAGCTGAAGTAACTCTAATCACCGGTCCGGGAGTTGAAACGGATGAATTATTCAATGCTATAAAAATTGTACCTGTAATTTCTGCTGACGATATGTTGCAGGCATGTCAGAATGTTTTTACCACCGCGGATATCATGGTACTTGCAGCTGCCGTAGCTGATTTTAAGCCCGCTGAACAATCACAACAAAAAATCAAGAAACAAGGCGATGAGAGTATTTCACTTACACTTGAGCCTACTACTGATATTGCAGCAACCTTAGGAAAACAAAAAAACAAACATCAGATACTGGTTGGTTTTGCACTTGAGACTAACAATGGCGAAACCAACGCTATCAGAAAAATGAAAAATAAAAATCTGGATTTTATTGTACTGAACATGTTGGATGAAAACAATAAAGTTTTTGGTTCGCAGTTTAACCGAATAACCATTATTGACCGCAACGAACAAACAACACCTTTTGATAAAAAAACCAAAGAAGAAGTTGCTTCTGATATTGTAAATAAAATAATTACTTTAGTGCAATGAAGAAAACCATTGTCTTATTATTTCTTGCTATAACGGCATTGCGGACAAATGCCCAGGAGCTGAACTGCCAGATAAATGTGATGGCTCCACAAATACAGAATGTGGACAAAAAAGTATTTGAAACACTTCAGCAAGCCATCTTCGAGTTTATGAACAATACCAAATGGACCACTGATAAATTTCTCAATCAGGAACGTATAGAATGTTCAGTAACCATTACGGTAAATGAGCGTGTTTCCAATGACGAGTTCAAAGGAAGTATTCAAATAACATCGCGCAGACCTATTTATGGTACATCTTACTTTTCGCCTATTCTGAATTTTAACGATGAAAATTTTCAGTTTAAATATATCGAATTTCAGCCACTGGAGTTTACCGAAAACAGCAGTAACCCCAATCTTACAGCGGTTCTTGGATTCTATGCTTACATTATTCTTGGATTGGATTACGATAGTTACCATTTAAACGGAGGATCTCCATTTTTTGCAAAAGCTCAAACCATAGTTAACAATATGCAGAATGCCCGTGAGGCAGGATGGCGAGCTTTTGAAGGCACACGCAATCGCTATTGGTTAGCTGAGAATCTCACCAATCCGGTGTTTAAACCTTTTCATGAAATGTTTTACCAATATCATATCAAAGGGCTTGATGTGATGGCAAAGAAAAAAGATGATGCTCTAAGTAATATAACTGAGAGCCTTGGATATCTTAAGGATGTCTATCGCGAAAAACCGGGATCACTTTTATTACAAACACTTTTCTATGCCAAGGCAGATGAAATTGTAAATATTTATTCAGGAGCTTACCCCGATCAGAAAGTAACTGTTACAAATCTTCTGAATGAAATTGACCCTGCCAACTCTACAAAGTATGCTAAAATTATGGGCAATTAATTGTCATTTTCACTCACAGAAAATGTCAGCTACCAATTTTTAGCAATCAAATAATCAGTGAATATTACTGCTGTCAATCTCCTCGTCCGAAGGTAACTCTACTGAATTGTCAGCATATTGCTTGGCATAGTAAAGATATTTACCTGTGCTGTTGCATGCATAACCCGAAATAGTATCTCCCGGAAGTAATTGAAGCCTTGTAAAAGTGCGCCAGTGTTTTGACTTTTCCTGAACTGCTAGTTTTACTGCAAGTGTGTCATTACAATCGTTAACGAACCAAACCTTATAAGGCTTAGATGATGCCGGGCAGGTTTTTGTTTCAGCCCCAAATTTCTTTTGTACCTTTTTCAGGCAAGATGAATAGTCTTTTTCGCCCTGTTGTGCCCTGAATGATGTGAGTGAAACAAAACCAGTTAAAATCAAAAGAGCCGTTCCGACAATCTGTTTCATTTACAATAATTGTTTTTTAAAATAATTTTTGCTTCGTCATTGCCTAGCTTTTTAGATTTATTCCAGTCTTCGCAGGCACCATTTTTATCACCAAGCATTTTCTTTGAGAAACCTCTGTTGTTATAAGCTTCTGCATCATCCGGCTTAAGTTTTAATGCGGCATTAAAATCATCCATAGCCTTCTCATACTGCTCAGTTTTATTATATGCACTTCCTCTCGACACATAAGCCCATTCATGATCAGGCTGTAAGGCAATTACACTCGTAAAATCTTCAATTGCATCATTGTAATTTTTAAGAATGGCATTGCAAAACCCACACTGTAGCAAAGCATTTACGTGTTTGGAGTCTTTAAGTAAAATGGACTTAAAATCGTTCAGTGCTTCAGTATATTTTCCATTGTTGTATTTTATCCTTCCCTGATTAAACAGTGAATCGGTATAAACCTTTACCTCGTCCGTGAGTGCTTGTGCATTCACTGATACTGAAGCATAAGATATAACAGTTGCTATGAGAAGAAGTCTGACTTCACTCAAATGGCTCATTGCTTTGATAATTTTTTTCATTAACTAACCTAATCATGTGTTTGAATGCTTTGACCAATCCATCGGTAGTTTTCTGATTATAAGATACCGGAAAACTAATTCTGCCATAAAATAAACGTTTCCCCAGAAATTCTCGGGTAACGCATTTTTTCTGCGGATTGAAACATCCTACTATCAGCATTTTTGTTTTGGAATTATAATACACTTTGGCTGTATCCAAATCCTTAATTGAAGCCTGATCTTCCCGATATTTATCACTTCCGTCAAAGTAAGTTGCTATGACCGTGCCGTAATTAACGGAAATCACATACTTCCCTCCGAATTTTTCATTCAGATAATCAAGAGTTTTTTGCATGGTAATATTCTCCTGAGCCAACAACTTCAGAGGCGAAGCGCAAGTGAAAACCATTAGAAACAAAACCATCCTGCCCGTCATCCGGAACCCTTTTTTAAATTTTTCGTAAACTGTGTTCATTCTTTTGCAATACCTTCTTAAAAGCTTTTGTCAAATAATTAATTTTGCAACCGGTTTGGGTTTCTTTAACGGAATAAAATTACAAATGTTTACCAAAACAAAGTTTGGTTTTCAACAAATACTGATAGTATTTCTGTTGTTTTTCACTTTGGCGACAACTATCGGTTATGCCCAAACAAAAAAAACACTTACTATCACTGCTAAATTCAAGATTGAAGGTGGAGGTAGCCTTTCAGATGCCTACATGGTTTTGCAACGCGATGGACAGAACATTGAGACTTTACCGGGACAATCGTCCTACACCCTGAATCTTGAAATTGGGGCAGATTATGTTTTGTCATTCAACAAACCGGGATATATCAACAAGAAAATAAATATCAATACCGTTGTTGATGATGAAGAAAGAGTGGAGCAAGGGTTTGAATCGTATCCTTTTACAGTAGTACTCATCAAGCAGTATGAAGGCGTAAATGTGGTAGTGTTTAATCAGCCTGTTGCCAAAATAACGTATTCCAAGAAGTATGATGAGTTTGACTATGATACCGATTATACCAAATCCATACAATCAGCTATTCAAAAAGCTGAAGAAGATTTAAAACGTGCGGAAAAAGAATTTAAGAAAAACCCGCCAAAACCGGCTGTTGACAGCACCCTTGCAAAAAACAAAACTCAGCAACAGGAAGAAAAACCTAAATCTAAGGAAACTCAAAAACCTGCTGATAAAGTATCTGAAAAAACTCCCGTAGAAAATACTGCCGAAAATAAAACACCTGCAAAAACTGAAAGCCCGGCAACAACCACTGACAAGAAAAGGGATGTTACTAAAAAACAAGCTAAGGCAGCAGGTGGCGAGGATGTATCTAAGTCTGCACAAAGTAGCGGTGGCGAAGATGAGCAAGTGGTTGATTTATCAGAAAACAAAGGTCAGGATATTAAACAACCTATTGAACCCAAACAAGGTGAAGATGCATTGAAAGGAAAGATTAGCAAAAAAGGAGGTCGAGACCAACCTCCCGCTGCCGATGTAAAAAAGAATGATGCTGCAGTAATAATTAAATCTGAAAAAAATACGGAGCCGGCAAAACCCGCTCAACAGATGTCAATCACTCAAGTTCCTGCAAATGTTTCCATCACGCGTGAGACTATCAGCGAAGACAAGCGTACCGTTTATAATGTTCATGTAACCGTGGGCGATAAAACTGCACTATTCAGCAAAGTTGTTTATAACTGGGGAGGCGTGTTCTATTTTCGTGATATGAAAATTTCTATCAGCGAAAACATGTTTAGACAAGCAGATGCCGGAAACGCAAAATTCTAATCCTATTAATTTTTTCGAGTAAAGTTTTTTTTGAAACCTATTATTGCCTCATCCCGTTCAACACAGCGGATATAACCACAGGCAGTAATACATCAAATCAACATTTTCACACATGCGAAATACTTTTTTCTACATGAACAACTTTGTTCCGAAAACTGAAGCCCAGAGCAATCTTCTCGAAAACATAAAGGCTATAAAGTTAAAGCAAGGAATTACTCCGAAAGAAAATATTCTTCGGGCCATATCAAAAACTCAAAATTTCACACGAAGTGTTTATCCCGAAGGATGGACATTTCAGTAATCTACACTAACGTCTGATTGCAATTTTGCGTGTTACAACTCCATTATCAGTGGTGATGTGCAGATAATAAATTCCTGAAGCAAAGGAACTGACATTCATCTGCAATTTTCCTTCGGAAGTCAATCGCTGAATAAGAATCCGTTTGCCTGACACCTCATACATTTCTATAAAAGAATCAGCCAGTTCAGGTGGAAAGATAATTGTTAAAACATCTGTTACAGGGTTGGGATAAATCAAAAGCCCGGCATCCAATTCCCTGATGCCAGTAACAGCGAGCGTATCCGAAAATGCTGTGCATCCGTTTGTATCCGTAAACTGTAAGTAGTAGTAGCCAAAGGTTGTTACCGGAATATAGTTGCTATTTGCAGGAGTGCTGCTGTAGCTCTGCCCGTCAACAGAATAATACCACATATAATTACTTCCGCTCAGATTGGAATAAATGGTATCGTTATTGGGTGATAAACTCAGATGTGCCTGCAACTGCGGAAACACTGTTACCGTTACCGGTGATGTTTGTTTAGAGCATCCACCCCAGCCGCTTACAGTGGCTGAATATACTCCCGATGTGCTGATAGTAGTACAAAAAGCTGAATCGCCATTATCCCATACAGTTGAAGTCGCATTTGCTCCGTTTGCACACAGTATCACACTGTCGCCCGGACAAAACTGTGTGTTGCCGGTAATGGTAACCGTAGTATCCGGTTCAGGGCCAGTTGGAGAAACAAATAGCATAATTGAATTATTAGATGTACAACCATCACTATTGGTAATCTGTACCTGTGGGATATGCTGAGTAAAAAATACCTTGCGCAACACTGTTATACATTCAGTAGTATCATTATTCCAGCCGTCCCACAGATATGAAGTAATCACACTCCCCGGCAGTGTATCATGTACGCAGAAGGTCACACTGTCGCCAGGGCAATTACCTAAAAACTGAAAGCTAACTAAAGCAAAAGGGCGATAATGACAATTTACGAAGACACTATCCGTTGCCACACATCCATTCGAATCAGTCACGGTAACATAGTACATTCCATTGCACGACAAGTCACTCGGTACGATGAAAGAACTAATACTGCTGCTGGGATCAAACATATTTGGGCAAACTCCTCCGGGGCATGTCCATAAATAAGTAGAACCCGGGTTGTAGGGAGAAACAGACAAATTATATAAATCACCTGAACAATTATAGAAAGTACTTCCATAAGCCTGAATATGGCAGGTTACATAAATGGTGTCCGATAGTATGACACATCCGTTTTGGTCATAAAACTGAAGATAATAGTAACCACTCGCAGGATTAAGGTAAAAATTATCATTTGCAGATATACTGCTGTATGATTGTCCGTCAGCGGAATAATACCACATATAATTACTTCCGCTCAGATTGGAATAAATGGTATCGTTATTTGGTGATAAACTCAGCTGTGCCAGCAACTGCGGAAACACTGTTACCGTTACCGGTGATGTTTGTTTAGAGCATCCGCCCCAGGCACTTACAGTGGCTGTATATACTCCCGATGTGTTGATAGTGGTACAAAAAGCTGAATCGCCATTATCCCATACTGTTGAAGTCACATTTGCTCCGTTTGCGCACAGTATCACACTGTCGCCCGGACAAAACTGTGTGTTGCCGGTAATGGTAACCGTAGTATCCGGTTCAGGGCCTGTTGGAGGAATAGAAAACATGATGAAGTTATTGGAAGTGCATCCAAAACTATTGGTGATAAACACCTGAGGTAGCTGCTGGTTTATAAATTCATTTCTTAGCCTGGTAATACACGCTGCCGTGTCTGTCATTCCATACCATTGATAGGAAGTAATCACGCTTCCGGCAGTTGTATCCACTGCACAAAACATCACACTGTCACCGGGGCAGTTGCCTAAGAACTGATAACTTACAACAGCGTAAGCGCGTGGATTACTTTCAACAAGAATACTGTCAACAGAAATGCACCCATTGTTGTCATTATACGTAACATAATACATGCCATTGCCTGACAGGTTAGCAGGAGCCAGAAAACTTGGATTGTAGATATTGGCATTAAAACCTATGGGGCAATTACCTCCGGGGCATGTCCAGGAATAAGTGGCATTAACGTTATTAGGCATCGCTCTCAATGAAACCAGTTCTCCCGTGCAATGTTTCGGTGAATCATAGATTACCTGCATGGTTAGCGGACAACTCTGTGCACCGGTTCCGGCAGAAGATTTTTTATTGTTCCCATTAGCATATAGCATCGAATGAACAATACTCAAACTGAACAGCAATAAAAAGTAGTGAAATTTATTTTTCATATAAGTAGATTTTGACTCTAAAGGTAACAAATTCCTTTCAATTAGCTAAGATTCCATGTAAAATTGCTGTCGGTAATTTATTTGTTTGAGAGAAATTATGCTAGGTAAATTTCCTTTTCAACAGCTCTACCACATTATAAACTATCGGACACATCTTATAATTATTCATCGTACTTCGGATACGATAAATAAAATTCGGGCGGTTGAGATGAGGGTACTCCTTGCAAGACTCAGGTCTGCTGGCATAAATAGTGCATTTATTATCTTTCAGAAAATCGCAAGGTCTGTTTTTCATCACCCCATAATTTTCTGTTTCGTTATAATGCAAATGTTTTTCGGTAAATGACTCAGGTGATTGCTGGAAATACTGCGAAATAACAATGATATCATCCTCTGAAAATGCAGGATTGAGCACTTTGCAACAATTAGCACAGGCGATACAGTCTATCTGTTCCGAAATTTCATTGTTGAGCTGATGTACTGTCTCATCAATTTCTTTTGAGCGGTGCTGTGATTTCAGTGTTTGGAGGAAAACAAGAGTAGCTTCTTCCTTCTGTCGTGCCAACCGTTCGACTTCCTGTGGATTATGAATGAGGTTGGAATCCTCCTTCATGTCATCAGTGTTTTACTTCAGCCTGTACAGCGAAAAACTCTTTCAGTTTCTCTACGCAGTAATCTACTTCGTCTTTTGTATTGTATCTTGAGAAAGAAAAACGCACAGCAGGTCTTTCCGGATCAGCGTGAATACCTGCCAATACGTGCGAGCCTATTTCACTTCCCGATGAGCAAGCGCTACCACCTGAAGCTGCTATGCCTGCAATATCGAGATTGAATAAAAGCATTTCCTTGCCGCTATGCGGAGGTAAAGAAACGTTCAGCACGGTGAATAAACTATTGTCACTAATGTTACCATTAAATTTGACTCCCGGAATTTCTTCTCTAAGGCGTTTTATCATGTATTGTTTCAGTCCTGAAATTTTTTTGGCGTCTTCGCCCATTTCGCTATAAGCCAATTCCATTGCTTTGGCAAGACCTACAATGCCGTAAGCATTTTCAGTTCCGCCACGCATGTTGCGTTCCTGTGCACCGCCCGTAATCATTGGTGAAATTTTCAACCGGTTACTGATATAAATAAATCCAACTCCTTTCGGGCCATGAAATTTATGTGCTGCACATGAAACAAAATCAACATGAGTCTTACTCAAGTCATGTGGGAAATGCCCGATTGCCTGCACGGTATCACAATGAAAAATAGCATTGTATTGTTTACAGAGTTCACCAATGCGGTCAATGTCATTCAGAGTGCCCAATTCATTATTGGCATGCATGAGTGATACCAGCGATCTCGGATTGTTTTTCAGCAACTCTTCCAGATTAGCATAATCCACTTCACCCTCGGAAGTAAGATTTACCCAACTCACCTTCAGCACACCTTTGTGTTCTAAATCTTCAAGTGTATGAGTTACGGCATGGTGTTCAATCCGCGATGAAATTGCATGTGTAATTTTATGGTCGTTAATACTGCAGCGCAGTGCCATATTGTTGGATTCCGTACCTCCGGAGGTGAAAAAAATCTCTGAAGGAGCAACCTTCAGCAGTCTGGCTATAGTCTTACGTGCTGCTTCAATAGCTGAGCGCATTTCTCTTCCGTAAGAGTGTATGGATGATGGGTTGCCATAAACATTCTGCATGATTGGCAACATTGCATCAATAACTTCCTGCCTGAGTGGTGTGGTGGCAGCATTATCAAAATAAACTTTCATTGTAATTTGATTCGTGTTAGAAAATGTGACATCAGGCTTTCACCGGATGGCTAATGACTTCTTTAATATCCAGGATAATTTTTTCTGCTAAGTTTTCTGCTGTTGTCAGACTTTCACTTTCAGCATAAATTCGAATGATAGGTTCGGTATTTGATTTTCGAAGATGTACCCACTCTTTATCAAACTCTATTTTCACTCCGTCAATCGTATTTATTTTATGCTTTTTATATTTTTCTTTCATTGATTCCAGCACTCCATCCACACTTATTTCAGGAGTGAGTTCTATTTTATTTTTCGAAATAAAATAATCAGGATAGGATGACCTCAGCATTGAAACGGATTTGCCATAAAGTGCAAGATGGCTCAGAAAGAGCGCGATTCCGGCAAGGGCATCACGACCATAATGAAGTTCGGGATAAATTACTCCTCCGTTGCCTTCGCCTCCTATCACTGCCTGTTTTTCTTTCATCATCTCCACCACATTTACTTCGCCAACGGCAGAAGCGTAATAAGTGCCTCCTGCTTTTTCGGTAACATCGCGCAGCGCACGTGTTGATGAAAGATTACTTACTGTATTTCCTTTATTATGTTTTAATACGTAATCAGCTACTGCCACAAGTGTATATTCTTCGCCAAACATTTCGCCATCCTCACATACTAATGCAAGCCTGTCCACATCAGGGTCAACACTTATACCGAGATGTGCTTTGCTTTTAATAACTGTTTTACTTAAATCAGTAAGGTGTTCGGGCAGTGGCTCGGGGTTGTGAGGGAAATTTCCGTCAGGTGTGCAGTACAACTCTGTAACTTCTTCCACACCCAGTGCCTTGAGCAATGGTGGCAATGCAATACCGCCTGAAGAGTTTACGCAGTCAATAACTACTTTAAATTTTTTCTCTGCAATAGCTTTTCGGTTTACCAAGGGCAAAGCAAGTATTGCATCAATATGTTTTTGAATGGCGGTATCATCTTTCGTCACGCTGCCAATCTGATTTATCTGCGCAAACTCCATATTATCGCTTTCAGCTAAGCGCAGCAATTGCTCTCCGTCATTAGCTGAAATAAATTCGCCTTTGCTATTAAGCAATTTAAGTGCATTCCATTGTTTAGGGTTGTGGCTTGCCGTCAGTATTATACCTCCATGTGCCTGATGAAAAGTTACTGCCATTTCAACGGTTGGAGTGGTTGACAAACCTACATCAATCACGTCAATACCTTTTGCATTAAGGGTACCGCAAACCAATTGATGCACCATAGGTCCGCTGATACGAGCATCGCGTCCTAATACTATTTTACATTTTGTTTTAGGAGGATATTGCCCCAGCAGCCAGGTTGCATAGGCTGCAGAAAATTTTACTACATCAAAAGGCGTGAGCGCTTCACCTGCCTTTCCTCCTATCGTCCCTCTGATTCCTGAAATAGATTTTATTAAAGTCACAATTTATGATTTTTATAAGTGCAAATATACCAAATTGGTTTGGGCTGAAAATGAATATTTACATCTTCAAGTCTGCAATTTTTTTCACCAGCACCTCTGCAATTTTACGGTTTGACTCATGTGTCCACCCGGCAATGTGTGGTGTAAGAACCACTCTGTCAGAGTGAACCAGATATTCAAACGGCTCAGGCAATGTTTCTAGTTTCTCAAACGAAGAAGTTTCGTACTCATGCACATCCAGACATGCCCCCATAACCTTACCCGATTTCAGGTGGGTTACCAGATGCGAAGTGTTTAAACATTTCCCGCGAGCAGTATTTATCACATAGATGTTTTTGCTGCATTGTGTAATAAAATTATCATCTATAAAATATTTTGTTTCGGCTGTTAGAGGTATATGCAGGCTAATGATATCTGCATTATGCTGAAGTTCTTCCAGAGGAACCTGCCTTACATAAGGATATTTAGTTTTATCAATGCTGATGTATTTGTCATAGGCGAGTAAATTCGCTCCCATACCTGATATTTTTTCGGCAAAGGCACTTCCCATGTGACCGAAACCAATGATACCAACCGTTTTCCCCTGTATTTCGTTCCCTCTGTTTTCCTCTCTCAGCCATATTCCGTTTCGCACTTCATCATCAGCCTTGAGCAGTTTATTCATCAGCGCCAGCAACATCATCAGTGCATGCTCACCTACTGCATCACGATTTGCTTCAGGGGCATTCAGGCAGATAATTCCTTTTTTTTCTGCAAAAGCAACGTCAATATTTTCCATTCCAGCTCCTCCTCTTGCAATAAATTTTAACTGCGTTGCCTTTTCCAATAATTCTTTGTTGAGAGGCATTCGACTGCGAATGGCTATACCCTGAAAGTTGCTGATGCCGACTTCTGTTTTTTCACGACTCCAGTCATAAGCTTCGGTGCAGCTAAAGCCCATTCCGGTAAGCATGGGAATAAAAGATTCGTGAAACGTGTCGAGTAAAAGTATGGACGCAGACATGATGATATAATTTTTAAAAACAAAAATCCTCCGACATGCCAGAGGATTTTTTCATTTGATTACTTTTTTGCAGGTTTAGCAGCGGTTTTTGGTTTACGAGCTTTCCTGCGTTTGCCAAAAGAGCCAATGGCTAATTTACCTTTACGTGATTTTTTGTCGCCTTTTCCCATGATTAAAAATTAAGGACAGCAAAGGTATTTCTAACAAAACAGTTTTGCAAATGCCGTTTTTTTTGCGCTATTGAAAACTATATTATCTTAGCATCCCTTTTTAAATATTTAATACTGATGCAAAAAGTTGAGACAAAGAACAGCTACGACCTTTACGACTCTATTGATGAATTGCCTGCCGAGTGGCGCAATCTGCTGCTTGAAGCACGAAAAGCCACTAACAAAGCTTATGTTCCTTATTCCGATTTTCATGTGGGCGCTGCTGTACTTCTTGAAAACGGAATAACAGTAACAGGTTCCAATCAGGAAAATGCTGCTTATCCCTCCGGACTTTGTGCGGAACGTGTTGCAGTTTTTTATGCAGGTGCACAATATCCGGGAGTGAAATTTAAAGCCATTGCCGTGGCCGCCTTTGCCGGTGCAGACCCAACACCTCTAACGGTGAGCCCTTGTGGAGGATGCCGTCAGGTGATGGTAGAATATGAGCACCTTTTCGGGCAAGATATAAAACTTATAATGCAGGGTAATGAAGGAAAAATTATGGTGCTAAACCATGTAAAGACATTGCTGCCATTTACATTTACTTCTGACCAGTTATTAGGAAACTAATTGAATATTAAAAAACAAGCAGTCATCTGAATTCTATCATATCAATTATTCAGTGTAATGTATTCCAAAGACACTTTTTTTAGCTATTTATAATCAAAATAATTATGGTAATAATTGATATCTACTGCATTAAATCATACTAAAGCACCTTTTCTTAACTCAATAATAATATCTTATTTTTGCATCAAATAAATTTATGGCTAAGCAAAAATTTTCAAAAGAAACCTATTTAAAATGGTATGAAGAAATGCTTCTCATGCGCAGATTTGAAGAGCGTGCAGGGCAACTTTACGGTCTGCAGAAGATAAAAGGTTTCTGTCATTTATACATCGGTCAGGAAGCAGTAGTAGCAGGCGCACTCTCTGTAATTAAGCCTGATGACAATATGATTACTGCCTATCGCGATCATGCACATGCTTTAGGCAAAGGAACATCGGCAAGAGCTGTTATGGCAGAGTTGTATGCAAAAGCTACAGGTTGCAGCAAAGGAAAAGGGGGAAGTATGCACTTGTTTGATGCCACTCACCGGTTCTTCGGTGGGCATGGTATTGTTGGAGGTCAGATACCTCTGGGTGCAGGTATTGCATTTGCCGAAAAGTATAAAGGAACAAACAATGTTACACTGTGTTATATGGGTGATGGAGCTATTCGTCAGGGGGCTTTTCATGAAGCACTGAATATGGCCATGACATGGAAACTGCCTGTAGTCTTTATTATTGAAAACAACCAGTATGCTATGGGCACATCAGTAGAACGAACCAGCAACGTTACGGAGTTATACAAACTGGGTGAAGCATTTAATATGCCCAGTGAACCGGTGGATGGGATGACCGTTGAAACTGTTCATGAGGCAATGGAAAAAGCAGTTAACCACTGCCGCAATGGCAACGGTCCTTATCTTCTTGAAATGTGCACTTATCGTTATAAAGGTCACTCCATGAGCGATCCGGCAAAATACAGAAGTAAAGAAGAAGTTGAAAGTTACAAGCATCAGGATCCTATTGAAAAAGTGCATCAGACAATTCTTGAAAAGAAATACGCTACAAAAGAAGATATTGAAAATATTGAAAAGCGCGTACATGATATTGTGGAAGACAGTGTAACTTTTGCAGAAGAATCTCCTTTCCCTGACCCGAAAGAATTATTTATTGATGTTTATGATCAACCTGATTACCCCTACATTATTGAAGATTAAAAAAACATAAAAATATTTATGGCTGAGATAGTAAGAATGCCCAAGATGAGTGATACTATGACTGAAGGCGTAGTAGCTAAGTGGCATAAGAAAGTTGGCGACACCATTAAATCTGGTGACTTGGTTGCAGAAATTGAAACCGATAAAGCTACCATGGAATTTGAAAGTTATCAGAGTGGGACTTTGCTCTATATTGGTGTACCTGAAGGAAAAGCCGGTGCAATAAATTCCGTTCTTGCCATCTTAGGCGCTCCCGGTGAAGATTACAAACCATTGCTTGCTGAAGAAGAAAAAACATCTAAAGAAGAAAAACCTGCCGCGGCAAAAAAAGAAGATACCCCAGCTCCAAAAACTGAATCGAAACCTACTCCGAAGGCTGAGACAAAACCAGAACCCAAACCAACTGTTGCAACAACAACGAGTAGCGATTCACGCATTAAAGCTTCACCGCTGGCACGTTCCTTAGCCGAACAACAAGGTATTGACCTTTCAAAGATAAAAGGCAGTGGTGATAATGGACGAATTGTGAGAAGAGATATTGACTGGTTTAAACCCGGAAGCTATGTTGCGGGAGGTAAGCTTACATCAGCATTTACACAGGAATCTTTCGAAGAGCTACCTGTTTCGCAAATGCGTAAAACTATTGCGCGCAGACTTAGCGAAAGCAAATTCACAGCACCTCATTTTTATCTTACTCTCGACATTGAAATGACTCGATGCATGGAGGCAAGAGAAACCATCAATGCAGCTACAGGAAGTAAAATATCTTTCAATGATTTTGTGATTAAAGCTTGTGCAACAGCGTTGCAACAGCACCCAAAAGTAAATTCGTCATGGCTGGGTGATACCATCCGTATCAATCATCACATTAATATAGGTGTGGCGGTGGCTGTTGAAGAAGGTTTGCTGGTACCTGTAGTACGTTATGCCGATTCCAAAACACTTACTCAGATTAATGGTGAAGTAAAAGAATTTGCTCAAAAGGCAAAAGACAAAAAACTTCAGCCTGCAGATTGGGAAGGCAACACCTTTACCATCTCCAATCTCGGTATGTTCGATATTGAAGAATTTACTGCTATCATTAACCCTCCTGACGCATGTATTCTTGCAGTAGGAGCCATCAAAGCAGTTCCTGTTATTAAAAATGGTCAGGTAGTTGCCGGCAATGTCATGCGTATAACATTAAGTTGCGATCATCGTGTAGTTGATGGTGTTACAGGTGCTAAATTCTTGAATACCGTAAAAGGCTTCCTTGAAAATCCCGTATTGCTATTAGGTCAGTCTGCTATCTGATAAGGGTAACCTGTCCGTGATAACTGTGATAGGCACCAAACTCATCCTTAACTTTTAAGGTATATACATACACTCCCTGAGCGCATAGACTGCCGTTGTATAAATTACGGCCATCCCATTTCCCATTAAGCGAATTGGTTTCAAATACCTTATTCCCCCATCTGTTAAAAATAAGCATTTGCACTTCGGCAATTCCGTAGCCGGTGGCATAGAATACCTCATTATGTCCGTCCTGATTAGGAGTGAAAGCATTGGGAATATACATTGTAAATACTCCTTCAACAACAATTTCACGCATGGTAGTATCAGCACAGCCATGTTCAGTGACAACTATCTGCATAATCTCATACTTGCCGGTGTCGGCATACACATGTGTGGGCGATTGTTGAACAGATTGTTCCCCATCTCCAAAACTATAAAACCATGAAGCAGCAAGTTTACTGCTGTCAACAATATTAATTTCAGGATGAAGAATATTAACTTTTTCAGGCTCTATTGCGAAAGCTGCCTCAGGCAAAGGATATACGTGAATTACATCTATAAGCGCGACTGCATCTACACACTGTTGTGGCGTTGTCGCAGTTAAAGTTACTGAATAACTGCCGGCTTGCTGATAAATGTTTGTAGGCGATAAAATATCAGAAGTATTGCCATCACCGAAGTTCCAGTTAAGAATTGTTCCGGGAGGCAAAATGGATTGGTTGCTGAACTCAACATTCAAAGGCATACAGCCTTCCATTGTAAGCGGAGCAACATCAATCTGAGGTGTTGGATAAACTAAAACAGGAATAGAATCAACGGCAGGCATTACGGTACACTGATCGGTAACTGTTACAGTAACAAAACCCGTTTGCGATGGAGAAACAGTAACAGCAGGTTGTTGGCTTCCATCAGACCATGAAAAATAATATGGTCCACCATTTCCACCTGAAGGTATTGCAGACAATGTTATACTTTGTCCTGAGCAAATTGTATCGCTGCCGGATAAGATTACATCAAGAGGTGGATGGACAAAAACCAAAATACTGTCCCATGTTGAACGACATTGATTGGAATCTTCTGCAAAAACCAAATACTGTTGTGTTAGATTGGGAGAAACAATAACACTTGATAAATTTTGATTGTTACTCCAGTTGTATATATAACCACCCATACCACCACTTGCCGTACAAGTAAGTGTAGCATGTTGACCTATACAGATGGTGTCATCAGGTGAAACCTGAATAAGTACCTCAGAGGGCTGATTGACTGTGAAAGCTCTGATTTTAGTACATCCGTTGGCATCGGTAACCGTAACTACATAAACACCTGCAGCAAGAGAGTCCAAAGGGTTTGAAGAGGAAGAATTACTCCACAAATAAGTATAAGGTGAAACGCCTCCACTCACATTCATTATCACACTGCCATTGTGATAACCATAGCACGAAGTATTTTGAATAATTCCATTGGGCTTAATAACAGTAGGAGATGTCACCTGATTGGTAAATTGTGCAGAACAACCATTGCCATCAGTTACGGTGGCAGTATAAACTCCAACTGCAAGTCCTGAAATTTGTGCAGTATTAGTTTGCCCGTTACTCCAGAGATATGAGTAAGGGGCTGTACCTCCACTTACATTTGCAGTCAAAATTCCATCAGCTCCACCAAAACAATTCACATTACCAACTGAGAATGTATTAGCCAATGGCACGGGTGCATTTATCTGTAAGGTATGTAGCATTGTGCATCCATGCGCATCAGTTACCGTAATATTATATACACCAACGGGTAAGGCATTTGCGTAGTAAGTATTTCCTCCATTGGGCGACCATTCGTACTGATAAGGCATCGTTCCTCCACTTACTGTTAAGATGGCCTGCCCATTGGCTCCTCCCGAACAGGAAGAATTTCTTACACTGTCATCAACCGCCAGAGCCAATGGTTGAGTTACCACCAAACTATCTGTAAACTGACAATTATTGGTATCTGAAACAATATAGCTGTAACTTCCTGCCGCTACAGATGTAAGATGAAAATCAACCGCACCATTGCTCCAAAGAATAGAATAAGGCGCTGTTCCACCTGCAGCTACAACTGTTATACTTCCATCCGAAAAGCCATTGCATGTTGGATTTGATATCGTCTTTGTTTCTGAAAGCGCCAAAGGTTCCGAAATGGCAACGTTGGTCTTGGAAATACAGTTATTGGTATCTTTAACATAAACGGTGTAAACTCCTTTATTCAATCCGTTGAACACCGGTATTACTTGCGATGTACTGAAATTGTTTAATGAAAATAATAAATTGCCATTGCCACCGGAAGTTGCAACATTGATGGAACCGTCAGCAGCACCAAAGCAGGAAATATCTTTTTTTGTTAAAGATGATATTGCAGGTCCTGCAAGGTCCGGGATATAAACAGATACAAGCTTTGTACATTGATGATTATCTCTCACAGCAATATAGTACCACCCCTCATTTTTATTAGTAAACAATGACGACACTGTAAAGGCACGACTACTGTCAATACTAAACAGATAAGGTATGGTGCCACCTGTAGCTTGCAAATTCAACACACCATTATTCTTTGAACAGGTCTCGGGTGTTATTCCGATATTTATATGTAAAGAGTCTGGTTGAGATAAAAATATTACTGAATCACTACGGCAATTATTCTGATCCATCACTGAAATCTGATAATTTCCGGAGGTTAGCTGCGCAAAATTATTTGTTGATAAAAAATTATTTCCATTATCAATACTAAAATTCAAATTTCCCGTTCCACCTATAGCTGTAATTTTTATTTCTCCATCATTGCCATTAAAACATTTAATATTCCTTTTCTGAATACTTACAATTGATGATGCCATCAGATTACTTAATGAAATTATTTTCTGATTCAGACAACCGTTATCATCTTTTACAGTTAACTGATAACTACCGGCAACAAGTCCGTTGTAAGCAAGTTGATTTAAAAACGCTGAATTGTTTAATGACGTGAGCAATGTTCCCGTACCTCCACTTGCCTGAATGGTTATTGTTCCATTGGCCTGGCCGCAGGCAGGGTTACTTACGGAGTATGTTACATTAATTGGCGGAGGCGTATTGATGTTGATTTGTCTGGTAGTAATACATCCCGCAGAATCTTTAACTGTTATTGAATAATTTCCTGCTGCGAGCGAGCCAAAAACAGAATCTGTTAAGAATGTACTATTGTTGATACTATACAAAAGTCCGCCTGTTCCTCCTGATGCTAAAGCCACCAGACTACCACCGGGCACTCCATTACATACCAAATCATTTTTAACAATCGTATCTATCACAGGCCCACTTACCGAAGGAATAATCACAGAATAATTTTTAAGGCATGAATGCGTATCTTTTATATCAAGTGTGTAACTTCCTGCTGAAAGATTTACCAGATTGGTTTGTGGAGTAAATGAACCATTATTCAAACTATAAAGCAAGTTTCCTGTTCCTCCCGAAGCAGTAATGCTGATTGCTCCATTGTTTTGTTGGCAATTAGCTCCCGTAATATTAAAAGTTGCTGTTAAAGGTGATGGTTCGTTGAGCACTATCAGGGTATCAGCGGTACAGTTATTTTCATCTGTTATCCGTATCTGATAAATTCCTGCTGTAAGTGAATTGAATGATGCTGATGACTGATAATTTAAACCTTGATTGATACTATACTGAAGTAAACCTGTTCCTCCACTGGCACTAATATTGATAAATCCATCTGCTCCTCCATTACAGGTGATATTACCTGTTAAGGCTGATTGAATAACCGGTGCTGAAAGATTTGGAAGAGACACAACTGCCGTTGCGGTGCAATTATTACCATCTTTAATATTAATCTGATACGTACCTGCCGATAAATTACTGAACACCGAAGAACTTTGGTAAGTAGCACTGTCAAGTGAATAAAGATAATTCGCTGTGCCACCTTTAATCACAAATTGCAATTCGCCATTGCTCTGACCACAGGTTGCAGGCGTAATACTTTGATTGATGACTAACAAGTCAGGTTGAAAAATCGTTGTGGTAGCAGTTGTCTGACATCCTACAGTATCAGCAACAACAATACTATAATGTCCTGCCGGCAGATTATTGAAAGCAGCAGAAGTAAAAAACGAATTGCCATTATCAATACTATAGGATAGTGGTCCCGTACCTCCTGTTGCCTGTATATTGATAACACCTGTAGTATTTCCATTGCATAACACATCCGTAGTTTGAACTGTATTGATCACAGCTCCGTTAATACTACTGACAGAGGCATTAAAAGTTTGCACACATCCGTTTGCATCTTGTATGTTGATGGAATAATTTCCTGCAATCAGATTTGAAAACGTATTTAAATTATTGAAGGCTCCGTTGTTAATGCTATATGTTAAGTTTCCTGCTCCTCCGGATGCAATCACGGTAATTGCTCCATTAGCTAATGTACAATTGGAAGATTGCGTTTGAATATTTGCAGTAATAGCATCAGGTTCATTCAGCGAAAGAATAGAATCAACAACACAATTATTGGTATCACGCACATAAACATGATAACTTCCTGCCACCAGCCCGGAAAACACCGGTGATGATTGATAAATAATTCCATCCAAACTGTATTCCAAATTGCCATTTCCTGAACTGCTAATGGATATACTTCCATCAGCAGACTGATAACAACTTAGTGACTGAACCTGAACCGAATTTATTGAAGGTGCATTCAATGCCATTATAGATACAGGAACAGTCAGTGAGCAATTATTTAAATCCGTAATCTGTATAGAATAATTTCCTGCTGAAAGATGATTAAAAACAGAATCGGTGGTTACAGTCGTTCCGTTCAGGCTAAAGAGATATAGTGGAGTACCTCCAGAAGTGTTAAGAACAATTACTCCGTTTCCACCTTGGCAGGTTTCCTGTGTTATCACAGGCTGAGCAACAAGTGCTGATGGTTCATTTAATACTGCCGTGGCTGTAGTCTGGCATTGATTGGTGTCTGCAACAACAATCAAATAGTTTGCAGCAGGATTATGACTAAAAATAGGCGACAGTGAAAATGTGGATCCGTTATCAATACTGTATTGCAAAGCACCATTTCCTCCTGAAGCCTGAATAAGAATATTTCCATTTGCGTCACCATTACACAATGGATTGGCTGTTAAAACTGAATTAATTATCGGTGAATGATAAACAGGAATGACAATCTGCAAAGTATCTGCACATTGATTCTGATCCATTACAATCAGCGTATGGTCACCGCCCTGTAAATTCTGAATACTCATTGAGTTCACATAAGTTGCTCCACTGTCAGCACTATACATAAGTGCTCCTGTTCCACTTACCGCAGTTATAGTCACCGAGGCATTATTCATGCTGTCGCAAATCTGAGGTGTAAAACTGCTTCCTGTAATTCTTGGTCCCGGTGCATCAGCAATGGTAACGGTAGACGACTTTTCGCAGTTGTTTGCATCACGTATAACAACTTTATAAGTTCCTGAAACCAATCCGGTAATATTTGAAGCAGAAGTGAATGATATTCCACCATCAATACTGTAAGTATAAGGAGCTACTCCTCCGTTTCCGGTTAAGCTAATGGTTCCGTTGGCATAACTACATGTAGCATTGGTAATATTTGAAGTTAATGAAAGTGCTATAGGCTGTGTTAAATTAATTGTAGAATCCTTTGTACATCCCTTATCATCCTTTATGACCAAGGAATAACTACCAGACAAAAGATTGTAAAATGTATTTACACTTTGAAAAGTAACTCCGCCATCAATACTATAAGAAATTGGTGGGGTACCATTAGCCGTGATGATAGTTATAGTACCAGTATTGGTATTCTCACATAAAACATCCTGAATTTGTATATCAGTAAACATAGGTGCTGTTGAAGCAACGATAGTAAACGTACGGGGTAACGCTTTACATCCGTTAGCATCTTCTACATTAACAGTTACCGATCCGGAAGGCAATGCAGTAAGGATGTTATTTAAAGACCAGGTAGCTCCTCCGTCTATGGAATATTGCAATGGCGCTACTCCGTTATCAGGGTGTACATTCAAAGAACCGTTATTCAAACCACACTGGGTAGAGAGCATATCAGCCCTGATTACTATTGGTGGTGGTTCATTAACATTTATGGGCTTGTAAACACGGCAATTATTGTTATCCTTTATAACGGATATATAATTTTTAGCAGTAAGTGAAGTAAACAAATTACTTGCACCATACGTGGTTCCATTGTTGATACTGTACAACAGAGAGCCAACACCGCCTGATCCATAAACCCCTATCTCACCATCAGCTGAACGGTAACATGTCAGATTATGAATTTTAATACTGTCAATAGTCGGAGCATTAATGGTATTAACAATAACCGTATCATTCACCAAACATCCGTTTCCATCCTCTATCTGAGTATAATAAATTCCGGGGCTAAGGTTTACAAATTGATTGGATGCCTGAAAAGTGGTTCCATTATTAATGCTATAAAGTAGAGTTCCACTATAACTTCCTGTAACGGTAAGTTGAATACTTCCGTTGTTGAAATTACAGTCAGATGGTGTTGGAACTGAAATAAGGTTGACAGCCGGTGGCTGAGTTAAATTTACTGTTGAATCATCTTTACAACCATAAACATCAGTCACCGTAACATTATACAAACCACTGGGCAGATTATTGAATACGTTCTGACTTTGCGAAGCAGTTCCTATCTGAAAGGTATATGGTGCAGTACCACCTGTAGCTCCAAGTGTAATAGAACCATCACTGCCCATATAACAAGTAATATCCTGATGCAGGATTGATGTTATAGTTGGAAGAAAACTGGGGTTAATGGTTGACGGTAATGATACGGTACAGTTATTTTTATCTTTCACCAAAATGGTATAATTTCCTGCTGCCAGATTTGAAAACTGATTATTAGATTGAAAAGTTATTCCGTTATTAATACTGAAGGTATAGGGTGATGTTCCTCCTTGTGCAGTAACAGCAATGGAACCATTGTTTAATGAGCATTTTGTTTGAACTGTTGTAAGCGTTGCAGTAAGTGGTTGCGGTGCAACAATTGCGAATGTTGTTGTACTTTGACAACCGTTGGCATCCTCGGTTGTGAGATAATAAATTCCCGGTGTTAAATTCGATATTAAATTGTTTCCACTGATGGATCCTGTTTGCTGAATGATAACTGATGAAGCATTTTTCCAGAAATATTTCCACGGACCATTCCCAATACCTGTACCGATAGCGGAACCCTGATTGCCATAACACAACGGTTGTGTGATAGTAACTGCCGGAGGTACACAGCAGGCAAGAGTTGCATATAAATCATGAACCGGGTCATTAGCACATGCTGATGAAGTCCAGGAGCCACTTTCGCCATCCGAAAAAGTGTTTATTAATACATTCAGATTGGTGCCGAAAACACAATTAGCGGATGAAAGCGTATTAATTTTCCAACAAAAATTTAAATTGCAGTTGGATCCGATATTATCCCCAAAATTATTTCCGGGATTACTGTCGGTAACATTAGCGATATTACCTCCTGCTGATTCAAAGAAAAATCCGGGACCGAAACTTTGGTTGTTGGCAGTGGACGTAATGGGGTGATTATACCATGACCAAGTTCCATTTCCGGAGCATGACAATGGAGGCAATGCAACCAAGGTAGATAAATCCCATCCGGGACCGAATTCAGGCACTACACCATGCAGCCAGTTGGATGATGTGGGATTAAAATCAGTTATGTTAAGACAAAATGTTACTTGTTGTCCTGCGAGATAAATCCCGTTTGCAGGAGGCGGGTTAACACTTAACGAACTTTGTGTTACGCAGCCACTGCAATCAAAATTATTCTGTAATGACAGAGTGAAGTTACACTGATCGCTCAGAGAACCTCCGCTTACCTGAAGATAATAAGTTCCTGCTGCAAGACCACCAAATACCGTATGCAAGGTACCTCCTCCTCCAATGGCGCATCCTCGTGGAACCAAGTTGTTGCATCCTGTTCCGGAATACAAACCTACCTGAGGAGTAGCCATACCATTGATGGTGATATCAAGTACAGGTGCTGTGAGTGTGAATTTATACCACACATCAGCGGAAGGGTTTGTCATATTACCAATAGGTTTACATCCCTGCATGGCATTGTAAGGTACTTCGGCAGTAGCACACAGATTGGAGGTAGAAGTTACAGACACTGCGCCAATGCCCACAGGGCATGCCTGAGGAATTGGCAGTTGTCCAAGATTCTGTGCTCCACTGCAGTCATCGTTAGCCGGTGGCGATCCTCCGTTGCAGGTTGGGCAATTGTTTACCGGACAATTCACACAACTCACTATTGCTTTCCAACCACTTTTATTGACGGTATAATCTGAAGTAAATTTTATGGTAATACATCCGGAAGTGGCTGTAATTACTCCGGGTGAATTGGTTCCCGTGTAGGTTCCTATCAATGGAGCTGCTGTACTTGTTCCGTTATATACATAGAGAAAATCAAAATCTTTTTCGAGCTCAAAAGATTGAAAGGTGAGTTGCACACATTTGCCGGGTTGATCACTACAAATCGTGTAAACAAATGATTCATTATTGGAGTAGTTCATTCCATCACCACCGCTATCATAAAATACTCCTGCGCATTGGCTTACGACTCCATTAGACATTAAAATGTCCTGAGCATTAGCTGTTATTGAAAAACAACAAATTAATACGACTCTAAGAAATTTGGCGAACAAGATTTGACTCCTAAAACTGTAATAAGGCTTTAAAATTAACAAATTGGTGTTAATAAACTTAAGCCTAATGACACTTGTTAATATTTTTTTGAATTAATCTCTGCAACTCACTGTAATTGAATTGATTTAACCTGCTCTTTCCATCCCCCGTTGAAGCAATCTACATCCTGAAATCAGAATTATGAGAGAAATTATAATCCACCACCCTTGTCCTTGCTCAGTGCCGATGGTATCCTGATTGAAAGGAATATTGCCATGTTGCTCTATCCAACTAAAAATAACTGCAGAGGCATTGTTGATGAAATGTGCAAGCACAGGAGCCCAGATACTTCCGGTCCACACAAGCAGATAACCGAGAAAAACACCTAATGCAAAACGAGGCAAAAAGCCGAGAAACTGCATGTGAATGGCACTGAAAATAATTGCTGTGATGAATACTGAAAGATGAATGCGCTTTGTGTATTGATAAAAAAGTTTTTGAAACACACCACGAAAAATAAACTCTTCTCCTATTGCCGGCAATAATCCTATCATCAGTAAATTTACTATGAGGTCTGACGCTGTATTCATTTTCAAAAATTCCTCCGTGAGTTTTGCTGCCTGTTCCTCCATGTTTCTTATGGCGTTTTCAATATTTTGCATGGACTCAGGTAATTTCAAATGGCTATTCCAATCGAGAAATAAATTAATCAGAGGAGTAGCGGCAAGTGTCATTATCACAATTACCAAAATATTCCACATCTTTAACTTTCTGAATGAAAGATAATCTTTAACATCTGTAGAAAACAAATAAGTAGCCAGAAAGGATGGTATAATCATCATTCCGAATTGCGCCATCACCTGCATAAATTTTAACTCCTCTACCGGTGCATCTCCACTTTGAATGGCCGACATGGTTTCATTGAGGCTTTTGCCAAACACTATAGCCGTAAGCGGAATGCTAAGGATTGAAAAAATACCGAAAAACACCAAAATCAGACCAATGAAAATGATTAATTTCAACATAGGGTCGGTTTGCTTCAGAAATCCTTTCAACATCTTTTGTAATTTTGCGCGAAGGTAAATCTTCCTTTCGGAAATACTGTTAAATGGTAAAAATCGGTAATATTGAACTTGGTGAATTCCCTTTGTTGTTGGCTCCAATGGAGGATGTCAGTGATCCTCCTTTCAGGTATGTGTGCAAGCAGCAGGGTGCTGATATGATGTACACTGAATTTATCAGTTCCGAAGGATTAATCCGCAATGCGGCAAAGAGCACTCATAAATTAGATGTTTTTGAATATGAACGCCCGATAGGCATACAACTTTTCGGGTCGGATATCAACTCCATGCATGAAGCAGCACTTATTGCCGAGCAAGCAAACCCTGATTTAATAGACATCAACTATGGTTGCCCTGTAAAACAAGTGGCCTGCAGAGGTGCAGGTGCAGCATTGCTTCAGGATATTCCTAAGATGGTGAGCATGACCAAAAAAATTGTGGATTCGGTAAAGCTACCCGTAACCGTAAAAACACGTCTTGGATGGGATGATAAAACAAAAAACGTACTTGAAGTAGCGGAACGTTTACAGGATATTGGCATCAAAGCTTTAACCGTACATGCACGCACACGCTCACAGATGTATAAAGGCGAAGCCGACTGGACTTTGTTGGGTGAACTTAAAAACAATTCAAGAATTAAAATTCCTGTTTTTGGAAATGGCGATGTTGACTCTCCTCAGAAAGCACTTGAAATGAAAAGCCGATACGGTGTTGATGGAATTATGATTGGAAGAGCAAGCATTGGATATCCGTGGATTTTTAATCAGGTAAAACAATACCTTGCAGGAAATACAAATTTTGCAATGCCTGGAATAGAAGAGCGCATTGAAGTATGTCGTACTCATCTTCTGAAATCTGTTGAATGGAAAGGCAACGTGTTGGGCATTCTGGAAATGCGCAGACATTACACCAACTATTTCAAAGGTATGGATCATTTTCGTGAGTACCGGGTAAAATTAGTTACGTCAACCAATCTCGATGAGTTACTCGAAACGCTTGAGCTCATCAGAGAAAAATATGCGGAAGCAGCCTGAAATGTTACCTGCAAATTCACCCATCGGAATTTTTGACTCAGGAATAGGAGGGCTCACCGTAGCTGCAGCCATTCATAAATTATTACCCGAAGAACAACTCATCTATTTTGGCGATACGGCTCATGTGCCTTATGGCGACAAATCAGAAGAACTGATTCGTACCTATGCGGAGCGTATCACTAATTTTTTGCTGAATGAAAAAAAATGCAAAGCCATAGTTATTGCATGCAACACTGCTTCGGCTGCTGCTTACTCACTTCTGCGCGACAGGTACAAGGGGGCTGTGCCGGTAATTAATGTGATTGACCCAATGATTGAAGCAGTGATAGCTGATGATGAAATAAAATCCGTTGGTATTATTGCTACCAAAACTACTATTTCTTCCGGTGTTTATCAGGAAAAATTTTCACGCAGAAAGCCCTCTTTGATTTATCATGCACTGCCAACACCTTTGCTGGCAGGTATGATTGAAGAAGGTTTTTATAACAACAATATTTCAACCGCCATTCTTGAACAATATCTTTCCTATCCCCCTTTCCAAGATATTGACGGGCTTGTACTCGCATGTACGCATTATCCACTCATCAAGAATGAAATTAATACTTATTTCAATGGAAAGGTAAAATTATTTGATTCGGCACAGGTAGTTGCTGCGCGGCTGCAGTGGATTTTGCAAAAAGAAAATCTCTTATCGGAAAAACGTTGCGGCAATAATCATTTCTATGTATCAGATTTTACAGAATCATTCGAACATAGTACTCACATATTTTTTGGTCACCAGGTACAGCTGCAACATATCACGCTTTCCTGATAACATTTTACACATCAGAGATGAAATCATTTACTATAGCAATACACGGAGGAGCAGGCACCATAAGTCCTGAAAGTATGACGGCCGATAAAGAGCGGTTATACCTCCAGGGACTGGAGCAGGCCCTTCATGCCGGACATCAGATACTTTCCGAAGGAGGTTCGGCAATGGATGCCGTTAGCGCAGCTGTAGTTCAACTGGAAGACTGTCCGCTGTTCAATGCCGGACGAGGAAGTGTTTTCACTCATGAAGGTTTGCATGAAATGGACGCTGCCATTATGGATGGCAACAGCGGCAATGCCGGAGCCGTTGCCGGAGTGCAGGGTGTACGAAACCCCGTTTTGCTGGCGCGACTTGTAATGGACAAAACCGAACATGTGATGCTTCACGGAAAAGGCGCTGAAGAACTGGCGCGACTTCATCATTTACCGTTTGAAACACCGGAGTATTTTTTTGATGCTTACCGATATGAACAGCTGCAAAGCATCCGCCATACTGAAAATACTCAGTTAGATCACAGCAAGGATAAAAAATTCGGAACGGTAGGCGCAGTTGCCCTCGACCAACAAGGAAACTTGGCTGCTGCCACCTCTACCGGAGGAATGACTAACAAACGCTTTTCACGAATTGGCGATTCGCCAATTATAGGAGCTGGCACGTATGCTGCCAACCACACCTGTGCGGTAAGCTGTACCGGACATGGCGAATATTTTATCCGTTCTGTTGTGGCATACGATGTAAGCTGCCTGATGGAATATAAAGGCCTCACGCTGGAAGAAGCATGCCAAAAAGTGGTGATGGAAAAATTACTTAAAACAGGAGGCGAAGGCGGATTAATTGCAGTTGACAAATCCGGAATTCCGCAACTGGTATTTAATTCAGAAGGAATGTACAGAGGTTATAGGGTTAACAGTGAAAAGCCTGTTGTTGCCATCTATAAATAATTTTCGGCCTTAAGCATATTTTACCAAGACTCCATTATTGATTTTACGGCACAGGAGCTATTGTTTACCCCCGATTTAATGGCTTCTGCCGCATTTCTTGTATGATTTAGGAAATAAATAACTTTTATTTCATCTGAACTTACTAATTTTGTGGCAAATACAAGAAAAATGATAAAACGATTACTCACACTAATTTTTGTTGCACTTTCAATTCCGGGATTTTCACAAATTTTGGTTTCCTATGATTTTACCGGATACAACGGCTTAGTACAAAGCATTCCCTCAGGATGGACAATATCCAATAATGACAGTACATCCGGCTCCAGTCAAACTTACTATTCATCTACGGGATCTTGTGGTGTTTCATGCCCGTCTTATAAATTCAATCAAACCGGTGCAACCATCATTACACCCACTTTCTCAAATGCTACCCAACTTCAATTTTTTATGAAAGGTAATGGTACGTTACATCAAAACCCATTTAATGTTTACACTACTACTGATGGCGTTAACTGGACGATGCTCCAAACTTACAATCCTGTTTCAAATTCCGGTTCAACCTATACCCTGAATCTTAATTCAAACGATGTTCAGGTAAAATTTGAATACATCAAAGATTCTGCTGGCTATAATGTTGCAATAGATGATATTATTATCTCTAACGGTCCTGTTGGAATCAATCAACTTTCTAAAGAAAATCCTTTATTGGTATATCCTACCATTTCAACCGGATTGCTCAATATTGAAAGCAGTTCCGAAAGAAAAATAATGGAAATTTCAGTAATAAATATGATTGGAAAAGAAGTAAAACGTCTGAACTTTATTCAGAATAACGGCAAAACTGTGCTGAATCTTACTGAGCTTCCCGATGGTGTTTATGTTTTGAAAATAAACATGAACGGACAAATGCTTACTAAACGAGTTGTCATCAGACATTAATCTTTAAGAACAAGATACCATAAAAAAGCCATCTTCACGGATGGCTTTTTTTATGCTTACATATTTACTAATCTTTAACTAACGCTTCTTATCCAACACTTCGAATAATTTTAAAAGCAATTGCTGATATTGATAAGGGTTAACCGTTTTTGCTGCACTCATCTGCGAAAAAATATTTATCAATTCAGAATCTGTAATTTCAAAAGCATTGCTCCACATGGCAACTTCAACCAATGAAGGTGTGATATCATAATTTTTCACCTCGGATAATTTAACGAAACGGCTTACGCTTTCCTCCTCTGCCTTTAAACGATTGCCTCTATATCTCTTTTGTATCATCGCGCTGATACGCTTTGTTACCACATCAATTTTCATCTGTGTAAATGGTTGTATCGTCCAGGCTATATTACTCTCTGTAAATCGCAGCAGTGTTTTTTCTGAGCTACGATAATTTTTATCTTTCATTATCTTCTCAGCTTCTTTTTTCGCAAGTGTTTTCAGTGCAATATCTACCGGCCTGAAACCATAACGATAATAAAACCAAAACGCTCCTGACTTTATTCCATCCGGATTGTCTTGCCCGTATTGATAAGGTTCAACTTCAAAATAATCTACTCCAAACCATTGCCTGTAAACTCGAAGCAACTGACAGAATACATAACCCGACTCTCCTCCCCTGAACCAATCAAATATATTGATGCCGAATAAGGCACGCTTCCCGAAAATCCAACTTCCACCATACGCACATGGATACCCGTTTTTAAATAATGTGTAGCCCATATACGATTCAAATGGCAGTTGCCGCTCCGGAGTCATTCCGTAAACAGCTACTGAGATACCTCGCTCTAACTCAACATACCGAAGCGTGTTGACATCCATGTAAGTAACCGTATCCGTTTCGCGATTGGTAAGTGCCATTGCATTTTTGATGGCAACAATCAGTTGATTCATTGCTTCCATATTCAGTTTCACAGGTGAGGGAACAGAGGCAGCTATCAACTTTTCATGATCAAACTTCTTTATGAATGCATCGTGATAAAAAACAGGATGATTGAGAAATTGGTTATATGCAAGAGAAAATGTATTACTCACAGGTTGCAGAATACACTGCAGACCAAGGCTATCAAATAAATAATCTTTAACCAAAGGCACGTGATTTAATCTGTTAAACTCATTTAATAAAAAACCAAGCGTGTCAGCCGAATTCACTCCTAAAGTTTGCAGCAGCGAAACATTATCAAGACCCGCTGAAGTTTCGGTGCGCTCCGAAGCAGTGAGGGTTGTATATAACAGGTTGTTAAGGTCAGGCAACTCTTCGGGTTTGTTGGCCAGAATAACTTTACAACCGTTGTAACTCTTCAGCCATTGTAAAAAATCGTGAGTGAACTGCACATTCATTTCCGTAAAAGGCATGCCGGAATTTATCAGGTTCTTTTTCGATTTCTGATTGAGAGATTTCAGAAATTTTGTAAATTGACTAAGTTTTCTCTTTGCAAAACGCTCGGTTTTACTCGACTGAGGATATGCCAGCATAAAGAGTAAAACTTCAATAACTTCAACTGAATCGTTAACTTTATAAGATTTTCTTTGTTCTGAAAAAAGCAATTTGATGATGCGTGGCGGCAGTGCAGTAAGTGTATAATTTTCAGTCATCATGAACTAAATATTTTATGCAAGGTTAAAAATTAAATCAACAATGGAAAATCACATTATGTTGACAAATATCATTGTAAAAAAGTTCGGAATTTAATCTCTTTGCAGAAATTTTTTTAATTATGCCTATCTATCAGAAACAAGGATTAATACCCCATAAAAGACATATTGTATTCCGTCAGCCTAACGGTAAACTTTATCACGAAGAACTGGTAGGCACAGAAGGTTTTTCAGGAATATCATCATTGGTTTATCACCTTCATCCACCAACAATCGTCAAACAGTTTGGAAAACCTTATAGCGTAAGGCCTGAAATTGCCATTGAAGACAATCTGCAAGCCAGAAGTTTTTTAGGATTTGAAGTTGCTCCTGAAGCTGATTACATCAAAAGCCGCAAGGTGATATTTGTGAATGATGACATGCAGATAGGAATTGCTTCGCCCACAGAAAGTACTTCCGATTATTTTTTCAAAAACGCTGATGCTGACGAAATGCTGTTCATACATCGCGGCAACGGTACGTTAAGAACAATGTACGGAACCATTGATTTCAAGTATGGCGATTACCTTATCATTCCTCGGGGAACAGTTTATCAGATAAACTTTGATACCACTGACAATAAAATTCTTTTCATAGAATCACACTCGCCTATAGAAACACCTACCCGTTATCGCAATCAGTACGGACAGTTTATGGAAAACTCTCCTTTCTGCGAAAGAGATATTCAACTGCCACATTCACTGGAAACGCATGATGAAAAAGGAGAATTTCTTATCAACATCAAAAAGCGCGGTTTGATTTATCCTTACATTTATGAAAGACATCCTTTTGATGTTGTAGGCTATGACGGATGCTGTTATCCTTATGCCATCAGCATATTTAATTTCGAACCTATAACCGGCAGAATTCACATGCCTCCACCCATCCATCAGCAATTTCAGGCGCGCAATTTCGTGGTATGTTCTTTTGTACCTCGTTTATATGATTATCACCCGCAAGCTGTACCTGCACCTTATCATCACAGCAATATTGACAGTGATGAAATGCTCTATTATGTGGACGGTGATTTTATGAGCCGTAACAACATTCAGAAAGGACAGATAACATTGCATCCTGCAGGTTTGGTACACGGGCCTCATCCGGGAGCTATTGAACGCAGCATCGGAAAAAAAGAAACCAATGAACTGGCCGTTATGATTGACCCTTTTAACCCGGTGAAAATTACTACCGAAGCAATGAAAGTAGAATTGCCTGAATATTATCAATCGTGGCAGATGACGGGCAAAGATGTTCAAACAGTATAAAATTTATAATTCACATCAATAACAAAAAAACAAATATCACAATGAATGTATTAGTAGGAAAAAAAGCACCGGTATTCAAAGAAGAAGCGGTTGTAAACGGAAAAGAATTTGCTGAAGGATTTTCATTAGAGCAATATCTCGGAAAAAAATATGTAGTATTTTCTTCTATCCGATGGATTTCACTTTTGTATGCCCCACCGAGTTGATAGCGTTTCAGAAACATTTAGCAGATTTTGAAGCACGCAACACTGCTGTAGTAGCATGCTCTACCGATTCAAAATACTCGCATCTGGCATGGCTCAGTACAGAGCAGAATAAAGGCGGAATAAAAGGAGTTACCTATCCGATAGTTGCCGATAGTTCAAAAACCATTTCAGCTCAATACGGAGTACTTGCCGGTGAATATGAAACCACAGAAGGAGTGCTGAAATTTAACGGAAATCCGGTAGCCTACCGCGGATTGTTTCTGATTGATAAAGAAGGTGTGGTACGTCATCAGGTCATCAATGACCTTCCTTTGGGTCGCAGCGTAACAGAAGCACTTCGTATGGTTGATGCACTTAGCTTTTTCGAAGAAAACGGTGATGTTTGCCCCGCTGACTGGCAGACAGGAAAAGCCGGTTTAAAAACCACTACCGAAGGTGTGGCCGATTATTTTTCGAGAAATTAAATCAGTAAATTTACACCGCGTTAAAAATGACCTGCTGGTGATTTTTAACGCGGTAAATTGAATTATCAAAAAGAAAAATTACAATGACTGAAGAAGAAAAAGCAATACAGTTTCAGCAACGCATTGATGCAGGTGAAAAAATTGAACCTCGCGACTGGATGCCTGATGACTACAAACAAACATTATTCAGGCAGATTTCGCAGCATGCCCATTCAGAAATAATAGGCATGCAGCCCGAAGGAAACTGGTTGCTGCGTGCACCTTCGCTGAGAGCGAAAAAAATTCTGATGGCCAAAATTCAGGATGAGGCAGGACATGGATTATATCTTTATTCCGCTGCTGAAACCTTTGGAATTGACCGCACCGAAATGATTGCCATGCTTCATTCAGGAAAAGCTAAATATTCCAGCATATTCAACTACCCTGCTCTTACATGGGCCGATATGGGAGCAATAGGATGGCTGGTTGATGGTGCTGCAATTGTAAATCAAACCATGCTGGCAAAATGCAGCTATGGTCCTTATGCTCGTGCAATGGTAAGAATCTGTAAAGAAGAAGGATTTCATCAGCGACAAGGATATGAGATTATTGCAAACATGTCTGCCGGAACCCGTGAGCAAAAAGAAATGGCTCAGGATGCACTCAACCGCTGGTGGGAACCTTCACTGATGATGTTTGGACCTCATGATGCCGATTCGCCACATACACACAATTCCATGAAATGGAAAATAAAAGTAGAAAGCAATGATACTTTACGACAGCGATTTATTGACCGTACGGTAGAACAGGCTCACCATATCGGATTAACAATACCTGATAAAAATCTTAAATATAACAAAGAGACTATGCACTGGGAGACAAGCCCTATTAACTGGGACGAATTCTGGAACGTGGTTAAAGGTAATGGCCCATGTAATCATCAGCGTCTGAATCATCATAAAAAGTATCATCAGGAAGGACAGTGGGTTCGCGATTGTGCACGCGCCTTTGAAGAAAAATTAAAAAGTGAATCTGCTGCAATAAAATCAAATTAATCAACAAGACAATGAAGCAAGACAATCAATTTCCGCAATGGGAAGTTTTTTTACAGACAAAAAACGGTGGACCTTATGAGCATCAGGGAACCGTACATGCTGCCGATAAAAAAATGGCATTGCAAAATGCACGTGATTTATATACAAGACGAAATGAAGGCAGAAGTATCTGGGTAGTACCTACAGAATGTATTGTAGCAAGCACCAAAGAAATGGAAGAAGAATTTTTTGATCCGGCACAGGATAAAATATATCGTACACCTAATTTCTACAAAATGCCCAAGGGAACAAAAAATTTATAATCATTCAGCAACAGAACCAATGAACACAAAAGAAGCATTAATAAATTACAGCTTACGTTTGGCCGACAACAGTATGATAGCTGCACAACGTTTGGCTGAATGGAACAGTTGCGGGCCTTATCTAGAAGAAGATATTGCACTTTCAAACATGGCTCTTGATTTTTTCGGTCAGGCTGAAACGATGTACGAATATGCCGCACAACTGAGCAACAACAACAGTACTGCAGATATGTTGGCTTTCAGAAGAAATGAACGCCAGTATCTGAATTGCCTGTTGGTAGAACAGCCTAACGGTGATTTTGCCTTTACCATGATGAAGCAGTTCTTGTATTCTGCATTTGCCAAATATCTTTACGAAGCATTATCAGCAAGTAATGACGAAACGCTGAAAGGATTTGCTGAGCGTTCACTTAAAGAAGTAAAATATCATTTCCGTCATAGCAGTGAGTGGCTCATTCGTTTTGGCAATGGCACCGAAGAAAGTTTAACGAGAGCGCAATACGCTTTGGATGAACTTTGGCGATACACAGATGATTTATTCTGTATGAACCAAATAGACGAAGAACTTATTTCAACTGGAATATCTGTAAGCAGTGATACTATTGCTGCAAAATGGAACTTCACCGTAAAAGAAACACTGCAGGCTGCAAACCTCATTATTCCTGAAAAGTTTAATGTAATTAAAGGAGGCTATAACGGTATCCATTCCGAACACTTAGGTCACCTCTTATGTGAAATGCAATATCTGCAACGTGCATATCCTGATGCAAAATGGTAAATCATAACATTCCCCTACACACTGTTTCAACGGCTGATTCTGCTGATGAAAAAAAAGTATGGGAGTTGCTCAACACCATCCCCGACCCTGACATTCCGGTAATAAGCATTGTGGAGTTGGGCATTGTAAGAAATGTGGATGTTGAAGAGCATCATATTACTATTACCATTACTCCCAGTTATTCAGGATGTCCGGCAATGAACGTATTTACCGAAGATATCAGGAAGGTACTTACTGAAAATGGATATGCCGATGTAAGGATAAAAACAAAACTTTCACCTGCATGGACAACAGAATGGATAAAAGAAGAGGCGCGGGAGAAAATGAGAAAGCATGGTATAGCTCCGCCTGAAAATGACCCTGATGGCGAGTTTATTTTTATGCAACAAAAACAAGTTACTTGTCCGCGTTGCGGAAAAACAGATTCCAAATTAGTGAGTCAGTTTGGCTCCACACCGTGCAAGGCATTGTGGTATTGCAACACCTGCGACCAACCTTTTGAATATTTCAAATGTCATTAAAAAATTATGTCTGATATTATTCGTGTAAGCAAAGTTTTTACCTTCGATATGGCTCATGCACTTTTTGGCTATGACGGACCTTGCAAAAATATTCATGGGCACACCTATCGCCTCACTGTAACGCTTGCTGGTGTGCCGCTTCAGGTAAAAAACGATTCGAAAAACGGAATGGTGATTGATTTCACAGTACTGAAAACAATAGTCCATTCCAAAATCATCAACGTGTTTGATCATGCTCTGGTACTAAACAGCAACTCGCCCCACCGCGAGCTTGACAAATCGCTTACAAGCCATTTTGAAAAAATAATTTATTTTGATGAGCAACCTACCTGCGAGAATTTACTTATTCATTTCAAAAATCTTTTGCTCCCTGAATTTTCATCCAATCCTAAACTGATATATGTAAGACTTGAAGAAACACCTTCGTCTTACGCTGAATGGTACGCTGGCGACCGTCCGTAATTTTTTTCATTGCATCCTCTTAGTTTCTGTAACAAGGTTAGAGAGCTTCGAGGAACGTTAAGTATCACTCATTTCTGAATCACAAAACGTGTGTTGGTAATTTTGCCGTGTGTTTTGAATACAGCAGTATAAATTCCTGATGGTTGTTGTGATAAATCCAAACTTCCGTTCATGCTGTTGAAGTTTTGTTGTGACCATACCACTCGACCAAAGACATCTCTGATTTCAAGTTGTTGAGCCTGATAAGGTAAAAAGTTTTTATGAAAATTAACTTTGCCGTCAGATGGATTGGGATAGGCAGCAAGTCCTGCATATTTTAGTTCAGCAGCCTGAGAAGTATGCGTTTGGGCAGCCATACGCATCTGTACGTTAGGAGGCATATAACATGGTGCTGCCGAACTGCCAATGGGCAGCGGGTCAATGGTGACATTACTGCCATATTCGGCAGTAAAACCATCTTCAAGATAAATGGCTGTACCGGCCTGCATGGTTACATCAGCACCGCTGCGAATAATATAATCCTGCTGAGGCACATCCGTGTCAGGGTCAACCGAGCGGCCTGCATAAATTTCATACATAGCTTTGTAATGGAGCGGAATGGTTTGTGTGATGTCGCCATTTTGCAGATATTGCACATCGGCAAAATTGCGAAGCACGGCACCTCCGAGCGTTTGTATTTTAAACCGCGTTATTCCCCGGTCATTAATAAAACTGTGGTCTTCCTTACCAAAGTGAGTAGGGTAATCATCAAATACAAGTGTGGCACCCTGCTTTACATCAAAGGTGCAGTCAAACAGGCGCACACAGTTTTGGATGGTCAGCTTGCTGCCGTTTTCCATGTAGTAGCGCGATGCGTACAGGTGCTTGGTTGCAGGCTGTGCCGAAAGCGGAAAGTTAATTGCATCATCAGGGTTTTCAGAAGTAAGGTCAGTTACGGCACATACCAAACGCGGGTCGGTGTTGGCATCGTAGCCGTTTTCGGGAATCTGTGCTGCGGCAACCTCTGCAGGCGATGGATATACCCCCCTGATGGTTCTGAAAGTATAGTTCTCGGGAAACACCAAGTTGTTTGCCGTTATGGTGGCTTCGCTGGGGTTGTAAATTTCTCTTTCCGAAGGATTGATGATGGTTAAATCCGTGTTTTGATCAATAAAATAAGAGTGGTGGATACCGGGTTTTGTGACTATACTAGAACCATTCAGTTCATAACCTGCTAATACCTTTCCGCTTGAATTCCGTAAAGGGCTGCTAAACAAAGTATAAGGATTTGGGAAAATATTCGTGCTATTATTATAAATATCGCCATACATAACGTTTGCGCGAGTAACTGGGTTTGGGTAATTGTTTATATAATAATCTCTTAAAAAATAAGGGTTATATAAACTTGAGTTTATATCAGGTAAAATATTGGAATTACATCCTGCAGTAGGAGTTATTTCTGAAAAAGGGTAATAATTCAATGTCCCATCTTCAAGAATATCTGTGTCGAATGTATTATAATAGATATCTGATCCAATTAAATATTCAGGGGCAAAAATTACATCATATTCGCTTGGAGAAGTATTAAAATCTTCATTACATTCATTAAAAGGATAATATCTCATTCTACCTCTTGTATTATCATAGTAAAATGAAATTTCACTGATTACCGGATAAGTCTCATCTTCTCCACAATGTATTTTTATAACTGGCTTGATAATACTATGGGGAATTACATTTCGTGAAAATCCCAATCCAGTAGTTCTTATAAAACCTGCACTCGCCAATGTATGAGCATTATGTGGAGGAGGCCCCATATTACCAGAGGAAAACGGGCCAAGAACATTGTATTCGGGTGTTTTAAGATAAAACTTATCCGTTGCACTATTATTAACCAAGTATTGATATTGAAAACAATGATCATTTGGAATATAAGTAAAATGCGAAGCATCCTCTTGAGGGAGTTGGAGGTTACGTGTATGAGTGCTGCAAGGGGTTGCCTGGGTACAATCGCCTGTACCACTGAATGAACATTCTACTATAAACGGAAACGATACTGTTTCAAAATGATAGCTAATAGAAAACTTTAATTGAGATGTAAAGTTTAAGTTAACAACAGGTCCTACGAACAAAAAATACCATGGCAGTTCCTTAAAATTAATCTCATATTCTCCAGTATAATAGCCACCAATATTGCCGCCACCTAGGAAGGTATGGATCAACTGGTTATTATTGTATAGGTAATAACCACCCAAATTACTCATGGAGTTATCATAAGGATTAACTACATCCTGTGCTTTGACAGAAGCAGTTAACACAAATAGTACTAATAATATTTTTTTCATCGTTTAATAAATTTAGAGGTTTGAGAAACTATGCCCGAGTTAATAAAACGAATAAAATAGATGCCGGGTGTGAGGGAAGATACGTCAACTCTATTGGTTGTATTTTGATTGATTACCAGTTGGTCGGCTGTATTATAAATCTGAATTTTTCCGTTTATATCAAAATCGCAGTTTAATAAAAGAGCTTCGTCAACTACTGTAGGATAGAAGGAACATTTTAATGTTTCATGCTGCTGAACTCCTGTTGCTGTCAAACAAATAAGACTATCTGTTATATCAGTGGAGTTGATGAAATTAAATGCCATAGTAGTATCCGTAACTGGCAGTGGGCTTATAATTATTTCATTCAATATATCTTCGTTGGTATAAGAAATATTCTGAACCGGAAAAACAGTGTCAAAGATGTTTCCGCATCCAATGGATGATATACTGTCCGTTAATAGTGCCATTGCATGTGGGTGAGAACCATTTGATCCTCCTACGATGACACTGCTATTATCCGACAAAACATTTTGCGTGTACATTAAAATTACATAAGGGATTGCACCCATTATTTTTCGGTAAATAACATTCAGGTTGCTATCAACTAACATATTAATTAAGCGATTTATACTTAAAAGAATGTTGCCGTCAGGCCTTACGTTTAGCTGATATAGCTCGTCTTCCTGATTAGAGGCATGTAGAAAAAATTTGCAGTCTAACTGGTTTCCGGCAGAGTCTAATTTTTGCAGTACTACACTGTTTTTGGCATAATAAAACATAGGAGTATTAACTCCATTAATAATATTACCTTGTTTATCAATTTTAATATCGCCATTATAAATATTATAATCGTCTAAAGAGGGAATATTTGAATAATTCCCTGTACGCTGCGCCCAAAGTAAATTACCAACCGAATCAATTCTAAGAACTATGGAATTTTCAGGGGGAATAGTTGGAACAGTATCGTAAGAAGCCAGAGCGGTAGCCTGCAATACAATGCCATTACCGGGATACTCCACAATTTTTAAATTGTCATGTTTAAACAGATACTCCATTTGATACTTCCACTTAATGTTAAAGTTTTTATCCATACAGATAATAAACATGTTTGTCTTATTATTTGTATTATATAGAATACCCTGTGTTCCGTAAAAATAAATGTCGCCATTGCAGATATTTATAGAATAAGAATATTGATCGGGAATATGAAGCGACCTGGCTTGAAAGATGTTTACAGCAGTATCTGTTTTAAGAATACTTGCAACAAGTTGATCATTTGCATCATAATAAATACAGCCAAGCAAAAGAGTGTCATCTGCAAACTTTTTAATATCAGTCACCCTAATTCCGGAATTGGAAAATTCTTTAATCCATTGTGTGTTTAAAAGAGAATCGGTTTTAATTAATTTACTATAATGGTTTGGTTGATTGACATTAATATCTATTATATAAAAAGCAGCATCATTATAAGTTTCCAATCCCCAAAAATAAGAATGATAATTAGGGAGGTTATTTACATAGGTTTTCTGAATAATGGGTTGCTGCCCTGCTACATTACTAAAAGCAAGGCAGAACAGGAGGTACAGGATGAGACGTTGCATGATAAACGTTTATTTTTTTTTCAGCTTGCCATTTTCTTCTTCCAGTGCTTTAATTCTTTTTTCGAGAGCGATAATGTGCAGGTAAAGCTCTTCTAATTTCTCTTGTTGCAGTACCTGTAATTCCCCAAGGTTTTGCCCTTCTTTTTCAATTGTAAGGGCATCGGGGATGCCCGGTAGCCGTTTATTTAGTTTAATGAACTGTTCAGTTTCTGATATACTTCTAAAATTATAATCCGCCTCAAACACATAATCAGGCCAGGGATTATTTTTTGAAACTTTTACTTGCTCAGTAAGTATTCCATCAGCAACATATAACTTATAATTTCCGGGCATATTGGTAGCAGCCACACCAATACCCACCTTTCCCGTGGTAGTTACTCTTACACGCTCCTGAAGTGTACCCCATGCTGCATCACCGGTTTTTATAATAAAATCTTTGTTGTTGGTTGGGCCTATGAAGGAGCTGTTTTGGATATTGTTGTTTCCGGTAGTCAACCAAAAAGGAGAAGAGCTGGGGCCCCCGGGTATCGGAATTGCCTTAACCAGA
>JAFDWZ010000027.1 GCA_018268195.1 Bacteroidota bacterium | reverse complement strand
CAGATAAAAAGTTTACTCCGGTAATATTTAGTCCGGGATACCAATGATAAGTTGCAGCATCCGTTGCGCTTGTACTTAAAGTATATGGCCCATCTGTTGGGTTAGGACATGCACTCACAGGTGCTCCTGTAATAGGGTTGGGTTGTGAGGGAGGTGCAGCATAATTATAAGTTAATGTTACATCAATGGTTGACAAACAGCCATTGGCATCACTTACATATACAGTTGCAGTTCCTTCTGTAAGATCAGGAATGGTAGCCTGCGATGTTCCTTGATAGAAATTTCCAAAATCTACCGTGAAATCGTAATCAGGTGTTCCTCCCGTTGCTCCAATAGTTACACTTCCATCACTGCCACCAATACATCCAACATTTTGCAAGCTTATGATGCTTAAGGTTGGGTTGGGATGAACATTTACACCAATAGAAACAGTGGCGGTACATCCGAATTGATTGGTTAGCACTACGGAATAGTTTCCGCTGTTGGAAGTATTCGGATTAGTTATCACAGGGTTTTGTAATGAACTACTGAAATTTAAAGGTCCGCTCCAAGCAAAGCTGTTTCCTGATCCCTGACCTGAAGCTATATTTGCACTGTATAAAGAGATGTCTGATCCCTGACACACATCACCACCACTGCTAACTGATACGGTTGGTGCAGGCGACACACTAAACGACCATACATTGCAAGATGAACCTCCGCCATTAATTTGCGGAACAACCATCCAGTAATATGTTCCGCTAACTATGTTGGCAGTATAAGTAGTATCTGTTTGATTGGTTGCTACCAGGGTGGTAGGAGGATTGTTGGTATCAAAATATACATTATATCCTGTAGCACCTGAAAGGGAGTTCCATTTCAGTTTAGTTGTTCCGTTTGATGGGCAGGCGTTGCCGGCATTTGCAGGAGAAACAGGTGCATTTAGACATGTTTGACTTCCGATATTTACCAGATAGTCTTCTGTTTCACCATAGCTATAAACTAAGCATGCATTTCCTCCGGTAAGTATTGTACCCCATTCGTCACGTACACGCATAGCAGTTATTCCTGTTTGCGAAGGCGATAAAGGTATATTTAAGGTACCATTAATCGTAACTCCGTTACCGGTGCCGAGATAAGTAAATTCTGATGCATCAAATGTTCCGCTGTGATCATAATCAATCCAAACGCCAACATACTCATTACCACCAGCACCAACGGTTACAGACATAGGATAACTTACCCCTGCGTTTAATGTGGGGATGGTTAATCCGGAACGGTAATCACCATATCCACCGGTAGAACAAGTGCTTGAATTGTTTAGGCTGCTCAATGTTACATTGGTGATAACATCGTTCAGAGTGCAATTGCTTGTAACAGAACAATAGTTACAAAGATAGAATGGATTTATCGAAATGTGAGCAGCCACAGAGGTGTCAGTGGATGAGGAGTTGGTACAGGTCACAATACAGCGATACCAGGTAGGTGTGTTTGCTGTTCCGTTATAAGTAGCAGATGTTGCTCCTCCTATATTTGTATAGGTAACATTATTAGTGGAAGATTGCCATTGATAGGTAAGGCCTGTAACTCCTGAAGAAGCTCCGTTGAGCGAAGCAGTGAAATTACCACCGGAGCATATACTGTCATTATTTAAAACAGTAGTTCCTGCGGTTACTGAGCCACTGCATGGAGGTGCATCCATAATGGTGATTAAATAATCTTCTGTTTCGCCATATCCGTTCCAATCATTACATGCGCCACCGGCTGCAATATTGGTATTATAACGACAGCGTACTCTTAACACACATTCACCTGTACCTGCTGTTAAAGGAATTGTTACCGCACCGGAGGTTGTGGTGCCCGGTGATGATACGGCTGCAGCAAGCACAGATTCCCCTGTAGAGAAATTTCCATCCTGATCATAATCAATCCATGCACGAAATGATTCATCATCTCCATCGGTAGTAACGGATAGCGTATAAGTCAAACCTCGGTAAACAACAGGGTTAGGTGATGAAAATAAAGTTCTGTTATTTGGTAAAGATCCGTCACAGGTTGAGGTTCTGTTTATGGTGGCGAAACTGACGTGTGAGATGTAATCTGAAGTGCAAGAGTTAGTGTATGTGCCGGTACACACACAATTACCAATATTGTCTTTAGTTATTTGCAGTGGCGTGGAGGTTCCGGTATTACCTGAACATGTTACTTTACAACGATACCAGGTGGTTGCCGTGAGCGAAGTAGTATAGGTTTTTGAAGTAGCTCCACTAATATTGTTCCAACTTACATTATCCGGTGATGATTGCCATTGATAAGTAAGACCTGTACCTGAAACACTACCACTAAAACCAAGTGTAAAAGATGTGTTGGCGCATATTGGGTTAGAGCCTGATGTGGTAGTATTGCCGGGAGAAGGTGTTCCACTGCAAGGGGAGCCTGGAGTATAGGTTATAGATACATTATCAATAGCAGGTGTTGCATGTGGGATAACACCATCAGATTCATAAGAGAAAACCAACCTTACCGTAGTGCCGGCCCATGATGTTAAATTAATAGTAGGCATAAGGGTAAAATTGGGATAAACGGTTGAAGTATTTGCAAACACCTGAGTATAGCCGGTGCTCGGCACCACATCAGCCACCGGTGTGTTGGCAGTAGTGGTAGTAAAGACTCTCATGTAGTCATACCCATTATCTATGGTTGTCATTCTATGATAGAAAGTCAACTGCACATTGGTAGCACCTGAAGGCACCGTTATATCGCGATAAAAATTAAAGACGTTTTTAGTATTACTACCGTTATAATTAGCAGGCCCCCCAACGTATGCAGCATTGGTGCCCGGTGATACCGAACCTGCTGCAGTACCCACTCTGAACCTTCTGTTTATATTTGACTGTGCTTCAGTCCAGCCATTGGCTGCAAAAGTAGCGGTGGGATTTTCAAATCCACCGTCTCCGGTCGGGTCAAGCAAAATTGTTTGAGCTTGGAGTGTGGTTGTCCATAGCATTAGAGCTATTAAGTACCCACAAATTTTTGAAAACATAGGTTTTGTTTTGTCTTTGTAGTGCATCATTTTATTAATTTTTGATTTAATATAAGTTATATTTTCCTTGAATTTTTTTTTGTTCCTTATAGTATATGGAAGGGAAGCGGAATGTTATAAAAAGATATATCGGTAGATTAGTTGAGATTTATTGCGGTTTAATCTGAAATCTAAAATTCGTTTTCAAAAATATAATTATTTTTTGATTTCGCAATAGCGTGAATTGTTTTTTTTTAAAAAAAGTTTTGAAACGATATTATACACGATGAGCAAATTCAATACAGATGTTTAATAGTAGTAGTTTTTTGAATGTAAGTCGTTTGTTAAACTTCATCTATTGATTGTTAAAAAGCATTATTATAATTTAGATAGTAAAGCATTTTAGTGGAATGTTTTTTAGCTTTTGTCAATACAATAAGTATTTCAAATATAGCATTTTATATGTTAATTCAGGTTAGGTGAATTGCCGCATTTTTTCTTTTGTTGCAGCTCAAAATCAGCATATCATACCTTGATTTTTGAAAATTTCACCCCAGAAAAAATGCTTTTGGCCTAAAAAATCAGGCTATGGCGGTTCACATGATTTAACTTGCATATTCAAATTACCAAAATAATTTAATTATGAAACAATTAAACAGAAAAACAATCGCGCATTATAGTATGCTCACGTGTACTATAATATTGTTGAGTTTGTGCAGCAGCAAACTCAAAGCACAGACTACCTTAATTGACCCTGCCGGAGCCGGTGGCTTCGAGTTGGGAACTACCTTCTCAGCCAATGGCTGGACAGAAGCTCAGAGTACTAATGGAAACAAATGGTATGTAGGCACCTTTACTAAAACTGCCGGAAGCAGAGGCGTGTATGTAGGAACCTCCAATTCCAATAACAGTTACAACAAATGGGGTCTTCCATCAGCTTCCAGAACACAACATTTTTATCGTGATGTAACCTTCCCTTCCGGTGAAACAGATATTACCTTATCATTCAAATGGCGTTGTGAAGGAGAATCCGACCATGATGATATTAAGGTTTTTCTGGCACCCACAAGTGTAACTCCAGCTGCGGGTACGGCAATAAATGCCTCTTATTTGGTGGGGGGTGCTTATGACAGTGAGGGAACATATCAGACAGTTACTATCAAACTGTCAGCATCAAATGCAGGTACTACCAAGCGATTGATATTTCAATGGCGTAATGACAACAACCTTTTTGGTACAGACCCTGCCGGTTCTTTTGATGAAATTTCATTAACTACCTGTACTCCTTTGCCTGCGCCAACAACTACCAGCGGAAGTCTGTGTGATTTAGGTGCAGTGCCTGTGAGTGCAACTCCTGGTGTAGGCGGTAACTCCATTAACTGGTGGGATGCTCCTACAGGTGGTAACTTATTACTGGCAAATGCAATGAGTGCTAATGTGAATGTGAATGCAACAGGCAGCTATACTTTTTATGCCAGTACTGTAAATACAGTAAGTGGTTGCGGAAGTATAGCAAGAACTGCAGTTACTGCCACTGTTTATCCTAAATTAAGTGCCAACCCTTCAGCTACTGTAATCAGTGGTTGCCCTCCTTATAATACTACGGTTAACGGAGGTGTTGTACGTACAGCTAAAAGTACAGTTAGTTATTCCATTCCCGACAATAATACAACCGGCATTACCAGTAATGTGAATGTTTCGGGTTTATCTACATCGCTAAATAACACTACTGTTCGGATTGAATCAGTAAAGTTTAACATTACTCACACCTATGATGGAGATTTGATTATTTATTTAAAAGCTCCTGATGGTACACAAATCACGTTGGTTAACCGCAGAGGAGGCAGTGGCGATAATTTTACAAATACCGTTCTTAAAACAGGAGGAACTCCTATTGCATCTGGTTCAGCACCATTTACAGGAACTTATGCTCCTGAGGTAGCTTTCAGCAATTTAAATGGAAAAAACCCAAATGGGATATGGGGACTAGTCGTTACGGACAGGGCAGGCGGAGATGTTGGTAGTCTTCAAAACTGGGAAATCAGCTTTGTGGATGATAACGGACTGACTTATACATGGACATCAACACCTTCCGGATTTACCAATAGTTCTTCAGGGTTTACTACATCTGTAATATCTAATATAACATATAACCTTTCAGTTAACAATGCATCACAAGGGTGCAGTGCTTCAGGAAATATAGCAATGGCGGCATCGCCATCACCTATGCCGGTAGCCAGCAGTGGTGGAGATGTTTGTTTAGGTTCTGATATTTATTTAACCGGTGATAACTTAGCTTCAGGTCAGAGTTCAGGAAACACCTATGTATGGACAGGTCCTAACGGGTTTACAAGTTCGACTCAAAATCCGATTATCAATTCTCCAGGTATCAGTGCAAGCGGAACTTATAATGTAGTTGTAACCAACCAGTATGGATGTACTGCATTAGCCACCACAGATGTTGTTGTTAATGCCAATCCGGTACTGAATTTAATAAGTCAGGGCTACTCAGGCTGTGATGGTACAGTGGATATGGAAGCTACAGGTGGTACAGGACCTTATGATTATACTTATGATTTTATGTACTTTAACCAGAATGGCGACTTCACCGGTATACCAGCACCCGGAAGTATTACTGTTTACTCCAGTGATGCCAATGGATGTCAGGCTACTCCTTATGTAGTAAATTTTGCACAGCGCACTTTCAATGTAATGTCAGTAGCAGGTGCTAACGGAAGTATATCACCATCAGGCACTACAGCTGTAAATTGCGATGGAAACATTACTTATACCATCACTCCGGCCAATTGTAATTATAAAATTTCAGACGTGCTTGTAAACGGTGTGAGCGTTGGCGCAGTAGGCTCTTATACCTTTAATAATGTTATGAGTGACGACTCCATTCGTGCTGTATTTGTACTTAGAGATCAACCTCAGACTCCTGCCAATGCCGTTACCGATGCTTTTGCTGATGAGATTTGTGTAGGAGGAAATGTGCAACTGACTGTAAGTGGAGGTGCATTCGGTGAGATGAGTGGAAGTTATAAATGGTATAAAGGAAGTTGCGGTGGTGTATTGGTCGGTACCGGACAGAACATTACTGTTAGTCCAACTACAACAACTACTTATTATGCACGAATTGAAGATGCTTGTGGAAACGTAACATCCTGTGTGACTGTTGACGTAAATGTAAAAACTACAGGACCTTCAAAGAATGTGGATGTTCCTATTTCCGGAATGCCTGGCAATGCATGCCCGGGAACTACAGCAAGCTTGTCGGTGATGAATATACCTAATGCATCACGTTATATCTGGGATGGCCCTCCGGGAACTACTTTCGATGGAAATCCATCACCTTATACTTCTATGAATCCTAACGTTGCAATTGTATTCGGAACAACCAACAATTCTATGTACAGTATCGGTGTTCAGGCAGGTAACAGTTGCGGAAATACTTTGCGCAAAATTCAGAAAACACGTTATATGGTTTCTGTGCCCAAAAGTATAGGAGGGGCTACTACTATGTGCGCAAACACATCAGGAGTTTATACCATTGATCCGATTGAAGGCGCAAGCAATTATGAATGGACTATAACTGGTGATGCTACGGTAAGTGGTACAGGTACTACTGCAACTGTAAACTTTGGACCATCATGGAATGGAGGTACTTTGTGTGTATCAGCTAAAACAAGTTGCTATACATCACCTTCAAAATGTTTAGCTATCAGCACATCTGCTTCGCCATTAAATGCAATTTCAGGTTCGTTTACTGCATGTCCTAACGGTACATTGACTTATTCAGTTCCACCATCTAATGGTGCAGCTACCTATAACTGGACACTTCCTGCCAATGCTTCAGGTAGTTCTGGTACAAACAGTATCAATGTAAACTTCCTTTCAGGGTTTAACAATGTAGGTAATATTTGTGTGAGTGTAACCAGCATTTGCGGTATAACATCAGCACCAAAATGCAAAACAGTTGCTCCCGGATTACCTGCACGTCCTGCTACTATTAATGGTATTACCAACGGCTTGTGTAATGTGCCAAATGTTAACTATATTGTAGCAGGTGAACCCGGTGTGACTTATAACTGGACTGCTCCAGGTACTATCACAGGAAATGGTAACAGTGCTGTCGGAATTTCATTCAACACCTTCACCACAGGTCAGGTTTGTGTATCAGCAACCAATGGCTGCGGTACCAGTGCTGAACGTTGTGTTTCTGTAAAAGGTGCTCCGAATACTCCTGTTTCAATCACTGCAGACCCAAGCTCTTGGTGTGCTTACGATGCCGGCATTTTATTTAATGCTGACCTAAGTAATATAACAGGTAACTATAACCTTTTATGGTCTTATCCGGCAAATACAAACTATGTTCAGGGTGGTGGTAACAATGGCTCTATTACTCTGGACTGGGGAGGAACTAATGGTGTAGTTATGCTAACAGCAAGCAACGCCTGCGGAAGTGGAACCAAGGTATTCAATGTGGTATTGGGCTGCAGAGAAAGCTCTATGACAGATGCAGCTAAACTGAATGTGTACCCTAATCCTACAGCAGGTTTTGTAAATGTAGAATTTACTTCTGCAAAAGGAAATGCACAAATAACTGTAATGGATTTGAGCGGACGCGTAGTAATGCAACAGTCGCAACAAACTCAGGCAGGCCAAAATACTGTGCAGCTTGACTTGAGCAAACTTGCTAAAGGCGCTTACATGCTTAATGTGCAGACAATTGAAGGTAACAAACAGGTGAAAGTGGTGGTGGAATAAATCTAAGTTAAGAAAACCTTCGGTAATAATTTTTACAGGGCGAGAGCCGCGCGTAGCGCGGCTCTCGCCCTTTTTTATACTTTGACTTTTCTTGCTGCCAAAACGATTGCCTTTTGATTAATTTTGCTCACACCGTTATTGTCCGAATTATTATAAATCTGATTTCATTGATTAACCAAATTGACTTGTCGTTATTTCTGCATGATACCAAAAATATTCATCTGAATGTTCTGCGTTTGGATCAAGAGGATTTCCTTACAGGTGGAAATAAATTGTATAAACTTAAGTACAATATTCAACAAGCAAAACATAAGAGTAAGCATGTAATTGTAACACACGGTGGCGCATTCAGCAATCATATTGCAGCAGTTGCCCGTCAGTGCAAACACGAGGAATTGCAGTCTGTTGGCATTATTCGCGGAGAACATCTACAGCCAATGAATATTACGCTTCAGCGTGCATCTGATGATGGAATGAAATTGATTTTTGTAAGCAGAGAATATTACCATCAACTGAGAACAACTTCTGAACGCCTGCAACAAGCGCTGATAACTCCACTGCTTGTGGAGAACAATGTTGATATATCAACAATAAATTTTGTGCCTGAAGGAGGAAATAACGAGTTAGGATTTAAAGGTAGTTGCGAAATTTTAAATAACGAATCAGCAGAATATGACTTTATATGCTGTGCAGCAGGAACGGGTACCACCATGGCCGGCATTATAGCCTCTGCCCAACCACATCAAACCGTTTTGGGAATTGCTGCAGTTCGCGATTTTGATTTTATAAACAACAATGTAATCAGGTTTCTTAGAAATCATGCCGCACATAGTCCGTTTAAGTTGGTAACAGATTATACTTTCGGAGGCTTTGCCAAAAGCAATACAGAGCTTAGAAATTTTGTAAAATCATTTAGTACACTCACATCAGTAGCCATCGAGCCTGTTTATACAGGAAAAATGTTTTATGGGGTAATTGAACTGATTAAGAAAGGTTATTTCCACGATGGCAGCAGAATCTTATGCATTCACACCGGAGGAATGCAATATCTGGAGGAATAGTTTTTTTGTCTCATGAATTTTTGATTCAGAGTAAACTCCGGTCAACATTAGTGTGAGTTTTCACACTATCTTTGCAGTAAGCAAGCCGCTCTGCCGCTCTTTCGTTTCATACGTGAGGGAGGAAAGTCCGGACAACACAGAGCATCCCGCCTTCTGTTAAGGGAGGGTGCAGCATTAGAAATGATGCTGTAACAGAAAGTGCCACAGAGAATATAATTCCTGTTGCAACGTGTTGTGACAGGTAAAGGTGAAAACGTGAGGTAAGAGCTTACGTGGACGGACAGTAATGCCCGTGCAAGGTAAACCTTGGGAGTTGAAAGGCAAAATAAATCACGAACCCGCAGTTGCTCGTTGCTGTTTGTGCTGCAAAGTACAACTTCGTGAAGGGTATGCCGCATCAGACAAATGGCAGAGAAACAAGGAAGCAATTCATTGTTTACAGAATCCGGCTTACAGGCTTGCTTTTTCTTTTCAGCTTAACGCACTTTTAAATACTTTAGCCCCGATGAAAAAGTGGCTACTTTATATAAGCAACAGGCATGAGATAATTTTTAAGTTAATCATCTTTTGTTTCACCGTATGGGCTATTCTGCAGATGATGCCTCATCAGGTACGCTATAAGTTTGATTACTCCATTTCCAAACCCTGGACTGAAAAAGATCTTATCGCTCCATTTGATTTTGCTATCCTGAAAAACAAAGATTCTTTGATGGCAGAAAAAAAACTGCTGCTGGATAACGCTATACTGTTTTTCGATCGCGATACTTCTGTGCCTTCCGATGTCCTTGAAAGAGCGTTGTCAAAAGCCTCTGCCAATGATAAATCTAAGGAGAGTGAGCTAAACAGGAATATTACACAGCTAAACTATGAGTTGTACAAAAGAGGTGTAGCTGATGAAGCAGTAAGAAGTATGCAGTATGGGCAGGCCAAAATAGTTGACGGAGTTGATTTGCTGCCCTTAAACCAATTTTGCTATGAGAATGATGCAATAGAAGTGTTGAGACATATTGCCTCAGAATTGAAAATAGAAAACCCTGATTTGGCCATCAGCACCCTTGCGCCCTTGGTTGTAAATAACCTTACAGTTGATAAGGTAATGACAGAGCGTTATAAAAATCAACTGATGGAATCTGTTTCTGAAACCAGAGGTGTGGTGCGCAAGGGAGAAGTGGTTGTTTCAAGAGGAGAAATTATTACACCCGATAAATTTCAAAAACTGGAATCGCTGAAACAGATTTCAGAAGAGTTTGCAAAACCCAATCAACATGTTTTGTTCGGGCAGACCGTACTGGTGGTATTATGTCTGCTCTTCATTATGATTTTTCTTGCTCAGTTGCGTAAAGATATTTTTCACTCTAACAGACGTATCCTCATCATTATGCTGATGGTGATTTTTGAGGTGCTGATTTATACATGGTCGCTCAAAACAGAAGTGATAAGTATGTACATGGTGCCACTGTGTATTATGCCGATTGTGATACGGACTTTTTTCGATACTCGACTGGCATTATTCAGCTATGTAATGACTATTTTGATTTTAGGTTCTATTGCTTCCAATGGTTATGATTTTGTGTTTACACAAGTGAGTGCAGGTATAGTTACCATTTTCAGCATTAAAAATATGCGCAGACGATCACATGTTTTCTGGGCAGTGTTTTTGGTTTATATAGCCTACTTTGTATGTTATTTCAGTCTCGAAATTATTCACACCGGAAACATGGTGAAGGTGAACTGGGAAAATGCATTCTGGCTGCTGGCAAACGTTCTGCTCACGTTGTTTGCTTATCCGCTTATCTATTTTCTCGAACGTATTTTTAAAGTCACTTCCGATATATCATTAATTGAACTTGCCGACAGTAACAATCCGTTGTTACATGAGCTTAGCATAAAAGCTCCCGGAACATTTCAACATTCACTTCAGGTAGCCAATATTGCCGAAGCCGCTATGTTTAAAATAGGAGGCAATGCCTTGCTCGTAAGGGTAGGTGCACTGTATCACGACATTGGTAAAATGGATATGCCGCTTTATTTTATCGAGAATCAGGTGAGTGGTATCAACCCTCATGATGATTTGTCATTCGAAGAAAGTGCAGGTATCATCATCAGCCATGTACTTAAAGGTGTTGAAAAAGCCAGACGCAATCAGCTTCCTGATTTGGTTATTGATTTCATTCGCACGCATCATGGTACTACCAGAGTTCAGTATTTCTATGAGTCGTTCCTGAAAAATTATCCTGATAAAATCATTGATGAAAATGCATTTCACTATCCGGGCCCTAAACCATTTAACCGCGAAACTGCCGTGCTGATGATGGCCGACTCGGTTGAAGCAGCATCACGTAGTCTGAAAAAACATGATGCAGAATCCATCAATAAGTTGGTCAATGACATATTAGATAATCAGATTGCACAAAATCAGTTTTCGAATTGTGATATTACTTTCCGTGATATTACCGAACTGAAAAAACTGTTCTGTAAAATGCTTGGAAGCATTTATCATGTAAGAGTGGAATATTCCGGTGCGGGAATTTAATTTTCTTTTTTGCTCGCCTTACCAATTTGGAATAAGCATAGCAGTGTGATAAACAATGTCAGTCCCGGAAACAGCATGAGCCACCAGGCATCCATATTTTCTTTTGCCTGAGCCAGCAAGCTTCCCAGTGTTACAGTATCGGGGCCTACACCCAATCCGAGAAATGACAAACCTGATTCGGTAAGGACTACAGAAGCAAGTCCAAATAAAAACAGAGGTTTGATAACCGTTTTAAGATTTGGAAGGATATGCCTGAAAACAATCTGTGTGGTAGTAAGCCCTGAAGCGATACAGCTTTCAACAAACCCGCCTTGTTTCATTTTAAGCACTTCGGCTCTGATGATACGAGCAAGGTCAGTCCACATAAGGATGCCGAAAATAAAAGCTAATTTGAATGCTGATGGTTTGAAGAAAACAGAAAGACTGATAATGAGAATTAGTTGAGGGATAGAAATAAATAGTTGCGTGGTAGTGGTAATCCATCGGTCAGGAAAAATATTTACTTCTTTTCTGAGAAAAGAAATGGAGTAAAGTAGTTTTTTTAAACCAATAAATAAGATGCTTAGGAATGTAAAAAGCATCAGAAATTTTAAAACTAAATAATTCTCAAATAGTCCTGCAGAAGAAATCAAATGCCATTCATCACTGAAAAGATAAAAACCATAAAACCAAATTGCCCATAAGAACAACAGTACGCTTATGAGTGCTGACCATGAAGTGCGTATTCCATACAAACTGTAGTAGCCTGAAATTATTCCCAATGCAGCAGCTATGATAACAGCAAGCAGCATTGATAAAATTGCAATAAATAAACTGTGTCTTATTCCGAACACCACACCTGCAGCAACATCTGCACCTATGGCATCAGTACCCATCCAGTGGTGAAAGCGCAGAGGCAGAACTGTTTTTTCGTTTTGAGAGTTGTAGTAAAAATTTTTTTCGAAAGGACTGTGTGGCCCCGAGTTGTACGAATCGGCTGAGCCTGGGGAGTAAGGTATAATTGCAAATATACCGCTGTTGTTTTTTCCGTCAAGTTGCAGTTGGCGATAGTCAGTATAAACAGTTGTTTTATCAGCACTGAAAAAATAAGGTTTATCATTTGCAATAAAAGGTGCCAGCAATGCTACTAATGTGATAAAGCACAACCATAGCGTAGTGAATTTCTGAAGTTTGTTTTTCATCATGCGGTTGATTGTTTTATTCGTGGGTCAAGACGGTAAAGCGTTATATCAACAATCAGATAAACGATGATGGTGGCAAAACCTGAAATTAGAATAATTGCAGATAGTAAAGGGAAGTTTCGTGATATGCATGCACGCACAATTTCATTACCCATTCCGGGAATAGAAAACAAAGTTTCAATGATGACAGAGCCTCCGATGATAGCAGGAAAAATATTGGAAAGCAAGGCTGCTAATGAAGGCAACACATTTTTTAATGCATGCCTGTACACAACTGATTTTTCATCCATCCCTTTTGCTCTTGCAGTAAGTATGTAGGGCATCTGCATCTGATGTTGAAGTAAATCTTTCGTTGTGCTGATAACAAAGGCAAGCAGCGTATAGGTGTAACATATCAATGGAAGAATGAGATAAGGTAAACTGCTCCATATTCTCACCAATAAAGTTGAATTGGCTTCAAACCCATCCAGCGGCTTTACACCCGATGACGGAAGAATATTTATCACATCAGGGTTTGAAAAAAGAAAAAGCATAAATACTCCTGCTAAATAGGTCGGCATGGCATAACTGATTGCTGTAAGCATATTGACAACGGCATTCAGTATTTTGTTGTTTTTATAAACCACATAGCAAGCCAAAGGAATACCTATGATGAATGCGAGAAGAATGGCTGAAATAGAAAATCCCAGCGACCATACTATTTTATCTTTAAGCAATGCAGCAATTTTTTCTCCTGTAAAAAAGGAAGTGCCTAAATCCAAATGTGTTAAACCAGCGGATAAAGAGCCACCAAAAATCCAGTCGCTGAAGCGATTATCCCACGACCATGCGAATGCAGGAATATATTTTTTGTAAGATTGCTGATGATTTTCTACTTCCTTCCAGGATTGCTGAAGCAGGTTCACTAACGGATGAAAGGATGTAATGGCGGGATCGTGTTGCATTACTGCCCATATACTGTCCATGTTTGCAGAAGCACTGTTAGTAAGAATGTAACGTAGGTAATCGCTTGTTTTTTTTGTTGAGGGTAAAATATTTTTATCGCCACCTTTTGCTATTGCGCTCTGCGCTTCCTTGCATATTTTGGTGAAAACATAAACATGCTTACCGCTTCCGTATTTGCGAAGTAAACAACCGTAATTATTTTTCTGATTTTCTGAAGGCAAATAAATTTCATATCCTATTTCAGCAAGGCTGCCACAGTGGAAATAAAACAATGGTTTATCTAAACCCATTCGATGGGCTAATTCTGATTTTTTGATTTCATAATCCGATGACGATACAGATACTTTTTCTTCGCGAAGAAGAAGATTGTCCAACACATCACCAGGCATTTGCACGGCTATGAAAAATGAAGTTAAAATTACAGCAACTCCCGAGAGAACATAAAGGGTAATCTTTTTTGTCAAAGATGTTTTCATTCCCGGTGTATTATGGTGTAGTGCTTATCTTATTCGCAGGCTGACGAAGTTGCAGAGAATTGAGCATCAGTCCGGGTTTTTCGAAATACAGATTTACGTTTCCGAAACGTTTATGTACAGCAACTCTTCGCAGTGAGTTGAATAGAAAAATATAAGGCTGCTCATCGGCCACCATTTGCTGAAAACGTTTGTCCATATCATGGCGTTGAGCATCATCCAATGTGTATTTGATACTGTCAATAAGTGCATCGGAAGCAGCATTGCCAAAACCTGAATAATTATCGCCATTAGAAGACCAACTGTTACTGTGCCATAGCTGTGTGAAATCTTCGGGAGCTGCACCTGTAGTCCAAACACTCATAAGCATATCAAAATCATGCGAACGAGCCTTTTCAATAAAAGTAGGCACATCAAGTGGAACAATACTCATCACTATGCCCGCTTTTTTCAGTTCTGACGCATACAATAATGCTAAATCCTGCCAGTCGGTAATGCCTGCATAAATATTCAGATTGAACTTAAAATCAACGTGTGTGTTTTTTATCATTTTATCCAGTACACCGTCATTATTACTATCTGCCCATCCTGCTTTTTGGAGCAGTTCAGTTGCCTTGGTAAAGTTATATTCTGATGGTATAAGGTTTTTGTTGAAATCAATTTTATAACTGCATACCGGCCCCGCCTGACGTTTGCCCTGCCCTTTATAAATCACATCATTTATTTGCTGATAAGGAACGAGCATGGCCATAGCTTTTCTTACGTTCACATCATCAAACAATGCCGGATGTTTCACTCCATCAGGTTTCATGTTAAAAGCAGCATACGAATAATTGAATGTTCCTGTAAATTTTGAAAAATAATTTCTGTTAAATACTGAATCTTCCTGTAGTGCAATAAGTGTTTTAGCAGAAAGGGTAGTGCTTGCATCAAAATTTTGCTTCTTAAATTCAAGAAGATTTACATTGGGGTCGGCACTTACTTTGAAAATCAGTTTTTGAGGATAAGATTTTTCTGTTGATAGCGATGACTGATCGGTCCAGTGATTTTTTTTCTTTTCCAGAATCAGATATTGACCATGTTCCCATTCTGCCACCTTATATGGACCAATGCCATTAAGTTTATTCAGGTTGAAACCTGTTTCGCCCGAATTAAAATCCTTAAACCACTGTATGATTTTGGGATTTTGTTTTTTTTCAAAATCTTTATCTGTAACATCTGAAATGGTGAGTGTGCTCAGCAGATTTCCGGCATCGTGAAATTTACGCTGCATAATGATGATATCACTCCAAATGGCCACATCCTGAATGTAGGGTTGTTTAACCTTTATTTTAAATTCCAGCGGATGCGAAGGGTTAAAAATAAAGTCGCTGAAGTTTTCGAGATACGGTTTGAAGTAATCGTTTTGCGTCAAAACACATTTATAAACCTTTAGTGTAAAAAAAACATCTTCGGCAGACAGGGCATCGCCATTATCCCATTGTGGACCTTTGCGCAGGGTGAAGGTATAGGTGCTGTCAGCACTATTGTAAACAGGCAGTTTTTCGGCTAGCCCGGCACCAATATTATTGGTTTTATAATCTATTGTCACCAGTACGCCTTGGGTATATTGCATAACTTCCGTTCGCATCAGTGTTTTTCCATTGGTTGGATGTAGGTTATCCGGCTCCTGAAGTACCTGATAAATAACGGTATTTTCTGTTTTCCAGGAATTATCGAAATAATCTACATCAGCGAGATGGATGAAATTCAGGCTGTCAGAAAGGTTTTCTACGGTATAGTTTTTATCCTGTTTGGTCTGGCAGGCAACCGTACATAGCGAAATTACTAAAGCAAGAATTTGCAGTATCCTGTTACTCATGGAGACAATATTAGTACATATTGCCCCTAGAAAAAAATTATCCTTTTAGTTCCATTTTGATTACAAGTACTTTTTGTTACCTTTGCCGCCCGTCTTAAACTCAGATTTTTCAAATGAACGAAAAATCAGCTCAAAAGAGGGTGCAATTAAGAGTGATATTGCATCTCAGCGAGAGGAAGTTTTGCCAGTGCAAAATTTGGGTGAAAGGTGAGGTGCCTGAGAGGCCGAAAGGAACAGTTTGCTAAACTGTCGTACGGGGTAACCTGTACCGTGGGTTCGAATCCCACCCTCACCGCAAAAGGAAACCTAAACGGTAAGGTACCGAAGAGGTATAGTTCTTTGATTGTTGAAAGCCTGAATTTGAGTGATTCCTGTTTAAATGCAGTTGATGTAATATAGAGGGTCACAAGTCAGAATAATTCGGGGTGTAGCGTAGCCCGGTTCATCGCGCCTGCTTTGGGAGCAGGAGGTCGCAGGTTCGAATCCTGCCACCCCGACAATAAAAGTCTAAAGTGTTTTCGCGCTTTAGACTTTTAAATTTTTAAGATGTTGGGTCCCGTAGCTCAGCTGGATAGAGCAACTGCCTTCTAAGCAGTAGGTCATTGGTTCGAATCCAATCGGGATCACTACTTTTCCTGAAACATTTTTCTCTTTCTCCTCACATAATTTTTTCCTACATTTTTTGCCTGCAACATTGACGTGTACATTCGCTGAAAAAAATGTTTTTCGCTGAAGCCTGATTGATACTTCAAATTGTAATTTTTTGGTAAGGATATGAATGCGGCATCATTTTATGGAATGCGGCAGCGTTTATCATCTGACTAAAAAACGAAATCATGGAATTTATCTATTCAAACCGGTGGTGCGAGCTGATGTTCGAAAACCGGAACAAAGGTTACGGAGCTTATTTGCTGAGGAAAAAAAATGCAGATTATGTTATTCTCAGCCTCATTGTTGCAGTGGGAATTTTGTTTTCAGCAATGGCATTCTTCTATCATTTGGGCGGCCCTTCGGCTGAGCTGATACAGCAGTTTACCGATAAAACAAAAAAACCGGACGTGGTTTACACCATTGAAAGAATTATACCACCGGCCACACCCACAGCACCGCAGAAACCTGTTGCGCCTATGACCGTACATAGCAGGGGGCAGGGAGCACCCGTGGTGGTAAATCAAACAGTAACTCAACTGAAAACCATATCATCCATTACTCCTGTAGGTACAGATATCAGTGGCGATAATACTTCCGGTTCATCAGATGTGTTGCCCGGTACAGGAGGAAACGGAACAGCCGTGATGCCTGATGCAACTGCGCCAATGCTCAGACCGGAAGTAATGCCTGAATTTCCCGGTGGCGAAGCAGCACTTATCCGTTTTTTGCAGAAAAACATCCATTACCCTCAGGAATTGCTGATGAGTGGCGTACAAGGAACCGTATATCTTGGTTTTGTGATTGATAAAAATGGGAATGTTACCGATATCAAGGTGCTGAAAGGTATTGCCCAAGCCGTTCAGTTTTCGGATGAAGCTATTCGTGTACTTGAAAAATCACCATCATGGAAACCCGGATTACAGGGTGGAAACCCTGTGGCTGTGACTTATACTCTGCCGGTAACCTTTGTTGCAAAATAAGAGAGGTTGTTTTAAATAACTTTCGCAAGGCTGATGTCGGTAAGGCATCAGCCTTTTTTGTAACTTTGTAATTATATATGGCCGTATTTCTAAGTATTCTGTTGCTCATCATTATCGGAATTGTTTTACTCGTTCTGGAAATATTGATATTGCCGGGATTGATAGCCGGTATTATTGGTTCTATTATGGTGATTGCAGGAGTGTGGTATTCTTTTCATGTGTATGGTAGTGAAATAGGCTCCTATACTGCCTTAGGTACATTGTTACTTACAGGGATTACAATTTATTTTTCATTCCGTTATAACGTATGGCGAAAGTTCAGCCTGGAGCAAAAGAACGATTCGAAGCTTACCAGAGTGGACGAGATGGATGTTCAACCGGGAGCCATAGGGACGACTATTTCGGCAGTTCGACCTTCAGGCACTGCCATGTTTAATCATCGTAAAATTGAAGTTCAGTCAATGGGCGAACTTATTGAAACCAATACACAGGTGGAGGTAGTGGAAGTGCTTCCTAATAAACTTATAGTTCGCAAACACGCAACCAGTTAAATCATATATCTATGGCAAGTATTCCTTTTTTAATTTTGATAGTGGCAGGTGTAATCCTGTTCTTCTTGTTTTTGTATTTCGTGCCTGTAAATCTATGGATCACGGCAACATTTTCAGGAGTGAGAGTAAGTATTCTCAATCTTATTCTCATGCGTTTCCGCAAAGTTCCTCCCAGTATCATTGTCAATGGAATGATTACCGCTACCAAGGCAGGTCTGAGTGTTACCATTCCCGACCTTGAAACACATTATCTCGCAGGAGGAAATGTAAATAATGTTATTAAAGCACTCATCTCGGCTGATAAAGCCAATATTCCTTTATCGTTCAAAATGGCTGCTGCTATTGACCTTGCCGGACGCGATGTGGCCGATGCCGTTCAGCTTTCGGTGAATCCTCGAGTGATAGACACACCATCTGTGGCCGCAATGGGTAAAAATGGTATTCAGCTGGTGGTGCGCGCAAGAGTTACCGTACGTACCAATATCAACCAATTGGTAGGTGGTGCCGGTGAAGAAACTATTCTTGCACGTGTAGGTGAAGGTATCGTTACCACCATTGGTTCTGCTGCCGACCACAAGAGTGTACTCGAAAATCCTGATCAGATTTCTAAAACAGTTTTAAATAAAGGGCTTGATGCCGGAACAGCATTCGAAATTCTGTCTATTGATATTGCTGATATTGATGTAGGTGAAAATATTGGTGCAAAATTGCAGATGGAACAGGCTACAGCCGATTTAAAAGTAGCACAAGCTATGGCCGAAGAGCGCAGAGCTGCTGCAGTAGCATTGGAGCAGGAAATGATTGCAAAAGCACAGGAAGCACGCGCTAAAGTGATTGAGGCAGAAGCACAAATACCCATGGCTATGGCAGAAGCTTTCCGTAATGGCAAACTGGGTATTATGGATTATTACAAAATGGAAAATATTCAGGCAGATACCTCTATGCGTGAGTCATTTGGAAAACCACCTAAAGGAAATGCATAAAAAATATTCTGCTATATGGTTATTTAATTATCTTTGCGCCACTTTTAAAAAAAATGGTTCCGTAGCTTAACTGAATAGAGCATCTGACTACGGATCAGAAGGTTGGGGGTTTGAATCCCTCCGGGACCACGATAGC